>JAGWBC010000037.1:626-3958 GCA_021296115.1 Anaerolineae bacterium | reverse complement strand
CGATGCGCTTGATGCGCGGCGATTCCGGCTCCGGCTCGCCCTCGACCATCCAGCGGCCGATGATATTGGTATCCATGCCTGCGCCGCTGATATTCTTGCCCATCTCATCGATGATCAGCAGGTCAATATCGTCCACCGGCAAGCTCGGCATCAACTCGCGCGAAAGCTGCAGCAGGCGCTGATCGCCCGCGACCACGGTATCAGCGCCGAAGCCTTCCAGGCGCGCCACCGCATGGTAGCCGTCCTCGACTACGCCAAAGCCGGCCACGAAATTGCAGTGCTGCAACAAGTGCTGGGCCACGATAGGCATGTAGTCGCGCAGGCCGACCGTGCCTTGCTGGTGGATGGTGCGCGCGCCCAATTCTTTGCCCAGCCCGATAGCCAGCATTTTCAGGATGCCGCTTTCGTGCGGGCCATGGAAATCGGTGTGGACCTTCGTCCGGTTGGTGATGATGAGCCCGTCCGCTTCGGCGACATTTTTGTCCAGGTAGGCGGGCATGCCGACGCGGGTTGTGCCGGTGTTCACGACTTCCATGGTGGCGTGGATGGGGCAGCCCATCGTCCTTTCGCTGATGCCCAGCCCGTCCAGCACCTCGATCTGACCTTCGGGACTGCCGCCGCCGTGGCTGCCCATCGCCGGGACTATGAAAGGTTGACCGCCGGCCGCTTGGACCAGCGCCACCAATTTGCCGGCGATATGATCGATGCTGGCGATGCCGCGGCTGCCGAAGCCGAGCGCGATGCGCTTGCCACGCACTTGAGCCGCCAGGCCCAGCCGCGCGAACTCAGCCTCGAGCGTCCGGTCGATGTCGACCGGGTCGCCCTGGGGCAGGGTCTGCTTGATGGGATACAGGGTCGGAATGGTCACGTCTTCCATGGCAGGTCTCGTTTCACTTGAGGACTGACTATGCTGATATTGTAGCGATTTCGCGGCTAATCGCAAAGAGGCGGGTATCTAGCAGGCTGTTGCCACAGAGCACAATTCCGTTTAAGGTCGAGTTGTAGGCGTGTCGCCCGAAGATCCATGATTATAACAACGGGCGATTCACAGAATCGCCCCTACAACGTCCTATTTTTTGTCGCATTATCTTGTTGGATTTACTGAGAAAAGTGTATACCGAGAATCGTTGGCTAATCGCTAGTTAGTTGCCACAGTGTCCATCTGGATTCGGTGGCAGATTTTGTGACGTGATCGAACAACAGCCTTGACTCTGTGCCCTCATTACAACTCTGTGTACTCGGTGGCAAAGATATACTGGCGCGCGGGCGGCCCGTCCTCAGCCTTAAGATTCGACCGCGACCGCCAACCCGCAGTCAGCAAGCCGCTGACGGGCGATGTCGATGTAATCCGCGGACATATCTATGCCGATGAAGCGCCGCCCGTTCAGCAGCGCCATTTTGCCCGTGGTGCCGGAGCCGCACATCGGGTCCAGCACCAGATCGCCCGGGTTGCTCCACGACAGGATATGGTCGAGCGCGAGTTTTTCGGGAAAGACGGCTGGGTGCTGGAAGGCGATTCGGTCCTTGGTCGTGCCGCCCAGACCTACGGCGTAAGACCAGATATTCGTGCGCGTCTTTTCTTTCTTGAGCTCCTTGAGCGCCTTCTTGTTGATGCCGTCCGGCAGCTTGTTATGCGGCAGCATTTCGTAACCGTTCCGCTGGGTCGGCTCTTTGAGCGGGTTAAAGGTAGCCGGCTTGCCTTTTGACATCACGAACATCATCTCGTAGGCATTTGTATAGGCGTTGCTGCGCATGAAAGGCGTATTCTTCTTTTGATAAATCATCACATCGTGGGCGGCAAACCCGATCTCTTGAAAGTAGATGGCTTGACGGAACGAGGTCAAGCTGCGGCCGGCTTTGATGCGGTCTCCGACCACCCAGACGACTACGCCGCCGTCAGCCGTCACGCGATACAATTCATCGGCGATGGCTTCAAATGGGAAGTCGTAGCCATTGTAGTCGCGCAGCTTATCGTACGGCGGAGAAGTCACCGTAAGCTTGATGCTGCCATCGGGCCAAGGGCGCATGACGTCTACGCAGTTGCCGACGATGAGCTTGCTCCCAGGCGGAAAAGTATCATTTGGACTAACTTCCGCATTAGTAAGGTCTTCGATTTTTGTTTGCGCTTCCCGCGCCAAGAGCGATTCGATTTGCCGCATGGTCAACCTCGATTCGCGGTCTAAGGTCTAGTCTGCAAAGTTTCACGTGCCTTGGCTGCGCTGTTTTCCAATATCGTCCGCAGCATTACACCAGCAGGTCGTTCACAGTCAATGGTAGCACATATATTCTATCTCGCCACATAAGTTTAGCGCGGCAATCGCTTCAATTTGTTATTTTCACCACAATGGTCACAAAGGTAATGCTTAATATGGCTCGTTGCCCCCTGATTTGAAGTAATGAATCGGTCGACGTCTTTAGAATAAAGGCTTTTCCTCTGTGCTCTCTGTGTCTCTGTGGTGAATGAATCTGTATGGCGCCACAACGTAGACAATATCCTCGACCTTTATCAGTCCGTCTAGTAGTTCCACTACCTGGACCGCAAGCACTCATGCTAGAATCTCGGCTCAACCGAAACAACGGAAAAGAGCGACCATGACTGCAAACGCCAAACCTATCCTCCTCGACGGCGGCATGGGGCAGGAGATCGTCAATCGCGGCGGCAAGGGCGGCTTCGGCGAATGGGCGGTGGCCGCCGTATACGAAGACGCCGACCTCGTAAGGGAAATCCACTGCGATTACATCCGGGCCGGCGCCGATGTCATCACCACCAATACCTACGGCACGACGCGTATCCGGCTGCGCCACGCCGGCATCGAAGACCGCTTCGAAGAATTGGCGCGTACTGCCGGCGAACTGACGCAAGCCGCCCGCGCCGACTGCGGACGACCAGATGTCAGAGTCGCCGCCAGCCTGCCGCCGCTGGAAGCGAGCTATGTCAACGAATTTGCGCTGTCCTTTGACGAGACCGCCGCCCAATTCGGCGAGCTGATGGACCTGCTCGCGCCCTATGTCGATATTGTCTTGGGCGAGACGCTCTCGACCAGTTTTGAAGCCCGCGCCTTCCTGCAAGCGGCGGCTGCGCGGGACAAGACCGCCTGGCTGTCGCTGACCCTGGACGATCACGGCTCGACTGACTTGCGCGGCGGCGAAAGCCTGGAAGCCGTCATTGCGGGCCTGGGCGAGACACCGCCCGATGCGCTGCTGATCAACTGCTGCACGCCCGATAGCATCAGCTGCGCCCTGCCGATTCTGCGCGCGCGGGGCATCCCCTACGGCGCTTATGCCAACGGCTTCGTGGAGATCCCCGACGACTGGGAAGAGGAAGGCGGGGT
>JAGWBC010000037.1:0-336 GCA_021296115.1 Anaerolineae bacterium | reverse complement strand
GCGCTAGGCGGCCAGTCGAGCGTCCATGCGCTGGACTTGACCGATGACGCGGCTGTCGCTGAACTCGGCGCCGCGCTTGATGGCGAGACGGTCGACATACTCATCAACTGCGCCGGCGACTGGCTGATTTCCCTGGCGGATGATACCAGCAATGAACAGCTGGATCACATCTTGCGCGTGAACCTGCGCGCGCCCTACATCTTGTCGCGCACGCTGCTGCCCAATTTGCGGCGCAGCGACAACGCCAGCATCATCAACATCGGCTCCATCGTCACGGCGCTGTCGGTACCGACGGTGACGGCCTACACCGCGGCCAAGGTCGGCTTGAAGGGGCTG
>JAGWBC010000273.1 GCA_021296115.1 Anaerolineae bacterium | reverse complement strand
GCCAGTAGCGTGACGAGACTGCCGATGGTTGAAGCTTCGCGTTTGCCTTCAATATAAGCTTGCATCATAAGCGAATTCTCGACTTTGTCTAAATGGCGATAAGCAATAGTTTATGCGGGCGCCAAATTAAACGTGGCAGACCCCTCCGTGCAATTCAACAAATAACAAAATGGGCGGGGAATTTCTCCCCCACCCACTGCGATTGCCGTAATCGGCTTAGCGATAGCCTTGAGCGGTCAGTTCGATGATGGCATCAACGTTGCCGCCGTCGATGACACCAGGACCGGTCAGAATGTCGCCGCCCGGCGCCATCTGGAACTGGCTGTTCAGGTAGAGCCACATGATCGTCTCGAAACCTTGCAGGTAAGGCTGCTGGTCGATCGCCTGGATCAGGTAGCCATTCTGGATCATTTCATAGATCTCAGCGCTGGTATCGTGCGTGGTGGCGAAGATATCGCCAGCCATGACACCGGATTCCTGAATGTACAGGTTCAGCGAGCTGGCCGGGTTCGGGCCCAGGCTGAATACAGCGTTGGTATCGGGGTTGGCGCTGAAGTAGTCGGCGAAGGTACCGGCGGAGGCAGTGACATCGTTATTGATGGTCAGCTGATCCAGCGGGATGCCGGCTTCTTCAAAGACCGAGCGGACGCCCGCGCAGCGAGCTTCCAAACCACTGTGTCCAACTTCCTGGATCGGGCAAACGCCCTTGGCGATTTCGACGCCGGCCATGTCGGCAGCGTCAAGCACAGCGTTGGCGTTGGAACGCCCGCCGAGGAATTCGTTGGCGCCGATGTAGAAGAGGGTCGGCAGCGCGTCCGGCGTACCGGCGTTGGGATCGGCAGTGTTAAAGACGATCACTGGAATGCCGGCTTCCGCAGCGCGGTTGACGCCATCGCGGATAACTTCCGGATTCGGAACCGTGGTGCCGATACCGTCATTGTTACGCGCCAGGGCATCGTCCCAATAACCGGCCATATCATCAATATTGTCTACCGGGTCAGACAGCCAGGCACAGTCCGCGTTCAGAAGCGTACAGGCATCTTCCATACCCTTGATTACGACGACCCAGAAGGGGTTGCCGATACCGCCGTGGCTGACCATGCTGAAAGTCAGCTGGTCCTGCGCGCCGACGCCGCCGATTCCGGCAATCATGACACCCAGCGCCAAAAGCAGCACCGGGATTAAGCGAAGCAACTTTCTCATTTCCTGTTTCCTCCATTACTTAGGTAAATGTTGTCTCAGGCATGTCGCCTGTAGAGACCAAGTTAGATTTTGAGAGCGCTCTCAAACCGTAAGCGGTCACCGATTCTACTATGCGATTAAATGTCAGGCAAGATCCCGACAACATAGTGATTACACCCGCAACTGAAAGACAATAGGTGAAGGTTGAAGCGCTCGATTCACCGGAAATAAATCGTCACAATATGTCATCTTCATAAGCGGTTCATAGCGCCGGCGGCAGCGACTGTCATCTAAGTGGAGGAGAGTATAGCACAAACTCGCGTATTTACAAACGCCGCGTTAGGGTGGGGAGTGGTAAAGATCAACAACAGTACGACCAGCGCAGTCCACGCAAGCAAATTCACCACAGAGGGCACAGAGGGCACAGAGATATTTAATATCAAGAGCAATCGACATAAAGGCGAAGTATACTATTCTCTTGCGCCCGGTAAGGTGGCGCGCCTGTCAACTGCAGTGGACGAGCTTTCTAGGAGCAAGCGAAAATGATATTTGACGAACTGGGCATGTCGCCGGCTGAGTTCCTGCCTTGGGTCACTGTGGTCGCAGGGTTTTCCGTGCTTGCTTATGTCGTCGTACTCCGTCGGGAGAATAGCGGATTGGCGCGAGTCTTGTGGCTGCCGCTGCTTGTCTGCCTCCCGATTCTTGCGCCAGCCGCAGCCTTGTTCTACTACATGCTGTGGCAACCCCGGCGCAGCAATGCGAATCAGCAAGCGCATTAGCAACTTCGCCAAACCTCAGCGGATCTCCTCGACAGCCCAATGATCGCCCATGGCGCGGCGGCCGCGCGCCAAGCCCTCGCCGTCGGAGACTGCGCGGATGAGATCGTCCCGTTGCAGCGCTGAATCGCGCAGATTGACGCCCAGGCCCGGGCCCGCGGGAATGTCCAGATGGCCATCACTTACAGTAGGCCTGAAGTCGGTCAGTACGTCAAAATACTCCTTATAGAAGGCGCGCACTGATTCAACGTAATACAAGTTGGGGATATGGGCGCCGAGGTGCATACAGGCGGCGTGGCAGATGGCGCCGGCGATATTGTGCAAGACCAGAGGCACGCCGAAGGTCTCCGCCAGGTTGGCGATCTTGCGCGTTTCGGCTATGCCGCCATTCCAGACGGCATCGGTCATCAGGATCTGACAGACCTGTTTCTCCAGCCATTCGCGGTATTGCCAGCGGGTCAGCAACAGCTCGGAGCCGATGATGGGGATGCTGGTTTTCTGGGCCAGCGCTTTGATTTCGTCGGGGTAGACCGGCGGCAGAACGTCCTCCAAAAAGAGAATATCGTAGGGTTCGAGCGCGCGGGCGATGCGCTCCATGCTGACGCGATTCCAGCGAAAATGGCACTCGATGCCGATGTCCACGCGATCGCCGACCGCATCGCGAATCTGTTTGATCGGGACCAGTCCCTTTTCGATTTCGGCTCTCGTGATGCGCTGGCCGAAACTGCGCTCGCTGAACTGATCGAAGGAGCAAGCTCTGCGCCAGCGCGCCGGCGTCTTCGTGCCAAGCGGCGTAATCCTGGCAAGCGCCGAAGCCGATGCAGGTATTGTAAGTGGGGATTTCGTCGCGCGTCTTGCCGCCCAGCAAATGATAGAGCGGCGCGCCGTAATGTTTGCCCATGATGTCCCACAGCGCGACTTCAATGGCGGAAAGGGCGCGCGTCTCGGCGCCGGCGTAGCCATGGTACATGATGTTGTCCATCACAAAGCGCCAGAGCCCTTCGATATCAAGCGGATCCTGGCCCAGGACGAGCGGCGCGATGGTGCCGTGCAGCGCGGCTTTCGCGCCCGGGATCTTGTCGGCCGTCTCGCCCAGGCCGATGATGCCGCTGTCGGTGTGGACGCGCACGGTTAGCAGCCGCGGGTAGGCTTTCCATTGCAGGGTTTCTATAGCGGTTATTTTCATGCTCGTACCTTCGCCTTTTTTTAACCACCGTGAACACAGAGGGCACAGAGACATTTACGGTAATTGTCCCTGCAGCTGTTCATGCGAAACTCTGTGCAGGGCGCGCCATCAGATCTACCGCTCTGCACAACTACTTCGGTGTGAGCAACTGCCTACAAATCTCAAAACCAGTCGCGTTGAAATTGCCCACAAAGTCTCTCAAACCAATTAACTCTGCGATCTCTGTGTTTAATCAACAGGTCGAGACCCGCATCGCGCGCTCCGGCGATAGCCAGAAAGGCGGCAGGTAGGCGGGAATGTTCGAGAAGGGCAGCACTTCCGGCTTGAGCTTGATGCCGAGCGCGTTG
>JAGWBC010000272.1 GCA_021296115.1 Anaerolineae bacterium | reverse complement strand
TAACGCAGGGCCGCAGAGGCGGCAAGCTGACACTCGGTCCTACGTAAAAATGATAGGCGATTGGCGTCCGCTCCCGCCTGCTGCTGTTGCATCTGCGCTGAATCATGTACCATACGCGCCTAGATGATGGTCACTGAGTCTATGAATTCGATGACGTATCGCAAAGTTTTGCTGTTTTGGTTTCCGCTGGCGCTTGCCTGGCTGATGATGGCCTTGGAAGCGCCCTGGATTCAAGGCGTAATCAGCCGCAAGCCGGACTCGGAAACGCAACTGGCCGCATTCGGTCTGGTCTTCACGCTGTCGATTCTCATCGAAACGCCGATTATCATGCTGCTGGCGACCAGCAACGCGCTGGCGCGAGACCGACAGTCCTTTCAGCGGCTCTGGCGATTCATGCTGGCGATCAACCTCTTTATCGCGGGCATAGCTGTGCTGATGGCTTTCACGCCTTTGCTGGACCTGTATCTCGGCGCCGTGCTCAACATTCCGGCGCACATCATTGAAGCGACGCGTCCCGGCATGAAAATCATGATCTGTTGGGGCGCCTTCATCGGTTATCGCCGCTTTCACCAGGGCGTAATCATCCGTTTTGGCAACACGCGCTACGTCGGCTACGGCACAGCGCTTCGTGTGCTGGTCTCGGGCGGCATCGCCGTAGGGCTGGGCGCCATCACCAACATCGCCGGCGCCCAGATCGGCGCGTTGGCGCTGGCACTATCCGTGCTAGCGGAAACGACCTACACCCATATCATCTCTCGGCCTGATGTGCGGCGCTTGCTGGAGACGCCTCGCCGAAAGGGTCTGCCGGAGCTAAGCTATCGGCAGGTGTTGCGCTTTCATATCCCGCTGGCGATCACCAGTCTGGTCAGCATGTTGATTTACCCGGCGGTCGAGCGCGGGCTGGCTAATACGCCGGATGCGTTACAAAGCCTGGCGGCCTGGCCGGTGCTGCTTTCGATCATGTTTGCGACGCGCGCGGGCGGTATGGCTTATCAGGAGGTGGTGATTTCCCTCGACAATAGCGAGCCCGTCCATCGTCTGCTGCGCAATTTCACCTTGCGCCTGGGTTTCGCGCTCAGCTTAATTATGCTGGTCTTCGCCTATACTCCGCTGATCACTGTCTACGTCGGCGGCGTCCTGGGCGTGCCAGAGCATCTGCGCGCGCTGGTTGAGTCAGGCGCGCGGGCGGCAGTCCTCATTCCGCTCTTGACCACGCTGCAAAGCTATTTTCGCGCCTTGCTCATGCTCAGCCAGCGCACCGCAACCATTTATCAGGCCATCAGCCTGGGTTTCCTAAGTACCGCGCTGACCGTCTGGGGAGGCATCGCGCTGGGGATGCCAGGCATCCTGGCGGCGGCGCTCGGCTTGACCCTGGGGCAATTGTTTGAACTGTCATTCCTTTATTTCTCGTATCGCCGCAGCAAGTCCGACTTAAGGCTTCATTGGCAATCGGCCATGGCGGCTGCCTAGCCACCTGAATTTCGAGGAAGGAACATCATGTCATTCATTAGCGATATCCTGCCACTGCGGCGTCAAGCTGAGGTACGCGACCGCTGGCTGAAGGCGCGGCTGGAAACGCTGCTGGCGGAACTGATGCAACGCGCGGACCTGGACATGTGGATTGTGGCCTGCCAAGAATACAACGAAGATCCCGTGATCATGTCGCTGCTGCCGGCCACGTCGATGTCCGCCCGCCGGCGCACAATTTTGCTTTTCACGCGCAATGCCGACGGCGATGTGGAGCGGCTGACGGTGTCACGCTACGGCATCGAAGGCTTCTATGAAGCCGTGTGGAATCCCGACGAAGAGGAGCAATACGCTTGTCTGGCGCGGCTGGTACGCGAGCGCGATCCCAAGCGAATCGGCATCAATGTCTCGCAGACTTATGCCTTCGGCGACGGCATCTCGCACAGCGAGTACCAGCAGGTCAGTCAAGCGCTGGGCGAGCCTTACTCATCGCGGCTGGTCAGCGCCGAAGGGCTCTGCGTGGGCTGGCTGGAGCGGCGCCTGCCGGAGGAGATCGCCGCCTATCCGCGATTGGTGGAGATGGGTCATCAGATCATCGCGCGCGCCTTTTCCAGCGAAGTCATCCACCCCGGCATCACCACCACGGACGATGTCGTCTGGTGGATGCGGCAGACGATGCAGGGCGCTGGACTGAGCGCCTGGTTTCAACCGACCATCGATGTGCAGTCGCCGGGCAAGTCCTTCGAATTCCTCGAAAGCGCCTGCGTTACGATTCAGCCGGGCGACTTGCTGCATTGCGATATGGGCTTTCACTACCTGGGTTTAGCAACCGATCAGCAGCAGCATGCCTACGTGCTAAGGGCGGGCGAGACTGACGCGCCGGCGGGCATACGCGCCGCCTTACAAGACGGCAACAAGCTGCAAGACATACTCCTGGCGGAAATGCAGGTCGGCCGCAGCGGCAACGATGTCCTGCGCAGCGCGCTGGAACGGGCGGAAGCGGAAGGCATACGCGCGCAGATTTACACGCACCCGCTGGGGTATCACGGTCACGCTGCCGGTCCCTTAATAGGATTGTGGGATCGGCAAGATGGCGTGCCGGGCGCTGGCGAATACCGTTTGTTCGATGACACAGTCTATTCTATTGAGCTGAATATCGTCAAAAGCGCGCCCGAGTGGGACGGGCAAGATCTACGCATCATGCTGGAAGAAGACGCGGCGCTCAGCGGCGGCGAGACGCGCTGGCTGGATGGCCGGCAGCGCTAATCCAGGTTTACAGGTTTTTATCAGGCTGACTACAGGCAGCTAACAACTCTTTTCTACGATTGCGGCAATGTACGATATGTTGCCTTGACAGCGAAAGGAAAGAGCAATGAAAGCTTTGGCACGGTCGGTAATTCTACCCACAGCAGCCGGGATGCTGATCGCCTTGTTTGTATTTGGCGCGTTGCCCCTGCCGGGCATCCAGGCTATCGGCATCGTCACCCATCCCAACGACATCTTCGCCGAGATTTACCAAAATGCGCGTCAGTCCGTGGTGGCGATCAGCGTCGCCACTGAAGAAGGCGGAGGCGGCGGTTCCGGCTTCGTCATCGACGGCGACGGCCATATCGTGACCAATGCCCACGTGGTCGACGAGGCGGAAGAAATCGTGGTCGAGTTCCTCGAGGGCGCCATCGTCCGCGCGGAGCTGGTCGGCAGCGATCCCTCATCTGATCTCGCCGTCATCAAGGTCGATGTTCCGGCGGAGCAATTGGCGCCGATTCGCCTGGCCGACTCGGACAATCTGACGGTCGGCCAGACTGTACTCGCCATCGGCAGCCCTTTCCGCCAAGGCTGGACGCTGACATCGGGCATCATCAGCGCGGTCGACCGTACGATTCAAGGTTTGACCGAATTCTCCATCGGCGGCGTCATCCAGACTGACGCGTCCATCAATCCCGGCAATAGCGGCGGCCCGCTGATTAATCTCGACGGCGAGGTCATCGGCGTCAACTCGCAGATCATCAGCGGCGCGCGCAGCAGCTCCGGCGTAGGTTTCGCCATCCCGGCCAATCTGACGCGGCGGGTGGCTGACGCGCTGATCGAAGACGGGGAGATGACCTACAGCTACCTGGGCATTTCCGGGTTCGATGTCAATCTCAGCGCCATCGAATCACTGGACTTGCCCAATGATTTCCGCGGCGTGGTACTGCGCGAGGTCGTGGATGACGGACCCGCCGCCGATTCCGGCCTGCGCGAAATCACGCGTATGCTTGACCTGGACGATGAGCTGGTTGGTTTGCGCGCCGATATCATCACTGCCGTAGACGAGACGCCCATCGGGGGGATGAACGATCTGATCACTTACCTGGCGCGGCATACGCGCCCGGATGAAGAGCTGATCCTCCGTGTACTGCGCGACGGCGAAATGGAATTAGAGATTCCAATTACGCTGGGCAGCCGCTGATCCCGCGCCGATTTCCGCAGCCCCCGACACGCTACTTGGGGGCTGTACCGGAATTTTACCCCACCCCCAGCCCCTCCCCGACGAGTCCTGACGAGCGGACACCTATGAGCGTCGCGTGAATTGCAAAGCTTTGTAGTGGTCCCGAAAAACTGGACACCTAGTTGAGAGAGTATACTGGTGTTTCAGCATGAGGGGAAACCACGATGGG
>JAGWBC010000036.1:15313-16447 GCA_021296115.1 Anaerolineae bacterium | reverse complement strand
TGAGCAGCTCGCAGATCATGCCCAGCGTGTCATAGTCCCAGCCGACCGCTTCGCCGGTCTCCTCGTCAATGACGTTGAAAGGCATATAGGCGTTCTCCACCGCCACCGTAACTACTCGACCTTCAAGGTCCGGCAATGCGTCTTGCGCCAAGACCACAGAAAACGGCAGCGCAAGCAGCAAAACAAGTACAAACAAAATCACTCTCTTCGCGGTATTCATTTCTGTCCTCCGTTGGTCGCGGGAATGGGATTGTGAAGCTATACAACTGGAGACATTGTAACAACTAATCGCGTAGACTCCCATAGCGCGCTAGGCATACGTAATCCCTCGCCTATACGCGCCGCCAGTCGCTGCCGATTTGACATTCCGCCACAGCCGTCTATTATCAAGGTGACCCGTCCTTATCACGAGCGAGAGGCCGACATGACCGTTTCCCACTGGCAGCGCGCTGAACAGCAAGAACGCGAGGTCGACTTTCTGGTGGTGGGCGCCGGATTGGCCGGCTGCAGCGCCGCTTATTTCGCGGGGCAGCTGCACAATCGCGATGTGGTCATCACCGAAGCGCGCGATGTCGCCCTGGGCGCCAGCGGCCGCAACGCCGGCTTCATGATCAGCGGCCTCGACATCTATTATCACCGCGCCATCGAAGAGTACGGCCACGACGTGGCGCGCGAAGTCTGGGGCATGTCGCTGCGCAGCTTCAGCCATTGGCGCAGCTTCGTCGAAAGCAGCCCTTTCGACGTCCCGCTGGACGAGTGCGGTTCGCTGCTGCTGGCCGAAAGCAAAGCAGAAGCGCAGGAGCTGGAGCTGGCGGCGCGCGCGCTGGACGGCGACAAGATCGACATCGAGTATTACAGCCGCGACCCGCTTGAACGAGGCTATTACGCCGCGATTGAGCAGCCGCTGGACGCCGGCGTTCAGCCCTATTTGCTGGTGAAGTCGATCATGGCGCAATGCGGCGCGGAACTGATAGCCAACAATGAAATGTACCGGCTGGAACAAACCGGCGATTGCGTCCGCGTCTATACACGCAAATACATCTTCAAGGCGCAGTACGTCTTGCTTTGCACCAACGCCTATTCGCCGCTGATTGATCCCTACTTCATCGGCAAAGTCCTGCCGACGCGGGCGCA
>JAGWBC010000036.1:0-15125 GCA_021296115.1 Anaerolineae bacterium | reverse complement strand
GATGTGAAGGCGCCGGTAGCGCAGCGCTGGAGCGGCATCATGGGCTTCAGTTGCGACGGCTTGCCCCTGGTGGGGACGCTGCCCGGCCGCCCGCGCATTGGCTTCGCCGTTGGCTTCACCGGGCACGGCCTGGCCTTGGCGGGCGCCACCGTAGAGCGGGCGGTGGACAAATTGCTAAGGGGCAGTCATGCCGGCGCGGTAGACGCCTCGCGGCTTGATTGAAAGTCTCGGCTCAGCGGGAAGGAGTTGGCGTCTGGTTTACCACTCGGCAACGGAACCGTCGTTGCGGCGCCAGCGAGGATTGCGCCAGCGGAAATTGTGGTCGGACGCGGCGCGAACTTTGTCTTCGTCGATCTCAATGCCCAGCCCGGGCGCTGATGGCACGCTCACATAGCCGTCATGATATTCAAATACCGACGGGTCAGCCAGATAATCGAGCAAGTCAGCCTGCGTATTGTAATGTATGCCCAGGCTCTGTTCCTGGATCAAGGCATTGTAGGCGACGGCATCGACCTGCAGGCAGGATGCCAGCGCGATCGGACCCAGGGGGCAGTGCGGCGCCAAGGCCACATCGTAGGCTTCCGCCATGGCCGCAATGCGCAGGACTTCCGAGATTCCGCCGGCGTGCGACACATCGGGCTGAATGATATCGACGCTGCCCTCGGCCAGGATCGTCTTGAAGTCCCAACGCGAGTACATGCGCTCTCCCGTAGCTATCGGAATCGAAGTCGAGCGCTTGATATCCAGCAGCGATTCGTTGTGCATCGGCAGGATCGGCTCCTCGACGAACATCAAATGATAGGGCTCCAGCTCGCGAATCAGCATCTTGGCCATGGGCTTGTGCACCCGGCCGTGAAAGTCAACCGCGATGCTGAAGTCATCGCCCACCTGCTGCCGCACCGACGCCACGCGCGCCACCGCCGCATCAATGTGAGCGAAGGTATCCATGTAATGCACCTCGTTGACGGCGCCCATCTTAACCGCGCTTAAGCCCTCGTCCTTGCGCAGCTGCGCCTGCCGGGCGACATCAGCCGGCCGGTCGCCACCGATGCCGGCGTAAATCTGCACCTTGTCGCGCACCTTGCCGCCCAGCAAATCGTAGGCGGGCACGCCATGGAACTTGCCCTTGATATCCCAAAGCGCTTGGTTGACGCCGGCGATGGCGCTCATCATCACCGGTCCTCCGCGATAAAAACGCGCGCGGAATAGCGTCTGCCAGATGTCTTCGACCTGGCGCGGATCCCGCCCCAGCAGGTAGTCGGCCATATCCTCGACAGCGCCGCGCACGGTGCCGGCCTGTCCCTCGACGATGGGTTCGCCCCAGCCGAAGTGGCCGTCGTCCGTGCTCACCTTGAGAAACAGCCAGCGCGGCGGCACCGTAAAGAGTTCCAATTGAGTTATCTGCATGGACTCGCCTCTGTCATCAACTCGCCGAATTTCGCTTATGGATTATAATGAGTGGATAATCTCGTTCCAAATGCAAGGCGAAAGGCAGCCGCTGTTGAGGCCAACGAAGAATCAGAAAAGCGGAGGGTTTCGCGGGCGCCTCGTCATCCCGGCACTGCTGATTGGCTGGCTCTTGTTGCAGAGCACGGGCCTGGTCTCAGCAGCAACCACGGGAGACGGCGCGGCTGCGGTCAATCCATTTATCCCGCTGATGCTGGCGCTGGGGGTCATATTGCTGGCATCGCGGGCCGGCGGCGCTATCGCCCGGCGCTTGGGTCAGCCGCGTGTGCTGGGTCAGCTGATCGTGGGCGTCCTGCTGGGACCGACCGTGCTGGACATGCTGCATTGGGGCATCCTGCAAGGCGTCGACCTGCAGCATACCATCAAGGAATTCGCCGAGCTGGGCGTCTTGTTGCTGATGTTCAACATTGGCCTGGAGGTACACCTCAGCGAGCTAGCCAAGGTGGGCAAGGTGGCGGTCTTCGCCGGTGTGCTCGGCGTGGTTGTGCCGGTGGCTTTCACGGCCGTAGTCGTGCTGCCTTATGGCTATGACATGATCCCCGCCCTGTTCGCCGGCGTGACGCTGGCGGCGACATCGGTCAGCATCTCGGCGCAGGTGCTGCTGGAGTTGGGCTATATGCATACCAAGGAGGGCAATGCCCTGCTGGCCACCGCGCTGATTGACGATGTGCTGGCAATCCTGGCGGTGTCATTAACTCTGGTGCTGGCCGGCGCTGGCGGCAGCCAAGACGAAGCCGATTACGGCCAACTGCTGGTCATCATCATACAGATGGCCGGATATATCATCGTGGCCTTCCTGCTGGCTTGGTACGGTCTGCCGCGGATCATGACCTGGATACAGAAGCGTCCGCAGCTGTCGACGGCTTACGGCATTCCCATATTCGCCCTGGTGAGCGCCCTGCTCTTCGGTTGGTCGGCTGAGTACATCGGCGGCGTGGCAGCCATCACCGGCGCTTTTATCGCCGGCGTCGGCTTGAGCCAGCTGCCCGCGACCGGCATGAAACACGAGATCGAACAGTCGATGAGCCAGCTTGCTTACGTCTTCCTGGTGCCGATCTTCTTCGTTGATGTGGGTTTGGAGACCGACCTGAGCGTCTTCCCTCTGGATGCCCTGCCCTTCATGCTGCTGCTGCTGTTGATGGCGGTGCTTAGCAAGGTTCTCGGCGCTGGATTCGGCGCGCGCATGGGCGGCTTTGACCTGCGCGAGTCGCTGCGCGTGGGCGTCTGCATGGTCTCGCGCGGCGAAGTCGGGCTGATTATTATTTCCATTGGCTTGAGCAGTGGTATCCTCGACGGCGGCAGCGAGTTATACGCCTCGCTCTTTATGGTCATCCTATTGACAACCGTATTCACGCCGCCGATGGTCCGCTGGGTTTTCCAGGGCAAGCAGCGCACCAAGAGCAGCCACCCGGCCCTCGCCACCGGCGCGAGAGGAGAGACATCATAATGAAACTTATAATCCTGATCACATCCAATGCCGAGAACGGCGTCGAAGTCGCCACGCGCTGGCAAGACGCGGGCGCGCCCGGCGTCACAGTGGTCAAAAGCGTCGGCCTATACAGTTTGCAGCGCAAGCTCCAAAGCGACAGCATAGAAGTGCCGCTGCACATGGCCAGCTCAATGGCCAGCGTGATGGCTTATGTCCTGCGCGAGATGGAGAATACCAATCACGTATTGCTTTCGGTCGTGCCAAAGGAGCTGGTGCCAACGCTGCTGGACGAGGCACGGGCGGTCATGGGCGATTTGCTGGAGCCGAATCACGGCGTCGCTTTCGTCGTTCCGCTGGATCAAGCCATCGGCGTTCGCAATCCCGACGGCGACGATTCAGCACGCTAGGCCAGCGCCATCTCGCTCTTGAGAACCACGCCCGCTTTGGGTTATGATTGCCCCGCTAAAGGGAAGTAGCTCAATCGGCAGAGCAGGTGCCTTTGGAGCACAAGGTTAAAGGTTCGAGTCCTTTCTTCCCTGTCCAAAAAACTGAGAATTGAGAAGCCCGCGCTCGCGGGTTTTTCTTTTTCTAGCGGGCCGGCCGATGGTGGTAATCGAAGGTCAGTATACTGCGCAGCGCGGCGTGCGCCGGGTCAATCGATTGGATGGGCGCGGCCGCATGCCACAGCATCGCATCGTTGAAGAGGTAGCTGTCCATCACCTGCTCCAGACGGAATGAAGTCAGCAGCTTGCGATCGTCGTCATAAATCGAGACATCGCCGCCATTGGCGTTCATCAGCTCGGCCAGGTGCACGGTCACAAAGGCGGCGCCATCGCGGTGGATGCCTTCGGGTGTGGGATGGCCCAGCTGCCGGGCATCAGCCGTGATGCGGATCAGATGCGCGTGAACCTCCCAGTCTCCCGCCGCGTGCTCGGCGTCCAGCGGAAACTGAGCGAAATCGAAGCGAATCAGCGCATTTAAGAAGGGGTTGGCGAAGGCGCCGTCCAGCAAGGGCGCGAATTTGCGGATGATGCCGCCCGTCACGCGATTGATGTCCGCGCTCTGAAAATAGTCCTCATGCGGCAGCCGCTCTAGTTCACCCGTTTCAGGCGAAAAGCGGAAGCGCCCATAGCGGCGGTAGCGGTAAGTAGCGCCACCGGGCAAGTATTCGTCGGCGGGCAGGTCGGCGTAGTCGATCAAGAGGCTCAGCCAGGCTTGCTGCAGCTCGTCGGGAATGCGCAATTCGCCGGCGCGCACGAGGCTGTATCCGGCTGCCGCGATCTCGCCGCTTATATCGTGATCTGTCGTTATCAGGTCCATAGGGTTTTAGGCGCTCATCTCTCGAATTTGATGACCCAGGGTCTCAATGCCGGCGCGCAAATCGTCCAGCGGCACAAAACTGAATGACAAGCGCAGATGATGCCTGCCATCGGCCGGATTGACGAAGAAGCCCGTGCCGGGCGCGAAGTACACCTTCCGCTGTCGGGCGCGCTCGGCTAAATCGGCGACCTCAAGCGCAGGCGGCAAGCGCAGCCAATTGAAATAACCGCCAGTCGGACGCGTATAGCTGACATCGGGCGGCATGGCGGAATCCAGCGCGGCCAGAGCGATATCGCAGCGCTGCTGATATTGCCCGCGCAGCCACTGAACATGCGCCTCCCACGCGCCGCTGCGGCAATACTCGGCCACGATGGCCGCCGTGAAGGGATTGGCGCCGCCGCCCATTTTCAGAACGCCGCTGCTGACGAAGTCGGCGATCCGCTCCTCTGAGGCGATCAACCAGCCCATGCGCAATCCCGGCGCCAGCGTCTTGGAAAAACTGCCCATACGCAGCACGTCCTCGCCGGCCGCCAAGGCAGTGAAGCTGGGCGGCAGTGCATCGCCGAAACGAATGTCACTGTAGACGTCGTCTTCGACGATAGCGAAGCCGTAACGCCGGCTCAGCTCAATGATGGCGCGGCGGCGCGCCTCGGGCATGGTGATGCCGGTGGGATTCTGGAAATTGGGCACGACATAATAGAATTTCGGCGCCCGCCCGGCCGCGGCCAAAGAACGCAGCGCCCGCTCCATTTCTTCGACGATGACGCCGCCGGCATCAATGGGAATGTCGCGTATGTCCAGATGATGGTCGCGGAAGATATGCAAGGCGTCACGGTATGAGGGCGCGTCAACCAGGACGACATCACCGACCCGCGTCAACTGGTCGCAGATCATGTCCACGCCCCAGGTAGAGCCGCCGATGATCATCAGGTTGTCGCGGCTGATGCCCAGCAACTCGACTCGATTCAGCCGCTCGACCAGGAATTCGATCAGCTGCGGATTGCCCTGCTCATCGCCGTAGTCGAACAAGCGCGTGATATTCCCGCCGCGCCAGACGGATTCGACCGCGCGCTCGACGCCGGCGATAGGCAGCAGGTCGTGAGCCGGGTGGCCGGCGAAGAGCGGAATGCTGCCCGCCACCACGCCCTGTGGCGTATTCTCCAGCTTCATCTACTGCGGCGTGGATTCCGCTGGCAAGGGCGACACATAGGTCTGGTCGCCGCGCGCCTGCTGAAACTCGGCTATGGCCGCCGCCAAGAGATCGGGCTGGGTCAGCAGGTCGAGGCCGGCCAGCGCCATGGCTTTGGCGGCGAAGATCATGCCCTTGGCGCCGATGCTGGAACCGGACGAAGCCACAGTTTGCCAACTGTGCCCCGGCGTGCCCAGGGGCCAGCAGGTCGTGGTGATTTGACCGGTGGGCGTGATCCAACTGACATCGGCCACTTCGGTCGAGCCGCCCATCAACGGCGGGGTCGGCGAGTGCGGGAATACGCTCTCCCAGAGCGGATCATCACAAGCGGCCGGGTTCAGCTCCTGGCTGGTGGATAGCTGCATCCAATCGAAGCCGTGCTTGATGGAACCATCGGGGAAAGTCGCCTGCAGCTCGCGGCCGAATTGGCGTTCCTGCTCGGTGAAGCGCATATCGTCCACCGCCGCCATCTTCTCGTAGAGCAGGTCGGACATCACCGAATTAGGCAGAATGTCGTAACAGCCGGTGATGAATTCGATCTCGTGCCGGGTGCCGCTCATCAGCGCCGCTCCATGGGCGATATCCTGCATCCACTGGTAGATTTCTTCGACTTGAACGCGTTTGGGCGCCCGCACAAAATACCAGACTTGCGCGAAGGCCGGCACGACATTGGGCGCTTGCCCGCCACTGGTGACCACGCTGTGAATGCGCGATTCCGGCGGAACGTGCTCGCGCATATAATTGACGCCGGCGTCCATCAGCATCACGCCATCCAGCGCGCTGCGCCCCAACCAGGGCGAGCCGCCAGCATGCGCCGCCACGCCGTGAAAGTTCACCTTGAATGAATTCATCGCCAAGGACGAGCCGTTCCAGGTGATATTGGTATCGCCCGGATGCCAGCTGATTGCCGCGTCCAGGTCGTCGAAGACGCCATCGCTCGCCATGAAGGTTTTGCCGACCAGGGTCTCCTCCGCCGGGCAGCCGTAGAAGCGAATTTTGCCGCCGATGCCGGCGCTGATCATGGCCCGTTTCAGCGCCATTACCGAGCCCATGCAGGCCGTGCCGAAGAGATTGTGGCCGCAGCCATGCCCGGGCTGGCCTTCCTGCAGCGGCGACCGCTGGCTGGATAGCGCTTGCGACAAGCCCGGCAGCGCATCGTATTCGCCCAGGAAGCCGATTGTCGGCGATCCCTCGCCCCACTCGGCGATGAAGGCGGTGGGCATCCCGCCCGCGCCCCAGGTGACGGTGAAGCCGTCCGCTTCCATCTTGCTCGCCAGCAGCTTGGCGGCGTATTCTTCCTGCAGCGCCACCTGGGGATGATCCCAGATGTCTTTGGCGATATAGCTCAACTCTTCGTCATTCTCCTTGAGATGGTCAAGGATGATAGCTTGCGCGTCCATCGGTTCTCCTCGTCTCGAGCCCGGCTTTTTTCAGCATGAGCTTAGCGCATACGAAATCATTTTAGAAGAGAGCAACAGCGCAGCGGAAGTCACCTAATCGGCATCACATCGGTCAAGCGCAGCAGAGAGAATCCTCAAAAGGAAACGCCCCACAGGGCGCGGGGCGTTGGAGGATGGAATAAATCTGCTTCAAATAACTCTAATTTACTATAAAGACCTTAACATATCTCAGTATGCAAAGTCAAGCAATTCGGCCAAATTCATAAAATTTGATCTGAAACAGTTTACAGCCCACGCGTGTACCGCAGCGATTACTTGCAGACGCCGGCCAATTCGGGCGTCTTGCCCATGGCATCCAGCATGTCTTCCACGGTCGTGAACTTGACGCGGCTGCGGCCGATCGCTTTGCCGCGCCCCAATTCGATCTCGTCCAGAACCTTCCAGTCGTCAAATGTGATGTAGGTCGGCTTGCGCGCTTGCAGCAGCCCGATTATCGCCGCTTCGCTGGCATGCGCCGGCTGCAAGACGTTTCCGGCGGCATAATCCTCCAGGAAGCAGTCGACCGTCTCGATGGCGTCGGGCTTGTTGGTGCCGATGATGCCGGTGGGTCCGCGTTTTATCCAGCCGGCGACATAGTTGCCGGTCAAGGCTTCCCGACCTTCATGCCGGGTCAGGACGCGTCCTCGATCGTTGGGTATCGTGCCCCAGCGATCATAGAAGGGCACATCCGGCAGGGGCACGCCGCGATAACCCACCGAGCGGAAGACCATGTCCACCGGCAGGATCTCGAATTGATCGGTGGCGCGCGGGCGCAAATTGCCATGCTCGTCGAGGTAAAGCTCGTTCTTGACGATCTTCATCGCCACCACGTTATCGTCACCGATGATCTCGGTGGGCGAAACCAGGAAACGCATGATGATGCGGCGCGACTTGCCCGTTAAGCCGCGATCCACGTAGGACTGCAAGATCTTGACATTGCGGATGGCGCTGCGGTCGCGCGCTTTTTTCAGGTGCGTGGCGCTCAACTCGTCCAGCGAGGCGTCATCGCAGTCGACGATGATATCGGCATCGGCCATCTCCCCCAGTTCCTTTATTTCGGGATTGGAGAATGCGGCTTGCGCGGGCCCGCGGCGACCCAGCACATAGATCTCTTCCACTTCGCTGTGCCGCAGCGCGTCCAGGGCGTAGTCCGCGATATCGGTCTGATAGAGCTCGTCCGTGGTCCGCCCAAGTATGCGCGCAACATCCATCGCTACATTGCCGACGCCGATCACCGCCACGCGCTTGATGCCGGTCAAGTCAAAGTCGTAGTCGTGATAATCGGGATGCCCGTTGTACCAGCCAACGAACTCGGTCGCGGCATAGCTATTGCGCAGGTCCTCGCCGGGAATGCCGAGCTTGCGGTCGGTCTGCGCGCCAACCGCGTAGATGATGCCGTGGTAATGATCGCTCAGATCGACGCGCGTGACATCGCTGCCGAATTCGATATTGCCGTAGAAGCTGAAGCGTTCGTGGGCGGCGATGCGGCTATAGAGCTTGGTGACCGATTTTATTTTTTCGTGATCGGGCGCGACGCCGCCGCGCACCAAGCCAAAGGGAGTTGGCAGGCGCTCGTACATATCGACATGAATCAGCGGCTCGCTCTGCTTGAGCAAATGATCAGCGGCGTAGAAGCCCGAGGGGCCCGAGCCGATGATGGCCACCCGTATCGTTGTTGCGCTGGCGCCGTTCTCCGTCATTGAGGCTGCCCGTCTGCACGTTTTAGCGGAATGACCAGATCCTTGCGGAAGGGCGTCAGCGAAACCAGTTCACCGTTTTCATCGATGATAAACAGGTCTTCTACCCTCACGCCGTAGCCACGCTCAGGATAATACAAGCCGGGTTCGATGGTCAAGACATTTCCGATCTGGAAACTGTCATCATGCCGCAGATGGCTGATGGAGGGTCCCTCGTGGATCTCAATGCCTACGCCATGCCCCGCGCTATGGATATAGCCTTCCATCGCTCCTGAATCACTGCGCGCGGTGGGATGGCCAGCGGCTTCGAAGAAATCCAGCACCGCCTCTTGCATCAGATGCGTGGGTTTGTTCAGGCCGTAGGCTTCCACCGCGACGTCAAAGGCCTTAATGACGGTGTCGTAGGCCGCTTTTATCTCCGGCGGCGCATAACCGACGCACCAGGTGCGTGTCATATCGTGATGATAGCCGCCGCCCATTTCGCGCGGGAAGAGGTCAAATACGATGGACTGTCCCAGCCGCAGCGGCATATCCGCCTCGCCGCGGCTATGCGGGAAGCCGGCATCGCGGCCCTGCGCAAAAATCATGTTGGTGTCTTCCAGACCGCGCGCCATCAATTCGCGCCGCACCAGGCCCTTGATAGCGCCGATGGTCACGCGTCCGCCGGCGTCGTCCAGCAGATAGTCCCCCTCCGCGCGCAAGTTGGCGATCGTTTCCCAGGCGACTGCCATGGCCTGGTTGCTTCGCTCAGCCACCCAGCGCAAGCGAGCGATTTCGTCGGCGTCTTTCGTCAGCATAGCCGCTTCGATGAGCGTGGCTTTTTCTTCGACCACAAATACGTAAGCGGGCAGTTCCGCGCGCAAGACTTGGTAAAGAGCGATGGTCTTGTTGATCTGCCAGGTGCCGTAGAGGCCGATACGCCCTTCCTGAAGACCCAGGTGGCGCAGGATATCCGACCAGTGCAGCGCTGCCGCGCGGATGGCGTCGCTCTCGGCTTCCTTCAGCCGATCATAGTAACCCAGCTCGACATCGGTCTTCACGTTCAGGCCGCTCTTCTGTGCTTCTTCCAGTTCCATGCGGCTGCAAACCAGCAGCGCCGGCTTGTCGCGCAGCTTGAAGACCGAACCGTGGGTGATCTGCGCGCCGTTGCTCAGGTAATAACGCGCGCTGTTGAATTCTTCGCCGCCGGTAACGATGATCGCATCCAGCTTGCGCTCCCGCATAAGACGGTCGATATCCGATTTCATCAGGCCATTCCCCCGCTAATTCATCCAGAAGCCAAGGCCCAAGATGATACGCGGCGGACAGGGGAAGTGTCAAATGGAGGACCGCAAGGCCTGCAGCAGGGCTTCGTCCTGCTCGGGCAAGACCGTGCGCGGATCAAGCAGAACGCGTCCATCGGCGATGCGGGCGATCACCGGCGGATTCGCCTGACGCAGCCGCGCTGTGAGCATATCGGGGACGTCGCAGTCTATGGCGAGCAGCGTCGTGGGCAGCGTGGCGCCGGGCAAGCTGCCGCCGCCAACAGTCGACTCGCCCTCGATGACCGTCCCGCCGACGGCCGCCGACAACGTCCGCGCGCGCTTGCGGAGGTCGTCCAGCGAGCTGGAAATCATCTGCCAGACGGGTATGCACTCCACCGCTTCGCCGCGGCGGTAGTGCTGCAAGGTCGCGATCAGCGCCGCGTAGGTGAGCTTGTCGACGCGCAGCGCCCGCGCCAGCGGATGACGCTTGAGCCCTTCGATTGCGCCTGCCCGTCCCACGATGATGCCGGCTTGCGGGCCGCCCAAGAGCTTGTCTCCGCTGAAGCAGACCAGATCGGCGCCGGCGGCGACGCTCTCTTGAATCGTTGGCTCGCGCTCCAAACCGAAGGGCGCTGTGTCCAGAAGCGTGCCGCTGCCCAAGTCGTCGACGGCGAGCACGCCGCGCTCCTGCGCCAGCCCCGCCAATTCGCTGAGCGGCGGCTGCTCAACAAAGCCGACTTGCTTGAAGTTCGAGGCGTGGACCCGCAGCAGCATAGCCGTCCGTTCACTGAGCGCGGCGGCGAAGTCGGCAATGCGGGTGCGATTGGTCGTGCCCACCTCAACCAGATGCGCGCCGCTTTCTTGCATGATGGCCGGAATGCGGAATCCGCCGCCGATCTCGACCAGTTGTCCGCGCGAGATGACGACCTCGCCGTCCTTCGCCAGCGCGCTGAGGATCAAGATCAAGGCCGAGGCATTGTTGTTGACGACCAAGGCGTCTTCGGCGCCCGTCAACTCGCGCAGAAGCTGCCCGGCGTGTGTCAATCGGCTGCCGCGCTTGCCCGTGTCCAGGTCAAACTCGAGATTATTGTAGGAGCGCGCCGCCGCCAGCATCGCTTGCCGCGCCGCTGTGGACAGTACCGCTCGCCCCAAATTGGTGTGGATGATGACGCCGGTCGCGTTGACCACCGGCATCAGGCTGGGCCGCGTCGTATCGCGCAAACGCTGCTCAATCAGCTGCATCAAAGCGCAAACATCGGTGTCAATCGGCCGCGACGCCAGGATCGCTTGGCGCGCCGAATCGAGGGTCTGGCGGATCGAATCGATCACCAAGTCGCGGCTGTGACTGTCTATCAGGGTTTGTATCGGGCTTTGCGCTAGCAGCGAATCAACCGAGGGCAAGCTCCGCAGCCGAGCTTCTTTATCGTTCATGCGCCAGCTCGCGGTTGCGCAAGAAGATTTCAATCACGACAAATAGTAAAATGACTATGAGGAAGATCGGCAGCGTGAGGTAGCGCGGGATCAGCAGCCAGGCGCAAGTCACCGCGATAATGCCGGTCCAGACGCTGCGGCGGACGACCACGCCGGTCATTGGCGCATCGTCCTGCGTCCGCGCCAGGCGCTGGCTGACCAAGCCTATGATTGGAATAGCCGCGCCGGTCACTGCGATTTGCAGCAAGATGAAGAACAGCCAGATTTCTCCGCCGATGCGCGGACGCGTATTAACCACCAAATATGCCAAACCACCCCAGCCCGTGACGAACATGATCAGCGCCGCCAGCAGAACGCCGCGCGCTTCGCCACTTGCGCTTCGGTTGGAAACTCCGCTGCCTCTGTCGGCATTGGGTCGACTGGCTAACATTTCCCCCACCTACTCCTGGCTGAGCGCCGGAATTTCGCCCGAGTCGGCCAGCCAGCGTTAAGATACAGCATTGAGTTTAGCAGCAAGCGCTGTCACGCGCTGGTTCTATTCCAGCCCGGATAACAGCTCTTGCGTCTCGCGCGATGGCTTGACGCCCAGCGACCGTTTGAGTTGTTTCTCCAGCAGCGAATAGTGCTGCCAGGCATCGGCATTACGCCCCAGATTGATGTACATCTGCATCGCGCCGCGATGAAAGTCCTCGCGCTGCGGCGATTCCTTTAATGCGCGCACGTAGAACCCCAGCGACTCCTCCCAAGCCTGCTCTTCAGCCTTCAGACGCGCCATGCCATTTAGCGCTTCGGAATACATCGCCTGAAGTTGCTTGCGGCGCGCCTCTACCCAGGGCAGGTTGAGCGGGAACAGGAAGGGCGCCTTATACATATCAATCGCCTCTCTATAGAGTGTCTGTCGCACCGCCGGATCCGTTGACAGCAGCGCGCTTTCGATCGCTTGCTCAAAGTCGGCCACATCATAGTGACGGACGATTTTGTCGCCGGGCACATAAAATCCGGTCGAGTACGTGGTCAGTTCATAACTGCCGCCGCCACTCACCATCATTGAAATGCGTTCGGTTATTTTTCGCTTGGTGACATGGAATACGTTAGTCGCATCCCGGATCGAGAGTTTGGGCCAAAAAATCTCAAAAATCTGATCCCGCGTGACCAAGGGGTTGTCGATGAAGTAGAAAAACAGGTTTCGCGGCAGCGCGCCGTCCCAGCTCTGAATCTCGCGCCCGTTGGAAACGGCATGCCCGCGGCCGAAGGCGTATACCTCCAACTGCGGTTTCAATTCTCGCGCTTTGTTGAATATCAAATGGTTGCGCTGATTAGAGGTGCCGAGAACGACAGCCTCGTCCCGATTGACCCATTCGATCCAGGGATCATAGGTCAAAAGGCGTGAATTGACCGCCAATTGAGCGCCGTCGGCCAAGTTCTCTATCAAGCCCGCAATGAATTGCTGAAAAGCATCTTCGTGTGGCACTCGGTCCAATTCATCCAGATACAAGATGACGCGATCGCGGTCCAAAGTTGCCAGATCGGCCGCCAGAGCCCCGCCAATCTCAGCCGGCGCGCCCTCATCGAGCGCTTCCGCAAGCTGCGCGCCAAAGCCTTCCGACGTCTGATTAATACTCTCCATAAGACCACGCACCCATGTCGCGGTGGTGCCGCCACTATCGGGCACGCGATAGTAGAGCAAGCCATCCGACAAACCGGTGAGAAAATAACTCAGAAAAACATTCCGATAATTTGTCCAAGGATAAAGAAGGACAAGCTTCTTGCCCTGGGTGATGGACAAGAATGATTCAAAAGACACATTGGTGACGTCATGCGAAATCATCTGGGGACCTTTCGATGCTTATGGCGCGTCCACTTAGCGAACCTTACCCATAGCATAAGATACGGTACATCTTTTATATTAGTTTACCATAAATGAGGCATTTTTGCGCGTAGGGCGATATGCGCTGGTATCCAGAACCGTTTGGCCCAAGCGTGATTACCAGACCGGCTGCTACGCCAGAAGAACCCTATTAAATCGTTTCCTTACACCGATTACAGTATATCATTATCGGTTGCTACCACCAATTCATTAGTCAATTTCATGGTATGCGCCGCCATGCCAGCGTGTACGCAGTCAAAGCAATGATCGACCAAGCGCTGGCTTCCGCGGAAGCCGGGACTTGGCACAGGTATGCAAATGAAGCTGTGAGTAGAGCGGCGGAATGCGCTAAACTTCTGGCCCGCCGCCGGGTAGGGCTACTTCGCTTCGATCGTCAGCGACACGATTTTGTCGGGGACTATCGAGCTGGCGGGACGCTGGGGATCGATGCGCTGCAGCGCGCCCAACACTTGCAGGCTCTCGTCGTCAGCAACGCGCCCAAACACGGCGTGATTGCCATCGAGGTGCGGCGTCGGCACGAAGGTGATGAAGAATTGCGACCCATTGGTATTGGGCCCGGCGTTGGCCATGCTCAGCGTTCCCGGCGCGTCATGCCGGATGCGCAGCGCCGATGGCTCGTCATCCCAGCGATAACCGGGCCCGCCGCGTCCGCTGCCGGTGGGGTCGCCGCCCTGCGCCATGAAACCCTCCAGCACGCGGTGGAAGACCACGCCATCGTAGAAGCCGTCTTGCGCCAGGAAGACGAAGTTGTTCACGGAAATCGGCGCGCGGTCGGCGAAGAGGTCGATGTTGATGGCGCCTTTGCTGGTGTTCATGACGGCGCTGTAGGTCTTCTTGGGGTCGATGGTCATGGCGGGCGGGCTACTGTATTGCTTGGGCATGGTGGTGGTCTCCTTGTTAGGTAGTGAATTAGGTTCTTTTTTCTAGCGTTTCCATAATGCGGTCAATTGAACGCCTATGAAGGGCGAAGTCGGCCTGATCAATTTGCTTGGCATGTGCATCGGGTCTATCGTTTATGATCTCGCAGTCGCGTTCAAAACTCGCCTTGTCAGAAAATACCGGGTCGAATAAACGCCATTCCTTCAAAATCAATTTGTATAGATCGGACCAGTAATAGGAATGGATGATTTCTTGGCTAGACATTGTGTCCATTTTTGCCCTTCGATCCGAAGGAATCACGGCCAGTAGCCGTCTCTTGGCGCTCATTTTGCTCTTGTCATGCAAACTATCATATCTGACAAAATTCAACGCTGTTTCGCGGAGCCGATTCTCCAGCATGTTTCGTTTAGCATTTAATATTGCCAGGTTTTCGGCCCAATCCGTCAGGTTTCTCGAATTGTCTTGACCGGTTAGTTCAACCATATCACTTGCAGTTTGTTCCTCTACGTGCTGCGCGAAGCCCGCTTCAATCATTTGACCGAACAGACCGATGCCATCACCGTCTATCGTTAAAATGAATTCTGGCGCATGTATCGCCTTCACCCTCGGAGCATTTAAGAGCAACCGGTTCCAACTCTGGATAGACCGAAAACAGGTGTCCTAGAGCGAAACGTGCCAAGGTGGCACCTTCATACTCAACAAACTGCCGCAGCAAAATAATTAGCTCATTTTCATTAGGAGTGTACGGACGCTCGCTAATATCTATCTCGATATTTCTATGTATGTAGGAACATGCCTTTCGTACCCAATATGGCATGTCGGCTGCCACGCCTGCAATCTTGTCTCTAGCTTGACTATCAAATATGAGCCCAGAAGCCCTCGCAAGCCGTCGTATCATAGCCGCTGTGGCATCTCTTGGAAGGGGACTCAGGTATTCATCCGGAATAAACGCCAGTGCAGCGTTTTCTATTCCCTCAATGCTTGGTACGGAGAACCACTTACTGGAAATCCCACTAACTAGCAATGACAGGTTTCTGTTTTCTGACCTAGACAATTCTTGGTATGTGGCTCTGAAATTTCGCCAGAATATATTGAAGTCAGTTTTCCAGTGGTCTGTAGCCGGGCTGCTAGGAGAAATATAA
>JAGWBC010000035.1 GCA_021296115.1 Anaerolineae bacterium | reverse complement strand
TTTCCCAGCTCAAAGACTTCCTCTTCCATAATATGTATCGCCATTTCCGAAATGTGCGCATGCAGACCCGCGCCGATCACTTTCTCGAGGCCCTGTTCGCCAGCTACGTCAAACAGCCCTTGCAGCTGCCTGATGATTACCGCGCCAAGCTGGAAGAAGAATCGGCGCATCGCGTGGTCGCCGATTATATCGCCAACCTGACAGACCGCAGCGCCTTGCACGAATTTCAGCAGCTATTCGACCCGATAACGAAGCCCTAAGCGGGGACCATTCATGCCAGGTGAAACACTTCTCAATCAGCGCTACGAGCTTGTCGCTCAACAAGGCTCGGGCGGAATGTCCGTCATTTATCGCGCGCTCGATCGCATGCTGGGCCGGATGGTGGCTATCAAGATTCTGCGCCCCAATCTGACCAAAGACCCGGCCTTTCTGGAAAAGTTCCAGCAAGAAGCGCGCAGCGTCGCCATGATGTCGCATCCGAATATCGTCACCGTTCACGATGTCGGCAACGATGGCGCTACTTACTACATCGTCATGGAGATGATCGAAGGCGACGATCTCAAGAAGCTGATTAAGACACGGGGCGCGCTGCCCTTTGACAAAGCGATTGAGCTCGCAATACAGATTTGCGCCGGACTGGGCTTTGCGCATCGCTCGCAGCTCGTCCATGCCGATGTCAAACCGCAGAATATCCTGATTAATCGCGAGGGTATCGTCAAGATAACCGACTTTGGCATCGCGCAAGCCTATACCGATACCATGCCGCAGACGCGCAGCGAAGTCGTTTGGGGCAGCCCGCACTATTTCGCGCCCGAGCAAGCGCGTGGCGAAAAGCCCTCCCCGGCTTCGGATGTCTATTCGATAGGCGTCGTCCTGTTTGAGATGTTTACCGGACGTTTGCCCTTTGTCGGCCCCACACAGCGAGACCTGGCTCTGGCGCATATTCAGACGGAAGTCCCGCGCGCCATCGAGCTGAATCCAGAATTGCCGATTGAGCTGAGCAATGTCATCTATAAAGTCATGAGCAAGCGACCCAACGACCGCTACAAGCACGCCGACCAGCTGGGGCACATTCTGCAGCAGGTGCGCGAGCGCCGGAGAGGTTCAGCGCAGCAGACAGCCGCCGCTCGCATGGCGCCGCCCACCGTGACCGGGCAGCAGCCGGCGCCAAGAAGTCCGCAGCCCGCTGCGCCGGGGGCGTCCAATTACAGCGCTCCAGCCGCGCCCGTTCCTCGCCGCGCCGCTCCGCCACAGGCGCCCTCAGCTAGCGTCGGTCCCTTGCCCGAAGGCGGCGTCGCCAGCGGCCTTCCCGCAGCGCCCAACCCGCCGAGCCCGCTCTTTAACCCGGACGGGACGATCAACGTCGACGCCACCGGCGGCTACTCCGGCCCCTTCCTGCCGCAACGGCAAGCTAAAGGCGAAGGCGCGGATATCGTAACCATCCTGCTGGTGATTCTGGCTTTCCTGGCCGTGGCCGGACTAGTACCGCTTTACCTGCTGGGCGTATTCCCGCTGATCTGATGGTCAGCGAATTCTGAACTGGTCAGCCAGTTGCTCGCTGCTCAAATGGATCAGCACTCTGCGACCGCTGGGGGAGGACAGGGGATTGGGGCAGCGCTCGAGCCGCGTAATCAGCGAACGCATCTCATCGGGCGTCATTATTTGCCCCGAACGCACGGCGACCGCGCCGGCCAGCGCTTTGATCACATTCTCCAGCTGAGGCTCGGCGCCGCGCAGCTGCTCCAGCATGCGGGTCAACAGTTCATCCAGTTGCAGTCCCGCAGCGGCTTCGGGCAGCGAACGGCAGGCGAAAGCGTTGGGTCCAAACAGCTCTATCTCAATACCCAGCGCCGCCAGCTGATCCCCCACCGACTCCAAAAGCTGCGCATCTTCGGGCGAAAGCAAAACAGTTTGCGTTTCCGCTTGAACCTGGCTGGATATCCGACCTTGCGCATGGTCCTCAGTGAACTGCTGATAAATCACGCGTTCATGGGCTGCGTTTTGATCAACCAGGTAGAGACCGGCGGGGCCCTCAGCGACGATATAGGCAGCGCCAACCTGCCCCACCACGCGTAGAATCGGCAAGGTGCGCGGTCTGGCTGACGGTTCCGCTAAATCCGGCGCGTATTGCAAGCCCTGCTCGTCAACAAGCGCTGTGCCGCTTTCGCGCTGCCAAGGCGGCGGCAGGGGTTTGTACTGTATGTATTGGTCGGTAAATCCGCTGGCCGACCACAGATCGTCAACAGTCTCGCCATCGGCTTTTTTAAGAATCGCCTCGCGCACGGCGCGCTGCACCGCCAGAAATACCTGCTGCGAGTCGCGAAAACGAATCTCTGCTTTTGTCGGATGCACATTCACGTCAACGAAGTCAGGCGGCGTCGTGATCAAGAGCACAGCCAGCGGGAAGCTACGCTCTTTCAGCAAGCCGTCATAGGCCTGGATCACGGCGTGGGTGAGCGAACTGTCCTGGATCGCCCGTCCGTTGACAAACAAGATGATGCGGTCGCGCCTGGCTCGGCTCAGCGTAAGGTTGGAGGTGAAGCCGCGTATGCCGATGGCCACCCGCCCATTGCCGGCCCGCTCCTGCCCCTCGACCGCGACCATGCAGTTGTACTCCCGCAAGCCGAAGGCTTTGGCTACGACATCCGCCAGTTGGCCGCTGCCCGAAGAATGAAAACGCTCCCGACCATCTTGAACCAGTACGAACGCGATACCCGGATAGGCCATCGCGTATCGCGCCACCACCCAATGTATATGGCGTTTCTCGGTAGCATCGTTCTTCAAGAACTTGAGCCGGGCCGGCGTGTTGTAGAACAAGTTCTCGACCGCGACAACAGTGCCGGCCGGCGCGCCAATCGGCTGACAGCGGTTTATGCCGGCGCCGGATGCGAAACGAAGGCCCATTGCTTCATCGCGATGCCGCGTCACAACAGTGGCTTTGCTTACCGCTGCCAGGCTCGAAAGCGCTTCGCCGCGGAAACCCAGAGTGTTCAGCGCTTCCAGCTCTTCAGCTGAGCGAAGCTTGCTGGTGGCATGCCGCTTGAAAGCCAACTCAATCTCTTCGCGACGGATGCCCGAGCCATTGTCGCTGACCCGCAGCAAGCGTCGGCCGCCGCCGCTGGTCTCAATATGGACCGAGGTTGCGCCGGCGTCGATGGCGTTCTCGATGAGCTCCTTCACAGCTGACGCGGGCCGCTCGACAGCTTCGCCCGCGGCAATCCTGGCGACTACATCGTCCGCCAGTATTTGAATCGGCATATCAGGGCCTTTGGCGCCTATCGCTACGAATCAAAACGAGTATAACAGAATCCACGCCCCTGTTGCCGCGGGCGATTCAATCCTTGAATGCGGCCACGCCCGCTGCTATACTGCGCGCAGCGAAATGCGCCACCCTAGCTCAATTGGCAGAGCGATCGCTTCGTAAGCGATAGGTTATGGGTTCAAGTCCCATGGGTGGCTCAGATTTCGCAGCGCTAAAGCAGTGTTCTACAAACCGAATACGATAAGGCATTGATCGGGCAGAGTAAGCGATTCAGTACGCGTCAGAGAATGTGGGTCCCTGGCTGAAAGCCCACTCGCGTAAAAGCGCCGAAAGTCACCCGGGAGCTGCTCGAAAGAACGCGTCAGCTAGTAGAATCGAGCCGGTTTACGCCCGTCATCGCGTCTTGAGCGCAGTGGATTGACGTCCGCTGAAACAAGGTGGTACCGCGGAAGTCAGCCTTTCGTCCTTGTGCAGGATGGAAGGCTTTTTTGTTGTGCGAGAGGAGATCGACCCTATGAAAGCAACTGCGGAAAGCAACATGCCGCGAAATTTCAGCTTTGCGGAAGCCGAGCCGCGCCTTTACGACTGGTGGCTTGAGAACGGCTGGTTCAAGCCGGAAGCCGCGCCTGAGGATGCCGAGCCCTTCGTCATCAGCATGCCGCCGCCTAACGTCACCGGCAGCCTGCATATCGGCCACGCGCTCTTCACCGCGCTCGAAGATCTGATGATCCGCTACGAGCGCATGCGGGGCAAAGCCGCCTTGTGGCTGCCCGGAACCGATCACGCCGGCATCGCCACGCAACTGCAAGTGGAAAAGATGCTGCGAGATGAAGGGTCCAGCCGCGAGGAAGTTGGCTACGAAGAATTTCTCCACCGCACCTGGCAATGGAAAGAAGAACAGGGTGGCACGATCATTCGCCAGCTTAGACGGCTCGGCGCCAGCTGCGACTGGGATCGCGAGCGATTCACGCTGGACGACGGGCTGTCGGCAGCAGTCATGCACGCCTTTGTCACCTTGTGGGAGCAGGGGCTGATCTATCGCGGACCGCGGCTCGTCAACTGGAGCCCGGGCCTGCAAACCGCCGTTTCCGATCTGGAAGTCGAGTCTAATGAAGAAGAAGTCATGCTCTACTTCTTCAAGTACCCGGTCGAAGGCGGACAATATCTTCCCGTCGCCACCACTCGACCGGAGACGATTCTCGGTGATACCGCCGTCGCGGTTCATCCGGACGACGAGCGCTACAGACACCTGATCGGCAAGCGCGCTTACGTCCCGATCCTGGAGCGCGAGATCCCGGTGATCGGCGATGATTATGTCGATATGGACTTCGGCGCCGGCGCCCTGAAAGTGACGCCCGGTCACGATTTTAACGACTACGAACTGGCGCAGACGCAGGGCCTGGAATTGCTCAATATCCTGAACAAAGACGCCAGCATGAATGCCAAGGCCGGCAAGTACGCTGGATTGGATCGCTATGAATGCCGCGAGCGGCTTTGGAGCGATATGGCAGCCCTTGGCCTGGTCATCAAGACCGAGCCGTATGTCACACGCATTCCACGCAGTCAGCGAGGCGGCGAAGTAGTGGAACCGATGATGAGCACGCAGTGGTACGTGCGTATTCAGCCACTGGCCGATAAAGCCATCGCCGCTGTGCGAGACGGCCGCATCCGCATCGTGCCCGAGCGCTTTGAGAAAGTCTATTTTCACTGGTTGGAAAACATTCAGGACTGGTGCATCAGTCGCCAGCTCTGGTGGGGGCATCGGATTCCGGCCTGGTATCGCGAGAAAGACGGCGACCCGCAAGGCGAGATCTACGTCGGCCGAGAAGCCCCGAGAGGCGACGGTTGGACGATGGAACAGGACGTGCTCGATACCTGGTTCAGCAGCGGTCTGTGGCCCTTTAGCACCCTGGGCTGGCCCAACGAAACTCTTGACATGGAGCGCTTCTATCCCACGCAGGTCATGGAGACCGGTCATGACATTCTCTTCTTCTGGGTCGCGCGCATGATCATGATGGGATTGTGGTTCACGGACGAAGCTCCCTTCCACACCGTCTATCTGCACGGTCTGGTGCGGGCGGAAGGCGGCAAAAAGTTCAGCAAAACTCTGGGCAACGCCATTGATCCGCTGACGGTCGTCGACGAACTCGGCGCCGATCCGCTGCGTTTCACCTTGATTACCAGCGGGACGCCCGGCAACGACTGCCACCTGGATGAAACGCGCCTGGATCACAGCTTTCGCTTCATCAACAAAATCTGGCAGATGACATCGTTTATCAACATGAATCTTGAGGGCGAGCTGGAGCTGGGGCTGCCGCCAACGAAAGAAATGGATCTAGCCTCGCGCTGGATACTCAGCCGGCTGCAGCGGCTCATCGCAAATGTGCAATATCTCTTCGACATCTATCAATATGGCGAAGCGGGCAACCAGATCCTGGCTTTCATGTGGGACGAGTTAGCGCCTTTCTACCTGGAGATCAGCAAAAATGCTCTCTATCAAGGCAGCGCGAACGAGAAAGAAACTACACAGCGCGTCCTCGTCCACGTTCAAGACTGCTGCCTGCGACTGCTGCACCCATTCATGCCCTTCATTACCGAAGACGCCTGGCGCTACCTCCCGCACGAAGGCGACGCGCTTATCGTAGCGGACTGGCCCAAAGCCGACGATCAGCTGATTGACGCTGATATCGAGGCGCGCATGCGCTCCTTCCTGGATGTCGTTCGCGAGATTCGCAATACGCGCGGAGAATACCAGGTAGATCCGGGCCGGCGAATCGGCGCGATAGCGCATGCGAATCCGGCAACGGCCAGCCTTGCCGAAAATGCGCATATCCTGCTGCGCCTATGTAATGTTGAGGCGCTTGAGTTGATACCGCCCGAGCAGGACGCGCCGCCCAATGCCGCCAGCATCGTGGTTGGCGATATGTCCCTATATCTGCCGCTTGAAGGCATGCTGGACCTGGAAGCCGAGTGCAAGCGACTGGCCAACGAGGAGGCGAAACTGCAGCAGCAGCTTAAGCGAACCGAGTCCATGCTCGGCAACCAGAAGTTCGTCGAGCGCGCCGAACCCGCGGTTGTACAGCGGGAGCGCGACCGCCTGGCCGATCTGGAAGCAGCGCTCGCGCAGATTCGGGAGCGGACGGCCAGTCTCTGCGAATGATGGCTGGGATGCCCTCGCAGCGCAGACTGGCGATTTGCCTACGACAGATTCCGTGATTTCAAGCTTGCCGCTGTCATCCGATATAATGGAGCTGAAGCGAACTCCATCATTGAGGACTATGATTGACGGACAGCCCTAAGACCTGCCCAATCTGCGCTGCGCGCAATCACCGAAATGCGGTGCTCTGCGCCACCTGCGGAACGACAATTACCGAGGTCGCGCCCGATGAAGATGCCGACGGCCTTGAAGCGCGCGCGGATATTTACGATTACCGCTTTGGCGAGACCGATCTGGCGGAAGCCTCGCTTTCGGGCCCGGGTCGCCTATTGAGCGCCATTCTTATCATGCTGCTGCTGTCCGTGGCGGTAGCGCTGGCCGTCGCCTTACATTTAACCAACCGGATGCGCGCAGTCCCAGCGATCAGCGCCGCAATCCCCACCTCGTCCCCAACGCGCGTTATTGCGCCGTCAATCACGCCCGGTACACCGACAGCAACCTTCACCATCAGCCCCGTCCCGTCGCCGAAGCCCAGCGCAACGTCGACGCCGGCGCCATGCATCCGGCGTGTAGCGGAGGGCGACTCGCTGATCGCCATCATTCTGCGTTGCGGGCATAGCAACCTTGATATTCTCCCGACCGTCATGGCGATAAACAACATTGCTGATGAATCTCGTATTCAGATCGGTCAAGAAATCTCCGTGCCGCACCCGGCGCCTACCGCGGACCCGGCCGCTACGCCGGAATCGCAAGACTCCGCCGCCGCGACCGGAAGAGAGGAACTGACGCGGCTGGCCTTCGATCCATTCGCGCCCACGCTGACCCCAACGCTGCTGCCGGGGCTAATGTGGTACCTTGTGCAACCCGACGATGACATGATATACGTAGCCGCAATTCACGAGATTAACATGAAGACGCTCGCGGACCTGAATCCGGAGATATCATTTAGCTTATGCGACTTCGGCGAAGTCTATGGCGGCCCGGAATGTACCGTACAGTTGTTTGTAAATCAGCAGATTCGCGTGCCGGCCCCCGCGCCGACGGCTACCGCAATCCCGACCTCGTCCGGAAGCGAAACGCCCACGCCATTGCCTACAGCCACATTCAACGCGCCGGTGGCCCAACGCCCAGCCGATGAAGCCTTCTTTTCGCCACATGAGCAAGTAACCTTGCGCTGGGTAGGCACTGGCGCGCTCAGCGAGGGGCAAGTCTATCGAGTCTCGCTGACGAATATTGACAACGGCGCGCGCTTCACAGCCGATACCAAAGAGTTGTACTTCATCATCCCGTCGGAGTGGCAGAGCCCGGACGCGGGCAGCCATCGGTATTCCTGGCAAATTAGCGTCTACGATACGTTTGCCGCGGCGATTACCCATGCCACAGATACGCGTCGCTTTGTTTGGCAAGGCAGAGGACAGTCCGAAACATGAGAAAGCGCCTCTTCGTTTCGCTTCTGGGGTTGTCTTTATTTTGGGCTGCGGGCTGCAACATTAGCCAGCCACGAATCGGGCCGTCGCCAACCAAGGAATCCGAAGCCATCGTTACCGTCGCGCCACAGCTTCCAGCGACTGCCACGCCAGCATCGCCAACGGCGACCAGCACAAAGTCCGCGCCAGCGCCAGCGGCAGCGGCAGCCACGGCCACACCTACTCAGGCCCCAACCGCAACCGTCAGCGCCGCGTCTCCGACGGCAACCCTGCCTTACTTTGAATACCTGGTCGGAGAGGGTGAGACGCTCTTCTATATCATTCAATTACCGCAGCACGGCTATGGCTACGAGCCAAACGTTGCCGCGACCGTGGTGGCGCTGAACGCCAATATCCCCGACGCCGACTCAGTACGCGGCGGCATCACCATTCGTATTCCACGGCCTACCCTGACGCCTACTCCGCCGGGCGCGGAAGCCACTCAAGAGCTACTGGCGACCATCGGCGCGGACGACTCCTCCGGCGTGGTATTGCCTTCGGGCGCGACTGTCGGCTGCCATATCGTGGAGGCGGGCGACGCCATCATTGGCGTGGCGGTCCAGAACAATACCACTTTGGAAATCCTTCATGGACTGAATCGGGACTTGAACTGGTTCGGCTGTAACTTTACGTTGCCCAGCGGCGGTGAAAACTGCGCGCCACATCTGCGCATAGGCCAATGCGTCCGCGTTCCGCTGCCGACGCCCTTGCCCACCAAGTTTCCCACACCCACCGGACGGGAGACAGCCACGCCGACGGCGACCAAGCTGGCGCCCCGGCTTGTCTACCCGCTTGACGGGCAAGAGATTCCTCACGAACCATTGCTCGTTCAATGGGTGGGGCTCAGCGGCATGAATGATCTAGACGAGTACCTCGTGGAATTGGTCGACCAAACGACCAACCAGCCGCTGCGAAATGTTACGCGCGCCAACTCATTCCAGGTGCCGACTGCCTTCATGCCCAGTGACGGCCGGTCACATGAGTTTCTGTGGCGAGTTTCGGTGGCGCAAGTCGACGAGCGTGGAATCTACAATTACGTCGGCGAAGAAGGCAACTGGCGCAGTTTCCGCTGGCTTGGCAGCTGATGCATCTGGTTAAGAGCGCGGCCCATGCGACAGCCAGGCCCGCTCCATGCTGCAAAAGTCAATCGCAACAGTGCTTCTGCCGCGCGTCCTCAAGCAGACTTCGATTTTGGCGCGTCCCTAAACGAAGCGTAAACCGGTCGCCTCTCGCCGGCCGCGTCGATGAGACTGAAGAAGCAGGCTTCATCATCCCCGGCGGCGCAGCCATTGAGATTGTACAAGATCATCGCCGAGACATTCTCCATCTTCTGCACAATTGAATATGCCTGCGACACGTACAGCGCTTGTTCATCTTCGCTCGTATAAGTCAACCACTCGAACCCGCTGGATGGCGTCGCTGTATTGGCGCCTTCGCTGGTGCCCCAGCCCATCTGAGTGACAAATATCGGAATATCGCTGTAACCATTTATGCTCAAGACCTTGGTGTAGAAGTCCAGAAGCTCGGGCAGATACTGCAGGAATGATTCATAATGCGAATCTACGCCTGGCGGCTTGTCACAGCATTTGAGCGTCGGCGGAACAGCCGATGCGCTGAATACCGCGCCGATGGCGTCGCTGCTGGCTGCCGCGCCCTGGTCCAGCATCCCTTGCAGGAAGGTGCCGGTATCAATGGAATTGTAGCCGTCGGAGAAGCCAACAGGCGCCAAACCCGCGCTGATTACGAGCGCGCGCGCATCGTGCGACTTGATGGCGTCGTAGGCGACTTTTAGCAGCGGAATGTAGTAGCCAGCGCCCAGCTGAACCTCATCGGGGATGCCGTAGTCGCCGTCGTCAGTCAATTCCGGTTCCTGATAGTAGACCGGCGCCGTCCAATACTTCAGCAGATTTGGCGACTTCCAGATTTCGTAGGCATCTACCAGCCCCGCGTATCGCGTTACAAGATTCGTCATGAAACTGGCAAAATCGGCCAAGTCTTCCGGCGGCCCGCCATATTCGCGCATGGTGCTATTGAGCTTTTCCGTATACGTCCTGCGGCTCCAACCCGGCGCCTCATAGACGTTCAGCAGGATCTTCACGTCAATCAGCTCGAAAGCGGCGACCATCGCATCCAGCGCCTGATAATCGTAAATCCCCGGCTCAGCTTCCAATTCGGCCCATGAAACATCGACCTTGACCCAATCAACGGCTAATTCAGACACCTGCGCTACCAAGTCGTCGACCGCGTCCTGGTCAGCAAAAGCCTGGAGCCCAAAGCCGAAATCAGGGCGCACGAAGGACCCGATCGGCACGGGCACGAGTATCGAGTCGTCCAGCTGAATCAGGCTCGGGTTTGCGATGCCGTTGAGCGACTGCAAGAATTCTACGGTGGTCCCATAGGTCTCAGCAATCGCGGTCAGCGAGTCGCCAGCCCGTATCACAAGCACCTCAAGCGCGGCGTCCTCCAGCTTGGGCGCCAAAATCGCTTCACCCACTTTCAAGTCTCGCGCGTCCGCCAGGCGATTGAGCACCTTCAGGACGGACAGGCTGACATCATAGCGTCTGGAGATGCTGTAGAGCGAATCGCCAGTCTCAACTACTACGGCCTCGAAAAGCGTCTCGTCGACTCGCGGCACAATTATGCTCCGCCCAACCGCCAAATCGCGACCGCCCGCGACGCCGTTCAGCGCGCGCAATTGCGCCACTGTCGTGTTGTAGCGCCGAGCTATATTGAAGAGACTATCGCCCGGCACAACGACGTAGACTGCATAGATGTTCTCGTCAATCCGCGGTACCAACAAGATCTGGCCAACTTCCAGATGAAGAGAGTCGGTCAAAGCGTTAAGGGAAATCAATGTTTCTTCTGTAGTGGCAAACCGCCGCGAAATACTGTAAAGCGAGTCAGCCGCGGAAACTTCGTATAATTCAAACTTGGTCTCGTCAATGTTCGGCGCCAGGATACTTGCGCCCGCAACCAGCTCACCTTCATCGGCGATGCCATTGAGCGCTTTCAGTACAGAAACCGACGTACTGTAGCGCTGCGATATGCTGTCGAGCGATTCGTTCGGCACCACTACATGGACCAGCAGATCCGATTCGTTGACGCTTGGCACAATAAGCAACTGCCCGGCTTCAATGTGGGTGCTGTCGCCGATTTCGTTAAATCCCTGAATGATGCCGACGCTGGTGTTAAATCGTTTCGAAATTCCAAACAGAGTATCACCCGGCTGGACCTCGTACACTTCCACAAATGCGCTGACGCCGGCCGGCAGAAGAATGCTCTGCCCGCCGTAGATTTGTTCGCCTTCCGCGATGTCATTGATCTGTCGCAAATCAGCGATAGTAGTATTAAAAGCTTCCGCGATGCTAAACAAGGAGTCGCCGCTTTGAACGATGTAGGCGTCGTAAGCGGCCGGCAGCACGTCTTCCGACGCCGCTTCACCAGTGTCGGAACCAGAGTCTTGGGCCGCTCCACTGAAGATTGCAAAGAGCGCAAATAACATGGCTATTAGGACATGGTTAATACGTTTCATAGCTCAAACCTTAGACTCTCTAGGGAATCGCCCCTAAGAGCAGTCTACAGGCGAGCGCGATTCTGTGCCAATTAAATTGTAACTATTAAGAATCCTGCGCTTTTCAGGCTGCAATCTCGAATGCGCAGAGGGCAAAGGAATCAGTTCCGTCAGCCAGGAGCAAGCGTTCGCCGCTATCCGGCTCATACCAGCCGATGAGAATCTCATACCTGCCTTCATCCAAAGACGAAACAGGCAAATAGTAGACCTCGCGGAAAACGCCGGTATGCGCCCATGTGGTCGAGTCCAGCCGACCTTCTTGCGGATATTGATCGTCTTGGGTCCGCAGTTCCCGGCCCGAGGCGCCCGCCTCTGGCCCGTAAACGTGTACAAAGGACTTCAAGGGCTGCGGCGACTGCGCTAGCGGCCGCCAGTAGACGCGCAGCAGCTGCATACCGCTGGGCAGCAGATCATTACAGCTGTCGTAGCCCAGCAAGGCTACGATTTCATCGAAACTCGCCAATTCGCCAAGTGTCGCGTCCGACACGCTCCAATGCTGGTACTGCCGAATGGGCAGACCCGAAGCATCCGTGTGTAACACTTCCTGCATGTTCGCCCGCATCCATTCGACGACTACGCCCGTGTTTGCCCAGCCGGCTTGCTCCCTGGCAACCACGTAAATGCTGTCGTACTCGCTGCTCAGTCGGCTGAGAGCCGCGCTGATTTCGGCTGCGGGCTGGTCGGCCTTTACGGGTAAACCAATATCGCGGGCGGCGCCGTTGTAGTAGTATCCAAATGCCGGATCCACCGCCAGTTGAATGACCAAATCGCCGTCTTCCACCCGCGAATTCAGGAAGCCGCCCAGCTCGTCCCAAGCCGGCGCCTTGCGGAATACCGGGTTGTTGAAGTAGGCATCCAGCGTCAATAGCGCAAGTGCGAACCAGGGCAATGCAACTGCCAATGTCAGCAGACCCCTGGCTAAGCGGATACGTCGGGCAAGCGCTTGCGCGACCTGGCTGCTGCCGATCGCCAGCAACAAAATAAATCCGGGCGTGGCGGAGAGCACGTAACGCGGGTGGAACAGATTGTATCGCTGCGAAACCAAGCCAAGCAGCAGCAGTGGAACTGCAGCGGTCAGGACGGCAAAACTGAAAGCCCGTCTTGATTGCCGGTAGACTAGATATGCGGCGAAAACAAGCGCCAGCGACAGTCCGAATCCGACGCCTGTCAAGTCAAGCGGTATTGTGCTCCCGGAGGCCAAGTAAGGAACGAAGCGCAGGATATAATCGGCCACGTCAAAGGACTGAACGAGCCCCGGATAGGATGACATAAAGCCCTGTCGCACTTGAATGAGCAACAAGCCGGCGATCAGCATTGCCGCCATGCCCAGCTGAATCACAAACAGACGCCTGAGAAAACGCCAATCTCGCCAACGGTGAAGAATCGCGAAAGCCGCCAGCGCGACCGTGGAAAACCATTCAGTGTAGATGGTCAGAACTGCGAAGCCAGCCACCGCGGCGTAAAGATACCAGTCTGCTTGCCGCGCCTTGTCGATGAGGCGCAGACCGAGCCACAAGGCAACAGCGCTGATGCCGCCCCAATAGGCGTAGTTGCGAAACTCTTGACTGTGCCAAATCTCGAAGGGATGCGCCGCCCACATAAGGCCCGCGAGCAGCGCAAGGTCTAGCCGGCCACACAGCCGCCAGGCGAGCGCGATCATAGCCGGCGCGCCCAAAATATTGCCGAGCGCGGAGAGATAACGCAAGGCGAATACTGAGTCGATCCCGCCGATGAGGTGGTTCCACAGCCGGCCAATGGCGTAGACCAGCGGCGTATGCGGCTCGCCATGAGCAATGTCGCTCAGCGAAACGTTCAGCGGCGTATCGGCCCAATACAAGACGCTGAAGGCTTCATCGCCGCGCAATGGCGTCGCCTGCAGATTGTGTATCCGCAGCCCGAACCCAACTAATATGATGGTGACGACCAGGCCGTACGGTCGCAGCAGAGGCATGCTCGCTTAGACAGTTGCTGCTTCGAAATCTTGAATCTGCTTGTCGCTCAAGGGCATCAAGCTCGCGTTCTTTGCGTCGCCTGCCGAATCGTTCAACAAGCGTTTGGCATCGCGCATATACTCCTTGAGATTCGGGCTCCGCTTCGGATCGGCATACAAAACCGGAATCTCAGGCTCAGTTTCAAATTCGACCGCCGCAGAGGGATCGACAAATATTATCAAACTCCGTACCTCAACATCGTCCGCGACATCGTCAATCGCATTCTGAATGTACTCGCGCGCAATCTCAGCATCGCGAAAGGGCTTGCCAATACCATCAAATCGGATCAACGAAAACAGCTTGCTGATCAGGTTGCGCTTGCTGCGGAACTTGCCGTCGCGAAAGCTAAACTGCTGATCGTGCCAACGCGTGACAATGGCGAAAACACCTTGCGGGCAGATCAACACATGACGAACCGGAAAGTGATAGTAGTTGTAAAGGATGCTCTTGTTGCTCAAGCCCTTGAGTCCGTCCTCAATCGCCTTTTCCGGGCGAGGAACCCGCGCCCACAGATTAGTCATCCTGACCGAGACAATCGTCAGAATGAAGGCAACCGGCAATACGGCGGATTGCGCGAATAAAGTCAGCGTATCCGGCGTTTGATTGGTAAACAGCGAGGCGTTGATAACCACGAACCCCAGTATCAACGCGCCGAATGTACCGAAGAACAGGTAATTGGTAATCTTGCGATTTCGTCGGGCTAATTTCTTGTTTGTTACAACTCGCATTGTGTGTCCCTAATCATGCGCATCCAATTAAGATTGCGGATTGCCCGCTTTGGTTCCTGTTAAGACGGTGGGGTGTTAGGATCGCCCTCGCAGCGCGGTCCGTGAATACGATCTACGCTCCTGCGCATTACTGCCCAAACTGCCTCCATAATGTTATGGCGGGAGGTGTGGAACCAGGATTCTATCAAGACCCACCTTTCATTGGATACGGTATTGCGAAGATACACAAAGACTTCCGACTCGACTTTATAATCATCCGAGTTGTACAGCCGGCTGGGAAAGAAAACAGCTTCTTCCAGATTCTCTATCGCTTCCGTGAGCTCTAAGTCGCTGCCTTCATATCTGTGGTCAAATTGGTATGTGCAGTTTTTCCAACCCCCTGTCAGAGGCGGCGGTTCGCACTTGTCGTACCCCGGCGGCAGGGTCAGCACATATTCCGTGAACCAGACGTTGTCCACTTCATTAATCTCATCGACTTCATTGTCGAAATCCACAGTCACCTGCAAACGGTGCAAGTCGTCAATGTAGGTGTCGACAACAAACGGTCCCAGTTCAAAAGACCGAC
>JAGWBC010000034.1:12868-27612 GCA_021296115.1 Anaerolineae bacterium | reverse complement strand
CCCAGAGCCAAAGTACGCACCATGCTGGGTTTCTTCCGGCCCTTTGTCTGGACGATCAAGTTGCCCGCGGTTGTATTCCTGGGCTACTGGCTGCTGATGGATGTCTTGCAGCATATCGGCTGGATAGGCGTAGAAACGGACGTGGCGCATTGGGCGCATATCGGCGGCTTCGTGGCCGGGGCAGCATTCATTTTTGCCGCAGGGCTGTTCAAACCGATGCCCAAGCCGGATCCGCTGGAGCACCTCGCTGAGTAGCCACTCAACCAGCGTTCGTAGGAAAACGAAAACCACAGCCGCGACGAGTCAGTCGCGGTTTCGCTTTGGCCAGCCGGCTATCAGACTATTGCAGGAAGGGGACATAAAGGATGATCAAATTGGCGACGATCTGGCAGATCCAGGCCGCGGCCAGGCCGTTGCGTTTGCGCACGTAAACGTAGAGCAGGTTCATCATCAGCAACAGGATTACGATTACGGCTGTAACAGCGGGCAGTTCAGTGACCGCCCCCCACATCACCGGAAAGAAGAGTACGATATTCCACACGGTGGCGAGCAGGCCCACCAGCCAGAAGGCCAGCTGACCCTGCAGCAAGCCACGGAAAAATAGCGTTTCCGCGATGGGCATGACAAATACAAGAAAGGCGAGCAGGCTGCCGGATGACATGCCGGGAAACAGGCGATCGGCCGCCGGCGCCAGTACGATCCGGCTTAGGAATACCAGAAAGGGAATGCCCAGCATTACGGAGTACAAGATGCCCCAGCCCAGGTTTTCCGGCCGTTCCTGACCAATGCGCTCCATATTGCCGAGCAGCCAGGACAGTACGCTGACGCCAGCCAGCGCGCCCCAGGCCAGCGTATAGCGCAATTCGACGCTGTCGGGCAGCAGCGGCGTCAACCCGACGCTTAAGGCCGCCGCGATTATGAAGCCAAAAAGTGGATCCCCTGCGCCGCGATAGCGAGTCCGCCGGGCGATTGCGGTTCGCTCTTCCGTTTCTACGACGGTTTCGGCGCTGTCAGCCGCTTCGACTGAGCCAGGCCTGTGAGATGAACGATCCTTGGCGTCTTTCAGGGGATCGAATGGCGCTTCCGGCATCATGATACGAGGGAGCTCACCGCCGCTATTACCTTGTCGATGGCAGAGCGGTCTATCCAGTAGTGGGTGCGCAGGCGAATCAAGCCTTGTTCCCCGCTATAGGGCGACATAAAAATATTATAGTCGCGGCGCAATGCGCCAACAAATTCGTCCAGCGAGATGCCCGCGTCATCGGAGAGTGAGAAAAAGACGAAGTTGGTATTCTGGCCTTTGATGCAAATGTCGGGGAGCTCGCTCAGACCCTCCGCCAGCAGTTGCGCGTTGTCGTGATCTTCGCTGAGGCGATCGCGCATGGTATGCAGCGCGACCAATCCCGCGGCCGCCAGGATACCAACCTGACGCATGCTGCCGCCCAGGACTTTGCGCGCGCGCCGAGCCCGGCGGATGAAGTCTTGGCGCCCGACCAAGACTGAGCCGGCCGGTGCGCAGAGCCCCTTCGACAAGCAGAAAGTGACCGAATCAGCGCCAGCGACCAGCGTCTTGACATCTACGCCGTAGGCCGCCGCCGCGTTAAAAATGCGCGCGCCGTCGATATGAAAGATCAACAGGTTGCGCCGCGCGAAATCGGCCACGGCATCGGTGTATTCGGCGGACAAGGGCATGCCCCCCGCCATATTGTGCGTGTTCTCCAGAGCGACCAGGCGCGTCACCGGTTTGTGCTCGTCGTCAGGATTGATGGCGCTTTCCAGATCACAGAGCCGCAGCGTGCCATCGGCCTGCACCGGGACGGTATGCGGCAGGATGCCGCCCAGCTGAGCCATGCCGCCCTGCTCGTAGCGGAAGATATGCGAGCTGTCGCCGATGATGATGGATTCGCCGCGATTGCAGTGCGCCAGCAGCGCGCAGAGGTTGCCCTGGGTGCCGCTGGTGACGAAGACCGCGGCTTCTTTGCCCAGCAGTTCCGCGGCATCAGCCTCAAGCTGATTCACCGTTGGGTCGTCATGATAGACGTCATCGCCGACTACCGCTTTGGCCATGGCTTCACGCATGGCCGGCGTGGGATGAGAAACCGTATCGCTTCTGAGATCAATCGTTTTCATGGGGCGGGACCGCGCTGGTAGACCTGGCTAATGGGCAACGATACTAGACAGAAAAGGAATCAATGACAATAGCCAAAGCCTGTTTAGAATGGCTGGCACGGCGGGTGAGGAGTGGCTAGTATGAATGAGCATGATTCTACTAGCGGACTCCCCACAGGATAATTCACCGCAGAGACACAGAGATCACAGAGGATCGTTTTTAGCCAGGTGAACCTGACAAGTCGGCGATATTCACCACTCCCAGCGCTGCGAAGAAGTTCGCCTCAAGCGATTTTGCGGTACAATGCCTGTCGATATTCTCAGCGGACAATGCGCGTGTTGAAGCTCGGCAGAGCGATACGGGCGGCGAATAAGGAAGCCACTATGACGGCGGAACCCTTCCGGCAAGACATAAGCCAGGTTCTGGCGGAGTTGACTGTTAGCAGCAGCGACGGATTGAGCGACGCCGAAGCCCTCCGGCGTCAGAGCGAGCACGGCAAAAATGTCTTGCCCAGCGACGACGGCGTCAACTGGTTCAAGCTTGTCATGGCTCAATTCACCGATGTCATGGTCATCGTGCTGATCGTGGCCGCCTTCATATCCGCCCTGCTGGGCGAAGCCACTGATGTCATCGTGATTCTCGCCATCGTGGCGCTGAATGCCCTGCTGGGCATCTACCAGGAATACCAGGCCGAGCAAGCCTTGGCCGCGCTCAGCCGCTTGCAGGTGCCGCAGGTGCGCGTGCGCCGCGGCGGACAAATCCATGAAATTAGCGCGGAGGAGCTGGCGCCCGGCGACATCGTCTTGATCGGCGAGGGCGATCGCATTCCGGCGGACGGGCGGCTGATCGAGTCGATCAACTTGCAGATTGAAGAAGCGGCGCTGACGGGCGAATCGGTGCCAGTGGAAAAAGTCACTGGCGCAATCACAAACGAAGGCGCTGTCCCCATCGGCGACCGGGCGAATATGGCTTACATGGGCACGGCGGTCAATTACGGGCGCGGCGAAATGGTCGTGACCCAAACCGGCTTAAAAACTGAAATCGGCAATATCGCCACCATGCTGCTGCAAGTCGAAGAAGGCACGACGCCCTTGCAGCGCCGCTTAAATCACCTGGGGCATATCCTGGCGACGGCGGCCCTGATTGTGGTGGCGATTGTCTTCTTCGTCGGCTTCCTGATTCAGGGAATCCCGGCCGAGCAGATGTTCCTCATCGCTATCAGCCTGGCGGTGGCGGCCGTGCCTGAAGGGTTGCCGGCGCTCGTGACCATCGGCTTGTCGCTGGGCGCCAACCGCATGGTGAAGCGCAACGTCTTGATTCGCCGCTTGCCCGCGGTCGAAACGCTGGGCTCGGTCAATGTGATTTGCTCGGACAAGACCGGCACCCTGACCAAGAACGAGATGACCGCTACCTACCTGGTGCTGCCGCGCCACGACGATATCCGCGTGGAAGGCGCCGGCTATGTGGCCGAGGGCGATCTGGTTTCCCTGGGCACGCAGGACCCCGCCAATCTGGGCCAGCCGGTCGATGCCGAAAAGGACGAAGCGGCCCAGCGCATGCTCAAGGCGATGGCTCTGTCGACCAATGTCTACTTGGAGACGCAGGACACCAGCGATCAGGTCAAGGTGGTCGGCGACAGCACCGAGGCGGCCCTGCTGGTAGCGGCGCAGAAGATCGGCTTCACGCGCGAGCGGCTGGAGCTGGACTTGCCGCGCGTGGCGGAACTGCCCTTCAGCAGCGAACGCAAAGCCATGACAACGGTGCATGAGGTCCGCGGCGAGACGGCGCAGCGGCTATTTCCCGACGCCAAATATGTCGTCATCACCAAAGGCGCGCCCGATCGACTTATCGAATGGTCAGAGAGCGAGCAGACGCCCGACGAAGTGCTTGACCTCAGCGACAGCGACCGCAGACATTGGCAGCATCGGGTCGACGAAATGGCGAACGACGGCTTGCGCGTGCTTGGCATCGCCTGGCGACCGCTGGATGAGCTGCCGGCTGAGATCAGTCCTGAGATTGAGCGCGACCTAGAGTTGATCGGCTTGATCGGCATTCTTGATCCGGCGCGCCCCGAGGCCAAGGTGGCGGTGCAGCGCGCGCGGGAAGCCGGCATCCGCACGATCATGATCACCGGCGATCACGCCTTGACCGCTGAAGCTATCGCGCGTGACCTGGGCATTATCGACGCTGAGCAGAAGGCGATCACCGGCAGCGCGCTGGAAGACATGACGGACGCCGAGCTTGAAGCGGCCGTCGAGCGGACAGCGTGCTTCGCGCGCGTCTCGCCGGCCCACAAGCTGCGGTTGGTCCAAGTGCTGCAGGGGCGGAACAATATCGTGGCGATGACCGGCGACGGCGTCAACGACGCGCCGGCGCTGAAACAAGCGGATATCGGCGTGGCTATGGGCATCACCGGCGCGGACGTCAGCAAAGGCGCCTCGGAGATGATACTGACGGATGACAACTTCCGCTCGATCGTGGCGGCGATTGAAGAAGGCCGCGCCATATACGACAACATTAAGAAATTTATCAAGTACATGCTGAGCTCGAATGTCGGCGAAATCCTGGTGATGTTCGTGGCGCTCTTGATCAACTTGCCGATTCCGCTGCTGGCGATTCAGATTCTGTGGATCAACCTGGTTACGGACGGCTTGCCGGCTATCGCCCTGGGCTTCGAGCCGGCGGAGAAAGGCGTCATGCGGCGGCGACCGCGCCCCACCAACGAAAGTATCTTCGCGCAAGGCACGGGATTGCACATCGCCATCGTCGGCGTTCTGATCGCGATTCTCACGCTCATCAGCTACGCTTGGGGCTATACGACCATCGGCCTGGATTCGTCCAGCCCGTCCTTGGGTCTGGAGCGGCTGGAGCGGGCGGCGGTTGTCGATCTGGCTGGCGAGGATGCGGTACCGGCAGCCTGGGATGACTGGACGGCAGAGGAGCGTGTGGTCTTCCTGGACGCCGAAGCTGCAGCCGGCGCGGGCTTCCTGGAAGCGCACGATGAATCCGGCGGGGCGCCGGGCCGGCATCTGCTCAATCAAGCCGAGCGCATCCCGCGCACCATCGCTTTCACGGTGCTGGCCTTCACGCAGATGTTCCAGGTGATGGCCATCCACGCTGGCGATCAAACGACCTTCTGGCAAGCGGGCTTCAAGGGAAACAAGCTGCTGTTCTGGGCGGTGCTGTCCACCTTCGCGCTGCAGCTTATCGTGGTGTATATGCCTTTCTTCCAGGAACTGTTTGACACCCGCTCGCTGGATATGACGCACGTGGCCGTCAGCATCATAGCGGGACTGTTCGTCCTGCTATTTGTGGAAGTGGAAAAAGCGGTATTCCGCCGCTGGCTGTTCGCCGGCAAAGAGTCCGTGTGAGCTAGCCGTTCAGCACAAATCCCAGCTCGACCAGGCGGTCTACAACGACTTGGGCATTAGCCTCGGGCGTCGTGCCCTCGGCTGTCAGGGTGATGTCCGGATTCAGCGGCGTCTCGTAGGGATCATCAATGCCGGTGAAGCCCTTTATTTCGCCGCGGCGCGCTTTGGCGTACAAGCCTTTGACATCGTTCTTTTCGACGTATTCCAGCGGCGTAGCCATGTGGATTTCAATGAAGCCGGCGCCGACCATATTGCGCACATCGTGGCGGGTGGCGCGGTAAGGGCTGATGGCCGCGCAGATTACCATGCCGCCGTGGCGCGCGATCTGGCTGGCGACATAACCGATGCGCCGGATGTTGGTGTCGCGGTCTTGCTTGCTGAAACCCAGTCCCTTGGAAAGATGCGTGCGCACGACATCGCCGTCGAGCACGGTGACGTTACGTCCCTTCTCCAAGAGCAAGTTGACGATATGCTCCGCCGTGGTCGATTTGCCCGAGCCGCTCAATCCGGTGAGCCACAGGCAGACGCCACGGCGATGGCGCGGCGGATAGCTGTCGGCGAGAATCTGCGCCACTTCCGGCCGCGAAAACCAGGGCGGAAGCGGGATGCCCTTGCCCAGGTAATCTTCGCGGACTTGCGTGCCGGAAATCTTGCGCACTTTGGCGTCGGGCGTCAGCCTCGAGCTTTCTTCGTAGCGGTCTTCGTCTTCCAGATAGACCATCTCAGTAAAGGGCAGCGGCTGGACGCGGAGCTCATCGGCGTGGCGCATAACCAGGTCTTGCGCGTCATAGGGCCCGTAGAAAGGCTCGCCCTGGGAATCCAAGCCGGGGCCGGCATGATCGCGGCCGACGACGAGATAGTTGGCGCCGTAATTGCGGCGAATAATGGCGTGCCAGACAGCTTCACGCGGGCCGCCCATGCGCATCGCCAGCGGCAGCAGCGAGAGCAGGCTGCGGTCGTCTTCGTAATAATTGTCGATCAAGGTCTTGTAGACGCGCACGCGCGTGTAGTGGTCGACATCGCCCGGCTGCGTCATACCCACCACCGGATGCAAGAGCAGTACGCCATCGACATCCTCCGCGGCGCGTTTGGTCAGGGCTTCGTGCACGCGGTGTAACGGGTTGCGCGTTTGGAAGGCGACGACATTGGCATGCCCGTAGGTCTCCAGGACCGCGCGGGTCTCGGCCGGGGTACGGCGCAGCTCAGCGAAATCGGGATGAGGCGGCAGCTGCAAGACTTGCAGGCGGCCGGCGACATTGACTTTGCCCCAGCGGTGCATCTCGGCGATGACAGGATGGCGCGCGTCGAATTTGCCAAAGATCTTGGTCGCTGTCTCCTCCAAATCCCAATCGTAGATTTCCTCGACAGTCTGAATGGCGAGGATGTTGTTTTTGCTGTCGCGCAGGGCGATATCGCCCCCCAATTCGGCATTGGCCGGCAGCTCGATGGGCAGCGTGATGGGCATGGGGAAAAGCCTGCTATCGGCCAGGCGCATCGTGTCCAGCACGCTTTGGAAGTCCGCTTGATTCATGAATCCACGCAGCGGCGAAAAGGCGCCAACCGTCAGCAGCTCCAGGTCGCATTCAACGCGCGCGCTGACCTGCACATAGGGCAAGGAGTTGGCGTAAGCCGTTTTTTCGACCAGTTCATCGCGCGGGACGAGCAGATTCACCAGCTCGCCGCAATAGGGCTCAATCAAACGCGTTTTCTCAATAATCATCGAATTCTCCGTACCAGGATTCAAAGGGAAGCAAGAAATTACGCCATAGTTTTACGGGCGAATACCTTACAGGTTAATTCACCACAGAGACACAGAGGGCACAGAGATGTTTTCTGTGCCAAGCGAAACTGACAAGTCGGCGAAGTTTACCATAGCTGGATTAATCAGGCAGCCACCATTGCGCAAAACGGCGATATTGTCGCACAGCAATAAGGGCGGCGTTAGCGATAGCTCAGTCTTTTCGGTCGACGCCGGAAATCTTGCGCCCGAAGAAGACCAGCACAATGCTCAGCGTGTAGAGCGCCAGCAGGGGCGCCATGACCAGGAACATGTTCACCGGATCAATCGTGGGCGTGATCAAGGCAGCGGCGATGGCGGCGCCGACGATGGCAATGCGCCATTGGCGGATCAGTGTGCCGGCGCTGACCAAGCCGAGCAGGGAAATGAGGAAGAATATCAACGGCGTCTGGAAGGCGACGCCCATCCAGAACAGCAGCGAGGTCACGAAGCTGATATAGCCATCGGCTGTCCATTCCGGCTCAAAAATCTGCGCCTGAAATTCGTTGAGGAAGCCCAGCGCCGGCGGCATCAGAATGCGCCAGGCGAAGAAGACGCCGACGCAAAACAGCACCGAGGTAGCGGGAAGGGACAAGAAAACGTAGCGTTTCTCCTTACGCGTCAGGCCGGGCAGAATAAACATCAGAAACTGATAGGTCACCATCGGAATGGACAAGATGCCGCCGACCATTAGGGCGACTTTGAAGTAGATGATGATATTGCCGGTGGGGTTCAGGATGACCAACTGGCAGTCGCTGACGGACGGGATGCGGCAGTAAGGTTCTTGCAGCAGCATCAGCACGCGGTCGGCGAAGAAGATGCCGACAGTGGTGCCAACGACCAAGGACAAGACGGCGCGGGTCAAGCGATAACGCAACTCGTCGAGATGCTCAAAGAACCCCATGCGGAGTTCGTGGCCGTCTTCAACCGCCTCCTGAATGGCCGTGTCCGCCATGCCTAGTCCCCTTCGCCGCGCGCTGCTTTGGACCAGGCGCCCAGGTCCACGGTACTGCCGCTTCCGTTAGAAAGAGGCGCGCCGCTCCAGGTTCCCAGCTTGGGCACGTGCGTAGGCTTAGCCTTGCTCGCTTGCGCGTTGGCTGCAGCGGGTTTTGGAATTTTGACAGCTTTGGCGGGCGTTGCTGGGGTTTTCTTCGCTTTGGGGCCGGCCGGCAGTTTCTTATTGTTCAGTGAATCGCTAACTTCTTTGACCGTATCGAGGTCTTTCTTGACCTCGTCCAGCGAGTCTTGCATGGGCTGGGTCATTGGCTTGACGGCATCGGAAACAGTGCGATTCAAGCTTTTACGCGTCGGCGGTTCTTTGGGCAGCTTGATATCGACGCCGGCTTCGTCAAATTCTTTCTGCACCAGATCCACCGTCTCCGACCAGATCTTGCGGAACTTGGCCACATGCTGTCCCAGGACGTAAGACCAGTGGATCATGCGCTTGGGCCCGGCGAATACCAGCATGATGAGCAAGACCGCAATGAGTTCGGCAGCGCCGACGCCGAGGATGTTCATAAGGCGTCGCCCTCCGCAGCCGCCAGCTTCGCTTCTGGTTCCAGCTCGTTGGTGATGGCGCCAAGCACGCCGTGCACAAAGCTGTGCGAATTTTCGGCGCCAAAAAGCTGCGCCAGATGCACGGCTTCGTTGACGATCACGGGGATCGGCGTGGTTCGCGTTTGCATCAAGTATTCGTATACCGCCAGGCGCAGGATGTTGCGATCGACGACCGCCACTTGGTCGATGGGCCAATCAGGAGCGTATTCTTGCAGGATGGCGTCAATCTCGCCGCGGCGCTGCGTCACGCCAGCCACGAAACGGCGGATGATTTGCCGCACGGCGTAGGCCTCGGGGCGCTCGCTCATGTGCGCCTCCAGCGTAGCCGCCAGTGGATGGTCGGTGGTATCCAATTCGTAGAGTATCTGGAGGCTGGCTCGCCGAGCGATCGAACGATCAGCGGGATGCAGATCCGCTTGGACCACCTCCGACGTAATCTGGTCGACAGCGGGGTCGAAGTTTTCCAGTTCGAAAGGATAACCGTCCAGCACGGTGGAGTCGTCCATGCATCGTTTCCGGTTCGCCAGCAAATATGGCGCAAGTGTAGCGCAGAAGCAGACAATTATCCATGTAGATTGGCGTGAAGCGGCACATGTCAATGAGCTGCGATGCTAGGCAAGTTTAACTCACCACAGAGGCACAGAAGTAAGTGCAAGCAAGTCATGCGACATTCGTGCCGGTCTACCCCACCCCCGGCCCCTCTCGCCATCTCTATGGCGAGCATCCGAATCATCGGAGAAGGGGAGCAGCACAAGTACGTCGCAGCTTCCTCCCGATGATTCGGGGGGGCTGAGGGGGTAGAATTTGTGGCAGACTGTTTAATTACTTACTCGCATTTACTGAGGGCAAAGAGAATCTTCTTAGGCATCGGGCTGATCCGATTAATCAGTATTTACGTCTGCCGGGCGAATCCGCCAAAGCAAGCTGGCTGAGTTTTGCGCGCCGTCCAATCGCTGCGTCGCGCGCGCAGCCTTGTACCTGTACGCTGCCGGCGATGCTGTCTACAATGTGCATTCACGAACTACAGCCATTTGTTGAATCCACGTAACCAGGAGCAGCCCATGCGGGCCAGAAAGCCGCTTGATCTGCGGCGGGCGCTTGTCGTCGACTCCATCACCAAGTATTTCCATTTGCCGCAGCCGCCGCTGTGGAAGCGATTGCTTGGCGCCAGCGCGGGCCTGCCCGAGCCGGGTAATCTGCCCAAAGCGAGCAAAGGCGGCAAAGAGCCGATTGCCGCGGTCGACCATGTCAGCTTCTCGGTGGAGCGCGGCGAGATTTTCGGCATCCTGGGGCCGAACGGGTCGGGCAAATCGACGCTGGTGCGGCTGATTTCGACCCTGCTGCGGCCGGATCGGGGCAGCGCCAAAATCTTCGGCATTGATCTGGCGGAAGATGAAATGGGCGTCAAACAGCTGATCAGCCGCGTTTCGGTGGATGCCGCATTTTTTAAGAAGCTCAGCCCGATGGAGAATCTGCTCTACGGCGCGCGTCTGTATGGCGTGACGGCGCCGGAAGCCACGGTCAAAGCCTACGAAATCATGGGGCGGCTGGGGCTGAAGCGTTCGTCGTTCAACGAGCCGATGGAAGAAATGAGCCGTGGCATGCAGCAGAAGGTGGCCGTAGCCCGCGCATTTCTCACCTCGCCTATCCTGCTGCTGATGGACGAGCCGACCACCGGTCTGGATCCGCGCTCGAAACGCGATGTGCGCGAATTCATCGAGGAGCTGCGCGACTCGCATGATGCGACGATTATGATCACGACACACGATATGGAAGAAGCCGATGCGCTCTGCGACCGCGTGGCTGTGATTCACAACGGCAAGCTTGCGGCCATCGGCACGCCGGAGGAATTGAAGCGAAGTTCGGGAGAAAACGGCCAGTTTTCAACTCTGGAAGATGTCTTCATCCACCTCACTGGCGAACAACTCGTTGATTCAGAGGCGGCCGACATCGCCTAGTTTCCACGCTGGAGGACAATCATGCGCAATACACTGCGGCGCGGCGTGAGCGCGATGCGTTTGGAATCGCTGCAATCCTACGCCTTTTTGGCGCGCAACTGGCACTTGACGCGGCGCTACTGGGGCTGGGAAGTGGTGTGGTTCTTCTATTCGCTGACCAGTGGCTTGTCCGTGGTCTTCATCGCCCAAGGCGCCGAAGCGCTGACCGGCGAGACGCCCAGTTTTGACGTCAAATTTCTGACGATGTACCTCATCATCGGCACCTTGATTTGGCGTTACCTTTCGAACATTTTTATGCTGACGAGCGAGGTCATCGCCTGGGAGCGCTGGGAAGGCACCATCGAGTACACGCTGATGGCGCCGGTGGAGCGCTGGGTGCATCTGGTGGGGCAAACCGCCTATTCGCTGATTTACAGCCTCATCACGACTCTGCTGATCGGCATCGCCATGGCGCTGTTCTTCGAGTTGGATCTGTCCAAGGCCAACTTGCCGGGCGCTGCTGCTGTGGTGCTGGCCGGCAGTTTGTCCTTGATCGCTATCGGCATCGTGGCCAGCATCCTGCCACTGCTGTATCCGGAGCGCGGCGCCCAGATGACGGAAGTGGTGCAGGCGTCGTTTCTGCTGATCTCCGGTATATATTATCCCATCAGCGTCTTGCCGGATTGGATGGAGTCGCTGGCGCGCTTTTCGCCCGTGACCTACGTCCTGGATGGCACGCGCGCCGCCGTGCTGGACGGGGCAGCCATCACCGACCTGCTGCAATATATTGCGCCGCTGCTCTTGCTGGGCGTGGTGGCGCTGCCCATCGGCCTGCGAGCCTTTAAGGCAGCGGAGAATTACGCCAAGCGCGCCGGCAAGCTGAAGCGCGTCGGCTAGCTCCCGCGGGCGTCTGGCAGAGTTTCCGCAGCGACGCGGTCGCTGAACCGGGGCTCGCCGACCTGCTCCGGCAGTTGCACGCGGATCTGCCCATCGCGAATTGAGATGCTGACCGAGGGGTGCGCCTCCGCTTCAGTCGTCACGCGGCTGACAAACCAGTCGTTCAGCCGGGCGCAAAACTCGGCGCTGAAGAGAAATATGGCAGCGATCAAGTAGGCCCAAAACAGAAAGACGATGACGGTGGCGATGCCTCCGTAGACGAACTGAAAGCCGCCCAAATTGGTCAAATAGTAGCCGAAGCCGCTCTTGGCCAGCTCCCAGCCGACCGCGCCCAGCAGCGCCGCCGGCAGCACCGCGTCCCAATGCACGTAACGCGCCGGCACAAAACGGAATAGCAAGGCGAAGATCACCACGTCCAGACCAAAGGGCAAAAATCGAATGCCAATGCTGAGCCACAGACTGGGCTGGTCCAGCAGCAGCACGGAGAGCAAACGCAGCACGCCGGAAGTAACGAAGGAGGCGATCACCAGCACGACCAGCGCCAGGCTGATGCCGATGGCTTGCAAGCGCAGCTTCCAGATATTGCGGCCCTTGGGCACGCGGAAGATTTCGTCCAGCGACGCGGTCAAGTTGGAGAACAGGCTGAGCGACGACCAGGCCATGGTCATGATAGCGACAATGCCGAAGGAATTCGACTGTTCCAGGGATTGGCCCAGGATGTCCTGAACGAACTCGACTGTCGCTTGATCTTCCGGCAAGAACACGCGCAAACCGTTGGCGATCTGTTCTTGCGCCGCGGCCGGCTCCAGCAAACCGCCGATCAGGACCGCCATCAGCAGCATCAGCGGGAAGAGCGAAAAGAGGGCGAAAAATGCCAAAGCCGCCGACTGCCGCGAACTGTAACGTCCGAAACTGCGCAGCGTGGTCAAGAGGATAATCGGCAGCGCCCGCGTGGTAGCGCTGCGCATGGACCACCAGCGCAACAAAGTGACACGCAGCCTGCTAATGAGGTCTTTCATCCGCCTCCCGTTCGAACAGGAAACAATTTTCGTTTCTTACTCAAGCATAGCATGAGTAAGTGCGCGTCCAGTGAAATCTGAGCGCGAAGACCTCGTCAGGCTTGTCCGCTACTCACGCTCCGTAGTCGAGCCGTAGTCGAGCCGCCGCCATCGTCATAGAACACGGCAAGCCGTTATTGGCGCCAGGCGCGGCGCAGCAAGTCAGCGTAGTTGGCGCCCGGCGTGATCTGGCCGAGGATTGATGCGTGCCGCGCGCCGGTCATGGCGGGCAGCGAGGCCGGACGACCGTGCCAGGTCTCAAACGCCAGCACGGCGAATACCAGCGCTTCTTTGAAATCGCTGTCCATGCCGATGTCTTCGTGCGTCATGACGGCCGCCGGCGCCAGCAGTTGGCGCAGCAGACCCACCATGACCGGATTGTGGCGTCCGCCGCCGCCCAGGATGACTTCATGAATAGGAGCGGGCGCAAATCGCTGGTAGGCATCAGCGATATTGGTGGCGGTCAGCGCGGTCAAGGTGGCGATGATTTCGGACGAGGTTATGCCGCGCCCTTGCGCCTCGGCGACCAAATCCAGCGCGGCAGCCGTGCCGAAGGTCTCGCGGCCGGTGGTCTTGGGATAGTCGCGCGCGTAATAAGAATGCCCCAGCAATTCCTCCAGCCACTCTTCATTGACCCGGCCCTGCCCTGCCAGCCGGCCGTCGCGGTCGAAATTCTGGACGCCGTCGGTGATATGCGCCACAGCGATATCCAGCAGCGCATTGCCCGGCCCGGTATCAAAGGCGATGGGCTGGGATTTGTCGTCCGCGAGCGGAGGCAAAAATGTCACGTTGCCCATGCCGCCGATATTTTGTATCGCCCGCCAATAACTCGGATGGCGCAGCAGCAGCCAGTCGACATAACTGGTCAGGGGCGCGCCTTGACCGCCGGCGGCGATATCGCGCGCGCGGAAATTGCTGATGGTGGTGATGCCGCTGCGCTCGGCGATGACTGCCGGCTCCACGATTTGCAGCGACACATTGACTTGCCCGCTGGGCAAGACATTGTGCCAAAGCGTCTGCCCGTGCGAGCCGATGAGGTCGATCTCGCCGGGCGCCATGCCGGCCTGCTCAATCGTTTCGAGTGTGCACTGTGCGAAGACTTCCGCGAGGTCGACGTGCAGGGCCGCAATCTGATCGACGCGGCTCTCGGCCGGGTCGCAGCAGGCGAGAATGCGCTGGCGCATTGCCGGCTCATATTCGTAGGTCGCGCCATGCAGCAGCTCGGCGGTCATGCTGCCGGGCTCGCCGCGGATATCGCAAATGGCGACATCGACGCCGTCGGCGGAAGTGCCGGACATCAGACCGATGACAATCATTCAGCAGCCCGTGGTCGCTGGGCTAATCGGAGCGCGCTCATGTGATTGAGGTGTCTGGACGTCGCCTCTGAAAGATGTGGTCGCGGTCGTACGTTAAAGAGACTCGGCGTATGACTTGAAGTTCTCGAGAATCGCCTGCCAGCCGGTACGCTGCATTTCGGCTGGATTCTCCTGCTCGGCGTCGAATGTCGTTGATACGCGCGTCGAGTCTCCCAAACCCTCAAATGTGGTTTCCACTTGTCGTCCATCAGACATGGTATAAGCGACTCTCGCCTCGTGAACCACCTCGTCATAGATCGCGTCAAAGTCGAAGCCGAAGCTGCCGTCTACAGCTTCCATGCGGTATAGAAGTCGGCCGCCGGCGCGGAGGTCGTTCTCTGCGCGCGGGCAGCGCCAGTCGTCACTGGCGAAGTTCCAATTAGTAATGTGGTCGGGCTCGGTCCAAAGCGTCCAGGCTTTGGCTGTAGGTACGTTTACGGTCGCTTGAATATGAATCTTCTGGCTCATTTAGTTGCTCCGACTTGACAACACCTTCGACCGCAGCAGCAATTCTATGCTTGTCGCGGTCGCGGCGAAACGGGAATATCGCGAGGAAACAAACGATGCGGACCCACGGCGCAGGCCCGAACAGGATTATTTGGGAGCGGAGAGGACAGGATTCGAACCTGCGGTACCCTTAACAGGTACAACCGCTTAGCAGGCGGCCCCAATCAACCACTCT
>JAGWBC010000034.1:10746-12847 GCA_021296115.1 Anaerolineae bacterium | reverse complement strand
AAGGCGGAGAGGACAGGATTCGAACCTGCGGTACGGAGGACCGTACAATGGTTTTCAAGACCATCGCCTTAAACCACTCGGCCACCTCTCCAACGCTCTATTGAGCCGCGACCTGGCGACGGTTATGCTAGCATAGCGCCGCTAGCCTGTCAACCGCAGCGGCTGGCGCTTGCGGCGAGAATGTCGCTCCACTAGACTGCGACCTGATACGGGATAAGTGGCGGGCAATTTTGGCTGGCCTTGCGTTGCTTTACGTTCTGCTATTGACGGCAGTCGCCAACATTGAGTCGGCGCTCAGTGGTCGAACTCGCGTTCTGCCCGCGCTGATGGGAATATTGCCGGTCGCGCTGCTGGTGCTGGCATTGAGCGGTCTCCTAAATGGCGGAGCGCTGACGGAAGGCGGCGGCGCATCGCTGAGCGTGGTGTTAGCAATTGTCGGGCTGGTCGCAGCGCTGATGATGTTTGCTATTATTGGACTCGAGAGACCCTGGCAATGCGTCTCGCGAGTCGTCAAGTCAGCCGGGCGATACGAATCAATCACCTTCGATCCGCGCAGCGGCGTTCACCGGCTGGCGACGCTGACCATCGTCTTCGCGCTGACCGCCTTGAGCTGGGGAGCGCTAAACGCTAGTGACGCGGAGCCCCTGGCTTTCGCCGACGTCGCGCCGCAGTTGCTCGTCGGGTCGCTAATGTATCTGGCGCTGGCTGTAATTGGCGTGGGCTGGCTGACGCGCCGGGACTGGACCGCCGTCAAGCAGCGGCTGGGATTGCGCTGGCCGCGGCCGGCGGATTGCTTGGCGGGCATCGCGGCGGCGATTGCGCTTCATCTTATGGCAGCGTTGGCGATGGCCTACTGGCAGGCTTCTGTTTCGCAAAGTACATTTGAGTCGCAAGTAAGCGGCGCGCGCTTGCTGTACGAGGCTTTGACTTCGTCGCTGTTACTGGGTGGCCTGCTGGCGATGAGCGTCGGCATCGGCGAAGAAATCTTGTTTCGCGGCGCGCTGCAGCCGGTGTTCGGCATAGTCATATCGTCGCTGCTGTTTGTGGCCATGCATACGCAATACGCTTTCACTCCGGCGGCCGCGATACTGTTCGTGGTTTCGCTGGGGTTCGGTCTGCTGCGCGCGCGGGTGAGCACAACGGCTGCCATCATTGCGCATGCCGGGTATAATGCCATTCCCTTTGCGCTTACGGCCTTAGCTTGAATGCTTAAGGCCGGGGCAGATGCGAGGCGAATTTGCAGCGATGATCAATCTTTATGCGCTTGACGAAACCGAATTGGCAGACTTTGTCGAGAGGCTCGGCGAAAAGCCCTTCCGCGCCAAGCAGATATGGGACTGGATCTATAACAAGCGGGTCAGCAGCTTCGAGGCGATGAGCAATTTGCCCCGCGCGACAATACTGGAACTGAGCCGGTCGGCGCGGCTGGGCGAGCTGGAGATGGTGGCGCGGCAGCTGAGCCAGGACGGCACGGAGAAGCGCCTCTACCGTTTGCCTGACGGCCAGCTGATCGAGTCAGTGCTGATGCCTTATGACGACGGCCGACAGACGGCTTGCATTTCGTCGCAGGCCGGATGCGCGCTGGGCTGCGTCTTCTGCGCCACCGGGCAGATGGGCTTTGGCCGTCACTTGAGCGCTGCCGAGATCTTCGAGCAAGGGATGATCTTCGCGCGTGACCTGGCGGCGCGGGGCGAGCGCTTGAGCAATGTCGTATTTATGGGCATGGGCGAACCCTTCCACAATTACGACGCCTCGCTGGAGGCGGTCGTTATGCTCATGGACCGGCTGGGAATCGGCGCGCGCCACATCACAATCAGCACGGTGGGTTTGGTCCCGCAGATACGCCGCTTCGCCGATGAGGGTTTGCAGGTCAAGCTGGCAGTGAGCCTGCACAAATCGGACGACAGCGAGCGGTCGGCGCTAATGCCAGTGAATCGCCGCTGGCCGATTGCCGAGCTAATCGAAGCCTGCCGTTATTATGTCGATCGAACGAAGCGGCGGATCACCTTTGAGTGGGCGGCCATCGCGGGGGAGAACGATACCGTCGCGGAAGCGCAGCGATTGGGTCAACTGCTCGCTGGACTGCACTGCCACGTCAACG
>JAGWBC010000034.1:0-10727 GCA_021296115.1 Anaerolineae bacterium | reverse complement strand
CCCGCGCCTGATCTCGAGCGCTTCCTGGCGACCTTGGGTCAATGCGGCGTGAACGCGACTGTGCGCGTGCGGCGCGGCATCGACATTGAGGCCGGCTGCGGCCAGCTCAAAACAGCGGTGATTGACGCGGACGCGATCCGCTAGCGCGCCGCGATATTTGGAATTTCAGACGATCTATGGCGCGGCAAGCTGTTGCCATCGAGAACAATAAACAGTAAGATCAATATCGTTGACCGCGCACACTTCAGATTGCTGCATGAGCGACAAAGTCATCAAAATAGCGCCCTCAATTCTGGCGGCGGACTTCGGTCGTCTTGCCGAGCAAGTCGTAGAAGCGCAAGACGCCGGCGCCGATCTGATTCATATCGACATCATGGATGGGCGCTTTGTGCCGAATATCACCATGGGTCCGCTGGTGGTGGAAGCGGTCGCCAAAGTCGCTGCGATTCCCCTTGATGTCCACCTGATGATTGTGGAGCCGGAGCAGTTCGTACCGCAATTCGCCGACAGCGGCGCGGACAGCATTAGCGTCCATGTGGAAGCCTGTCGCCATCTGCATCGGGTGCTGGGGCAAATCGCCGAGGCGGGCTGCCGGGCTGGCGTCGCGCTCAATCCCCATACGCCGGCGGCAGCCATCGGCGAAGTGGCGGAAATGGTACGCATTATCAACGTAATGACGGTCAATCCCGGATTCGGCGGTCAGCAGTTTATTAGCAGTACGCTCACTAAAATCCGCAGCTTACGTAGGCTGATAGACCAGCTTGGCGCCGATATTGAAATTGAAGTCGATGGCGGCATCAACAGCCATACGATCGGCGCCGCGATATCGGCGGGCGCATCTGTAACGATCGCTGGCGCAGGCGTATTTCAACACACAGATGGCATCGCGGCCGGCATCAGCGAATTGCGCCGGGCTGCGGCGAAAGAATTGAATGGCGAAGACTAGCATAGACGGGCAGGCGCTGAAAATTCTGCTCGGCGCCGGGGTCAAGGCTGTGGCGCCTTATGTCGAGCTCATCAACGAACTCAACGTCTTCCCTGTGCCAGACGGCGATACTGGCATCAATCTGTTTCATACGCTGAATCGCGCCTGGGCAGAGGTTGAAAATTCGGCCGATACAAGGGCCTACGCAGTGGTCGAGCGCTTTGCCTACGGCGCGTTGATGGGCGCGCGCGGCAACAGCGGCACGATTATGTCTCAGCTTCTGGCTGGCTTTGCCCGCACCGCTGCTGGCGGCGGCTTTGCGATCGGCGGTGAAACGCGCCTACGCCGCCGTCTCTCAGCCGGTGGAGGGAACTGTGCTGACCGTGGCGCGCGAGGCGGCGGAGAGCCTGCATGAGGGTCAGTCAATCGACGAAATGTTTCTAGATTTGGTGACATACGCGCAGGCCTCGCTGGAAGATACGCCGAATCACCTGCCAATTCTGAAGGACGCCGGCGTGGTCGATGCCGGCGCTATGGGGCTGGTCTGTTTCTTGCGCGGCATATACGAGCACGCTTGTGGCGCGCCAATGGACGGGGCATTGTCGGCGCCGCTCGCGATTGAAAGCGCCGCAGCGGCGGGCTCGCCGGCAGAATCGTATGGCTACGATGTGCAGTTTCTCATGCTGGGCGCGCAGCTGGACGCGGCCGCGGTACGCAGCGATCTGGAGAAGCTGGGCTGGTCCGTCATCGTTGTCGGCGCTGACAGTATGATCAAGGTGCATATCCATGTGGAGAACCCGGCCATTCCCCTGGACTACGCGGTGAAGACCGGCGCCTCGCTCGACGATATCGTGGTGGAAAACATGCAATTGCAGGCGGCCGCGGTCGCGCGGCAATCGGGGAAGCAGCCGCATGGAGCAAAGCAGGAGTTGGTGTCAGTAATCGCAGTCGTCGAAGGCGACGGCATGCGCGGCCTTTATCACGACCTGAATTGCGCCATTGTCATTGAAGGCGGCGCGGGCAAGAATCCCGCAACACAAGATTTCATCGCCGCGATTAACGAGCTCGGCGCTGAGGAGATCATCATACTGCCTAATAATCGCAATATCGAATTGGCGGCGCAGCAAGCGGCGGACATGAGCGACAGCCGGCGCGTCACGGTCGTGCCCACGCGAACTTCCGCGGAAGGCGTCAACGCGATTATCGCCTTCGACGACGCCAGCGACGGTCGGCTTCCAGCGGATACAATTGTCGCGTCAATGCGGGAAGCTGCCCTGGCGACGACATCCATTGAAATCACGCGCGCCACTCGCTCGGCGAGGCTGCAAGGCGTGGACATCCGCGAGAACGACTGCCTGGCCATCATTGACGGGCAGATTAGCGTCGCTGCGGAGGATATCGACACCGCGCTGCGGGATGCGCTGAAAATGGCCGGCGCAGACCACAAAGAACTGGCGACCTTGTATTACGGCGCCGGATTATCTCAAGCGGCTGTGGACGAAATTATTGAAGCTTTGATGGCGGACTTTCCAAACCTGGAATATGAGGCGGTTTATGGCGGCCAAGCCCTGTATCCGCTCATAGTTAGCGTCGAGTGATGCCAAGAATCCAAATCGTAACTGACAGCGGCGCGCGCTTTTCCAATCCGCGTCTGGTGCGGCATTTTCCGGTGACGATACTGCCGAACCTCATCGAGATCGGCGGCAAGCGCTACCAGGAGGGCATCGACCTGAACACGGAAGAAGCCTTTGAGTTGATGGCGCGGCATGGTAGACCGCCGAAGATCATTCCGCCATCGGAGCACGACTACGCCGAATTGTATGCGCGTCTGTCCCACTTCTGTGATGCAGTCATCTCGGTTCACCCCTCTCGGGAGCTGTCCGACAGCTGGCGGAACGGGCGGCGGGCCGCGCATCAGGTCAACGGCGGCTGCGAGATTGCGGTGGTCGATTCGCAGAGTTTGTGCGCCGGCCAAGGCATGTTGATTCGGGTCGCGGCCCGCGCCGCGCAGGAGCTGGACAGTGCCGAGGCGGTGATCCACACGGTGCGGCAGGCGGTCAACCGCATTTATTCAGTCTATTGCATCGAGGACGTCAGCTTTCTGCGCGCCAATGGTTTCATGAAGCCTTCCCACGCGATTCTGAGCGCCCATTTGGAAATCATGCCTTTTGTCAGCCTTGAAGACGGCCAGATCATCGTCATTGAAAAGATCCGCAACCGAGGCGATGTCATCGAGCGCCTGGTCGAATTTTTGGTGGAATTCACCGAATTGGAAGACGCGGTCGTGCTGCAAGACCAGAAACTGATCAGCGAAGAGACCCGTATTATGCAAGACCGGCTGGCGCTCGAATTCCCGGGTCAGCACTTTCCCTTCACGATGTACAGCGCGACCATGGCGTCTTATTTGGGCACGCAGGCTACCGGCGTTGCCGTGCTCGAGAAAGAGAGCGACGACCTAGACGATGACTTCTAGTCGAATTCGCATAGCCGCGGACAGCGTCTGCGATCTGCCGGCTGAGCTGGTCGCCGCGCTCGGCGTGAGCGTCATCCCGACTTACGTAAATATCGGCGGGCAGAGCATTGCCGACGACGGCGTCGGGCTGGATCGGGAGCAATACTATCGCGACTTGCCGTCTTTGGCTGAGCAGCCGACGACGGCCGCTCCGTCGCCCGGCGACGCGGCGGAATTCTACCAGCGAATGCTCAACGACGGCGCCGAGCACATCGTCTCGATTCACGTGCCGGAGAATCTAAGCGGTACGCTAAATGCCATGCGCCTGGGCGCGGAATCCGTCGGCAGGGACAGAATCACGCTGGTTGACAGCCTGCAGCTGACATTTGGCATCGGGCTGCAAGTCTGGGCGGCTGCCGAACTGGCGCAAGCAGACGCCGACTTGGATGCAATTCTTGAGCGCATCCAGAGCGTTCGCGAAAACTGCAAAGTCTACGCGATCATCGACACCATGGAGTTCTTGCGGCGCAGCGGACGCGTAAACTCGCTGGTCGCCAGCGTAGGCAGGCTGCTGCGAATCAAGCCGGTCATCCGCGTGGACGGGGGCGAGATTGAGTCGATCGGGCGAATGCGTACCTGGTCGCGCGCGGAGCAGCGCTTGCGAGAGCTGGCCCTGGCGGAAGCGCCTATGGACAGGATGGCCGTGCTGCACATCGCCAATCGCGCCGGCGCCGAGAGCTTCCTGGAATCCATACAAGATAGCGCGCCATCTGATACACTGGTCATCGAAACGACGCCGACCATGGGCACGCATATTGGACCCGGCTCCATTGGCGTGGCGACATTGAACCGCAACTGGAGGCTATGATCCATGCCATCTGCATTGGAAACGCTGGTCAAGATCCTCAAGCTGGAGCGCGATCAAGGCGGCAAGAATACAGCGGTCGTGGGCGGTTTGAGCGCCTACGCCAACAGCTGGCAGCCTCAAGCGAGAGAGCAGGCGCGGCGCGCGCAGCACCACATTCTGATTGACGAAATCGTCGACTCCCTGACTGCCTATGACAAGATCGACAGCGAAGACGCGCGCATCGACAAAATCAACTATTTGCTGAATCGCGTGACGGACCGGCAGAAAGCGCCGCCGGCCTACCAGAAGCGGCTGGCCGAGTGGGAGAAGAAACTGGGCTCGCAGAAGGACCGGCCTCCGCGGCAGAAGCGCGGCCGTTCTTCGCATGAGCACGTGGATCGGCGGCCGGCGCGTCAGCAGCGCGGCGGCAACAAGGGGCGCTTCCACGCCTACGACAACGCTTCATATGACGAAGACTTCACCGGCGGGCCCAGCCAGACTAAGCTGGACATCCCGCCTTTGCCCAGCTTGAATCGCCCGCCGCGCCAGCCCCGCGCGCAGCTTAGCCTGGAAGAACAACTCGCGCTGTATCGGGAGCTGGAAGCGCCGACCACGGACATCAGGGGCATCGGCAACACCTACGCTGAGCTGCTGCGGAATCTGGATATCCACACGGTCAGAGACATGCTCTACAACTTTCCGCGCGACTTCGTCGACTATACCCGGCTGACCTGTATCAAGGACCTGGCTGCAGGGCAGACGGCCAATGTCATCGCCACCGTTCAGCGCGCGGGCACGTCGGTCAGCGCCAACGGACGCATGGATCTCGTCGTATGGGTCTCCGATGACACCGCAAAAATGTCCATACGCTTCTTCAGCCAGCCCTTTCTTTCGCAGAAGATCAAGCGGGGCATGCAGCTGCTGCTGCGCGGCAAGGTAAGCGAGTTCCGGAGTATGGCCAGCCCGGAATGGGAAGAACTGGACCTCGACAACTTGCGCAAGATTGGCATCGTGCCGGTATATCGCATGACAAAGGGCTTGCGCCCGCGCATGTTGCGCCGCACGATGAAAGTGCTGACTTCCGAGTGGGAGAACAAAATTCCGGACCCCATTCCAACTTCGGTGCTGGACCGCAGCGAACTGGCGGATCTGGGATGGGCGCTGAAGCAGGCGCATTTCCCCGACGGCGACGACCACAGGCGACACGCGCAGCAGCGACTGGCTTTTGATCATCTGCTGATGCTGCAGTTGGCGCTATTGGACAGGCGCCGCGAATGGCAGTCTGCGCCTGGAACGCCGCTGATAGAAGACACGGATATCCTCAAGCGTTTCGCGGCCGAGGTATTCCCCTTCAAATTGACCGACGGACAGAAGAAAGCCATACATGAGATTCAGCGGGACTTGTCCTTCTCGACGCCGATGAACCGGCTGATCCAGGGCGATGTGGGCTCAGGCAAGACCGCCGTAGCCATCGTAGCTATGGCGATCGCCTATTCGAATCACAAGCAGTCGGCTTTGATGGCGCCGACGGGAATCCTGGCCGAGCAACATTACCGTTCGCTGAGCGCGACTTTCGCCAAGATGAGCGGCCCCGACAAACCGAATATCGCGCTATTGACCAGCGCGCTGACGGCGGACGAGCGCGAGGCCGTTTATCGCGACATCGCCGACGGCGCCGTTGACATTGTCGTGGGAACGCATGCCGTGATCCAGAAAGGCGTCGAGTTCGACGATCTCGCTTTAGCCGTCATCGACGAGCAGCAGCGCTTTGGGGTCGCTCAGCGGTCGCAGTTGCGCGGCAAAGGCGGCAATCCGCACCTGCTGATCATGACGGCGACGCCCTTGCCGCGCAGCCTGGCGCTCACCTACTACGCCGATCTCGACCTATCCATCATCGCCGACAAGCCGGCCGGCCGCCGCGAGATCGAGACCAAGGTCATCGATCCGGCTGCGCGCGAGCGGCTGAATGGCTTTGTGGTCAGCCAATTGGAACAGGGACGGCAAGCGTTTTTTGTCCATCCCCTGGTGGAGAAGTCCGAATCGCTGGACACGGCATCGGCAACGGAAGCCTACGAGCAGTTGAGTCAAGTTTATTATCAGTATCGCGTATGCCTTTTGCACGGACGGATGAGCGCGGCAGAGAAAGACGCGCTGATGGCGGACTTCGCGGCCGGCGAATACGATGTGATGGTAACGACCTCCGTGGCTGAAGTCGGCGTCGATGTGCCGAACGCGAGCGTGATTGTGATCGACGGCGCCAATCGCTTCGGTTTGTCTCAGCTCCATCAACTGCGCGGCCGAGTCGGCCGGGGCGAACATCAGTCGTACTGCTTTTTGCTGCCGGATAGCTCCGCCGACATCGACATTGACCGCATCCGCGCCTGCCAAGCCGGCGAATTGGAACGGGACGCGATGACCATCGCCGAGCAAAGACTGTCGGCGATGGAGGAATCCAACGACGGCTTTGAGCTGGCCGACAGAGATTGGCAACTGCGAGGCGCGGGCGAACTGCTAGGCACGCGGCAGAGCGGCCATCTGGACTTTGATATGTTGGACCCCGGTAATTCCGAGCTGATTAAAGAGGCGCAATACGAAGCGCGGACCTTGGTCGAGGAAGACCCCGACCTACAGCTGCCCGAGCATCATTTGCTGGCGGCCTTCCTTCGCCAACTCTACCCGGCTGACAGCAAACTGAGCTAAGCGCGTCCCCACGAGTCTCGGTTCGCAATTTAATTTGCTTTCATTGGCAAATCTGCTGGCGTATCGGTTGGCGCGAATTCTTCAGTCCTACTACAATGCGCTGGTAGTGCGGGAGAAACACTATGTCAGGACGAGGAATTGCGCTCTATCCGGCATCACTTGACCCGATTCATTATGGACATATCAATGTCGCTGTGCGCGCCTCGCGTTTCTTTGAGAAACTTGTCATTGGCATCTACGCCAATCCCGACAAGAAAGCAGTACTGTTCGATATCGATGAACGCGTGGAATTGGCTCGCGAAGTCTTTAAGAAATACCCGTCGATTTCAGTGGCGAAATATAACGTTCTTACAGTACAATATGCTGAGTCAGTAGGCGCAATAGCCTTAGTTCGCGGCTTACGAGTATTCGGTGATTTTGAATTTGAGTTTCGCATGGGAATGGCAAACAAGAAGCTGGCGCCGCAGTTGGAAACCATTATGATTTTGTCGGATGAGCAATACATGCACATAAGCTCAAGCACGATTCGCGAAATCGCGCAGCTCGGCGGCGATGTTAGCTCGATGGCGCCGCCCATCATTTCGGAAGCGTTACGAAAGAAGTATTGTAAGTAGAATTGCAAGCATTGATACTGTCTCTAACGGGGAGGGGGCGATGGATATTCAACACTTGGTAGACCGGATGGAAGACTTGATCGACGAGGGCCGTCACCTTTTTGGCACAAAGTACACGATGTTGGATGAAGAGCGGGCTCTGGAGATAATCGATCAGATGCGGATTTCGATTCCGGAAGAGATCGAAACGGCAGCGCGCACCATCCAGCAGCGTGACCGCGTCCTGGCGGAAGCCAATGAAGAAGCCGCTCGCATCGTCCAGCAAGCCAGGCAGCACAGCGAAGATCTGATAGACGAACAAGAGATGGTAACACAGGCAAAGGTCCGCGCCGAATACGTGATCGAGCAAGCCAAAATCGAAGCGCAGAAAATCACGCAGGAAGCCGACGAATACGTGCTTGTTCAGCTCAGCGAGCTCGAGCAGCGCTTTGCCCTCACCCTCGATGAAATCCGCAATGGCATTCAGCTGATGCAGTATGAAGAGCCGGTCGCGGTCGAGGCCAATCCGGAAATGCAAGCGATCCATGCGCCGCAGGTCGAGGGCAATGCTGACCCAATCAGCTTTGACCGGCCAGCGCAGGCGCCCATGGGCAGCCGCCTCTAAAGCGCCAACTGCAATTTTTCCTCGATGACAGGCATCCTTTGCGGGATGTCTGTTTGTTTTGCCACATCCGCAAAGTAAGTTATCATTCGCTTATTCAATTTATCCAATAGATCACTAGCAAATGCGCCTGATTTACATCACCCTTGCCTGGGTGCTGGGCATCAGCCTGGCGCGAGCGCTGCCCGCTTGTCGCCTGCGCGCTTCCGTTGGCAGTAACCAGGTCAAAGCAGACGCCGGGCAAAGTGCTGCTGCTGCTGCTGATACTGGCGGCGGGCGGCGCGAGGCAGTCGCTCTTGCCGCGCGCTAGCGACATCGCCGCATACAATGGCTACAGCGGCACAATTACCGGCGTCGTTGTTGAGGAACCCCGCTACCGTGAAGATCGCGTCCAGCTGCGCCTGCATGCCGAGACCGTTTTCGTCAACAGCGAAACGGCGTCGACGAGCGGACTTGTGCTGGTTGAAGCCCCTCGCGGGGCAGAAATCGACTATGGCGACCGCGTGAAAGCAACCGGCGCCATGGCTACTGCCGCCACGGGCGATACCTTCTCCTACGCGGATTACCTGGGCCGTCGCAGTGTCTTCACCATCATGCGCAATGCCGGCGCGCAAGTCGTCAGCAAGGGCCATGGCAATCCGGTATCCGCGCGACTGCTTGAGTTGAAAGGGATTGTACGACGAGAAATCGCCAGAGCCTTGCCTGAGCCGCAATCGGGCTTGCTGACCGGCATCCTGCTCGGCGACGAGAGCGGCATATCACCGCAGCTGAAAGATGACTTCACGCGGGTTGGCGCGTCGCACGTCATCGCGATCAGCGGCTTCAATATGGTCATTGTGAGCGCCATTGTCATTCGTGTGCTGTCGAGCTTGTTCGCCGGTAAAAGCGCCACGGTCACTATCAGCGCGGTCGCAGTCATCGCCGTCTATTCGCTTTTTGTCGGGGCGAGCCCCAGCATCTTGCGGGCCGCGCTGATGAGCAGCTTGCTGGTGATCGGCAGTCAGCTGAAGCGCCGGACCTTTGTCCCCGCGTCGCTGGCCTTCGCCACCCTGCTGCTTTCGATCGGCGATCCCAATGTGCTGCTTGACATCGGCTTTCAATTGAGCTTCTTTGCCGTACTGGGTCTCGGGCTTTTTGCCGACCCTTTATCGCAGCGTTTTGCCGCGCTCCTGGACCGCTGGCTGCCCAGGAAACTGTCCCGACCGCTGCACAGCTTTCTCAACGAACCTTTGATCGTCTCCGTCGCCGCCCAAGTCGCTACGCTGCCGCTCATCATTCTGTACTTCGGGCGCTTGTCGCTGGTGGCGCTGCCCGTCAATATTTTTATCGTACCCGTTCAGTCGGCAGTGTTGTTGCTGGGCCTGGCGGCAGCCTTTATTAGCGTCTTCGTGCCGGCGCTGGGTTTGCTGTTATTCTGGGCGGACATGCTCTTTTTGTCCTGGTCGATAGCGGTTGTGCGCGCCTTCGCCGGGCTGGAATTTGCCGATGTGGCGATCTCCATGGACGGGCGCATCATTCAAAGCTGCTATATTCTGCTGATAGGAGGGGCTATGGTTCACGCCGCGCGCCCGCCACTCTGGCAGCGCATCGAGCGATTTGTTCGGCGTAACAGCGTCGTTGTGTCTGCCGTTGCAGCGACCCTAACACTGCTCGCGCTGATGCTCGCCATGTACCTGAGCCGCAGCGACGAAAAGCTGCACGTCTGGCTGCTTGATGTCGGCCACAGCAATGCGGCGCTGATGCAGACGCCGGGCGGCGCGCAGGTCCTGGTTGACGGCGGCCGCTATCCATCGCGACTGCTAACAGCCATAGGCGATCGCCTGCCCTTCTATGACCGCGAGCTAGAGGTCCTGGTAATCACGCATCCGGACGAGTGGGACATTGCCGCGCTGGAAAGTGTGCTTGATCGCTATGATGTCGGCGCGGCGCTTTATCACGGCCAGGATAATAACGATGGAACATTCAACCGGATTATGGATCGACTGCGGAATTCCGAGACGCCGCTGGTGGAGGCGCGCGCCGGCTATCGGTTGGAACTAGACGACGGCGTCATGATTGAAGTGCTGCACCCGCAGCGAAAGCCCCGCATCAGCGACAAGCTGAACGACCATGCGCTGGTTCTGCGAGTGACTTACAAAGGCGTGTCCTTCCTGCTGACATCCGACCTCAGCGCCGAGGGACAGCGAGAGATGCTCGCCAGCGGAATTTCCCCAGTTGCTGCAGTGATGCAGATCCCGCAGCATGGCGCCGTCCGCGCGCTAGACGATGAGTTTCTGCGACAAGTTCAGCCGCAAGTTGCCCTGCTGCAAAGCGATGTCGCCAATCGCCGTGGCGATCCCGACCCGGACACAGTCGCTCTGTTTGACGAATTGCGCCTGTTTCGCACCGACGCGCTGGGCACGATCCACCTATCTACCGACGGCGAAACCTTATTCGTAGCTGGGGACTAAGAGTGAATTCCGAAGCGTTACGCTGCTTTCTTAGCGACCAACGGGGAAGTTTTCCACATCCGGTCCAAGGTCACGACTTAGCCACAACTGAGTATCGAAGTGTTAACAATCGGATTGTGTAGGGGCGAGCCACCGGCT
>JAGWBC010000271.1:1000-3862 GCA_021296115.1 Anaerolineae bacterium | reverse complement strand
AAAATTCTACAAAAATAGTGCAAGTTGTGCCAGTTTCTACATTGGTTCATTGAGGGGTTGTGAAAGTAGAACACAGAGGGCACAGAGATTTTGGGGTTTAGCAGACTATTCAAAGTATTCGATGGACTGGTATATGGTAAGAAGCACCGAAAAGACTTCAAATATCTCTCAAAATCACTCCTGACTAATGACGTAAGCTTTCATTATTGCTTTTCTCTGCGCTCTCTGCGCTCTCTGTGATCTCTGTGTTTGATTTTCCGTTCGAATTTGCGTCATTTCAGTCACTACCATTTTGATGCGATTGCCCTGGAAGTAGTGCCTGTGCCGGCGCATCTTTAATGGCGTCTGTGGTAGTATCTGGCGAAAAGACCGCACCATTCAGGAGAACCGATTATGGCATCCCCCTTCGAAAACGACATCCACCGACCCACATACCACTTCCTGCCCGCCGCCAACTCGATGAACGACCCCAACGGCGTGATTCAGTGGCGGGGGCGTTATCATTTGTTCTTCCAATACAATCCCGATGGCCCTTACCACGCCAATATGCACTGGGGGCACGCCGTCAGCGATGATCTGCTGCATTGGGAAGAGCTGCCGATCGCCATCGCGCCCACGCCCAATTCTCCTGACCAGGGCGGCATCTGGTCCGGCTGCATCGTGGACGACGGCGGGACACCGGTAGCATTCTACACCGGCGCCAACGACGACTATTCGGTGCAGCTGCAATGTATGGCGACCGGCAATGCGGACCTGACGCGCTGGCAGAAATACGCCGGCAATCCGGTGGTCGGCGATGTGCCGGCGCATCTGGGGCAGACGCAAGATTTCCGCGACCCCTTCGTCTGGAAGCACGAGGGCAGTTGGTATATGACGCTCTCGGCGCATATCGTTGGCGTTGGCGGCGCGGTCTTGCTTTATCGCTCGCCTAACTTGACCGACTGGGAATACTTGCATCCGCTCTTTGTTGGCGATAGAGCGCGCAACGGCCGCAATTTTGAATGCGCTAACTTCTTCCCGCTGGGCGACAAGTGGGTGATGATCATCTCGGTGATGCTGGTCGATGCGCCGGCGTATACCCTGTACTTCGTGGGCCGCTGGGAGAATCAGCGTTTCATCGCCGAAGCCGAGGGCGTTTACGATGCCGGCGTCAGTTACGCTTCGCTGATGCACGTTGACGAGAGCGGGCGTCCGCTGATCTATTCCTGGCTGCGTGAGTCGCGCAGCGTCGACTTGCAGAAAAAGGCCGGCTGGACCGGTGTGCAAGCCATCCCGCGCATCTTGAGTCTCGACAGCCGGAATCGTCTCGTCAGCAGGCCTGTACCTGAAGTGGAGCGGCTGCGCAGCCGCGGGCAGCATTTCGCGGCCGGCGAAGTGAGCGACGCGGCTGTTTCAGTCGGCGGGCTGGCGCTGGATATCGACGCTGAGTTCGACGCGCAGGCGGCGCCCAGCTGCGGCATTGAATTGACAGCCGGCGACGACAAGCTGGCGATCCTTTACGAACGCAGCACACAGACGCTGCAAGTTCAGCGCCGCTATCACCAGGCAAATGCGGACATCGACAGCGGGCCGGAGGGCATCGCGCATGCGCTGGATGCCGGCGAGACCTTGCAGCTGCGCGTATTGCTGGACGGGTCGGTGCTTGAGGTGATCGCCAACGGGCGCGCGCGCATCACCAGCCGCTTTTATCCGGCCAGCGCCGATGCGCCGAGCTTGCGGGCGATTGCGCCGCCGGCAGTCATTGGGCTGGATGTATGGGAGATGGCGTTACGGGCTTAGCGGTCGGCCCAGTTTGCCGGCCAGGTCTTCCAGGTGACCGAGCTCGTGTACGCATAAGCCTCGGGCGGAGTAATATACCGACTCGACGCGTTTGACGCCCTCGCGCCGGACCGTCCGTTCCCATTGTTGCGGGCTCAGGCCCTGCAAGATGCGCAGCAGCGCCGTCCTTCGAAAAACGAAATACGCCATGAGCTCGGCGATTTCAAATGCTTCGTACTGCATGAGCGCGCCCCAATCCCGCTCGGCGTGGATGCGCGGCATGAAGGCGTCCTTCAGCAGCAGGGCGTGGTGGATCGGGTCGGCGCCGCGCTCGGCGCAATAAATGAGATGGGTCAGGTCGCGCTTGAAGCTGCGCTCGCCGGCGCCCAGCGGCGTGGTCAAGTCCGCTTCAGTCAAGCCGCTGCTGAGCTCCCGCAATCGCTCGGGCGTAGCTTCCAGAACTTTCATGATCAAGGCTATGCGTTCGTCCGACGGCTGGGTGGACAGGCGCTTGTGCAGGGCCGCTTTGGAGACGGTTGCGCCGGGCATCAGGCCATCCTCGGCAGATCGATGAGGCGCACCATTTTGGTATTGCCGTCGTCGCCTTCGACCGGCGTGTAGAGTTCGTCCGGATCCCGCAGGCGATCGAGAAACAGGATGCCGTCCAGGTGGTCGATTTCGTGGTGAAGCACGCGGGCGTCCATGCCCTTGACGCGGCGCAGGATCTCCGAGCCGTCTTCCCCGCGGGCGCGGAAGCGAATCCAGCTGGGCCGCGGCGTATCCCAGGTATAGATATCGGGGATGCTCAGGCAGCCGTCGAAGCCGGTCTCGGGCGCGCCGCTCTCGACGATCTCGGGATTGATCAGCGTGAGCATGGATTCTTCTTCGTCTTCGTCATTCTGGCCGAACTTGACGACGGTCACGCGTTTGTGCACGCCGATTTGCGGCGCGGCGATGGCGGCGCCCGGCTGCGACTCCAGCGTGTCCTTGAGGTCTTGAATCAGTCGCTTGAGCCGCTTGTTCTTGAGGTTGGCGGCGGGTCGGCTCTTCCGCCGCAGCAGCGCCTCGTCACCCGGATAATAGATCAGTCGCTTGATTGCCATC
>JAGWBC010000271.1:0-990 GCA_021296115.1 Anaerolineae bacterium | reverse complement strand
CGCGGCAACTCTAGCACAGCAGGCGCGAGTCTGGCAATTATGCTGTCTTCGACTAGCGGGTCATTGAGCCGTCGGCGAAGACGCCGCTAGGATGGCAGCCGAGCCCGGCCGCCGCCGCTGCCTTTTCGAGCTGCACGAATTCGTCGTAATGCAAGTCGTTGGGCGGATAAAGCACGACCTCAGCCCAGCCCTGCTCGACCAGGACACGATTGGCCAGGACGTCATCGACGTAGACAAAGCGCAGCAAGCGGTCGTAGCGGTCGACCAGCTCCTTGTCCGGCACGAGGCGGACAGTCTTGCCGGCCACGAGATCGGCATTGGCTTTGCTGGATGCGTCGAAACAAGGGTGGTCGCGCTCTGGCGTGTTCATCTGCAAATAGCGGATGCGCGTGTTCACGCCGTTAAGCATCACGTCGATTGTGTCGCCGTCGACAACGCGGGTGACCAGCCCGGTCTCATCCGAGCTGACTTGCGGCGCATCTGCTAGCGGGGATGTGGCTTGGGTGTCCGCGGCGGACAACTCAGCGACCGCGGTGCCCACCTGGATTGCCACATCGGTGCTGATCTGCGGCGCCAAATCTCTGCTGATCTCGGCCGTCAGCGCGCCGCAACCGGCTATCAGCGCCGCGACCAAAAGCCATATCCACAATCGAGTGCTCATCATTTGGCTCCAAGTCAGCTTCAATTGTTAAGGTAATATAACCAGGATTGGTCATATTTTCGAGCGCGGCTAGGCGTCATATTCGGGCGCTCCTCAACTGCTATAATCAGCGGCGTCAACAAATGGAGTCATATCGTGCCCTCTCGCGCTTTGAAATTTTTATACTTCTACCGTCCCTATCTTGGTCTGCTGGCGGTCGACCTTGTCTGCGCCTGCATCGCCTCGGCGATCACGCTGATCCTGCCGCTTTGCGTGCGGCATATAACGCAGAACCTGTTAGGCGAGGGCGTGGCTGACCCGGTCGGCGATATCGCCATTATGGCCGGCAT
>JAGWBC010000033.1:4028-18889 GCA_021296115.1 Anaerolineae bacterium | reverse complement strand
GGACGATTGAGGGATAACCGCTCAGTCTCACACGGCTAGAATTTGTAGGGGCGACTCAGTGAGTCGCCCTTTTTGTTGCGCATGGAGTATTTCGGGCGACCTGATAGCTCGCCCCTACACTGCCTGCATGCTGGTTCTACTGCTGATACCTTCTCGGGTCCAGGGCGTCGCGCAGGCCATCGCCGACCAGGTAGAAGCAGAGCACCGTGATCATGATCAAGATGCCCGGCGTGAAGACCAGATGCACGCCGCTTACGAAGTAACTGCGCGAGTCGGTCAGCATATTGCCCCAGGTTGGCGTCGGCGGCTGGATGCCCACGCCCAGGTAGCTAAGTCCGGATTCGATCAGGATCAAGTTGCCGGCGATGATGGTCATGGTCACCATGACGATCGAAAAGACGTTGGGCAGGATATGCGAGATGAGGATGCGAAAGTCGGAAGCGCCTAGCGCCCGCGCCGCCAGCACATAATCGCGCTCCTTCAGCGACAGCACCTCGCCGCGCACCAGCCGGCTCGTCCCCACCCAGCCCAGCGCCGCCAGCACAACCACCAGCACTTCGGTCGAAGGCTCCCAGACAGCCGAGGCGATCAACAGCAAGAATAAGGGCGGTATCGCGCTGAGCGTGTTGATGGCCCAGGAAATCAGATCGTCCACCTGCCGACCATAGTAGCCGGCCAGCAGACCCAACGATATGCCGATGAATACGGTCATGACGCTGGCGAGATAGGCGATGGTCAGCGACACGCGGCCGCCATAGATCAAGCGCAGAAACTGATCCCGGCCAAGCTGGTCCGTGCCCAGCGGATAGCCGCTTTCGCCGGGCTGCTTGAAGCGGTTGGGAATGCTGGTATTGTTGACATCCAGGTCAAAGACGCGTTCGAAAACGATGGGCATGATGACGGCAATCAAGGAGAAAACAACGAGCACGGCGACGGCGGACATGGTCAATCGATCGCGCACGATGAAGGCCGCGGCATCACGCCAGAACGAGCGCGATTGACGCTGCGCTTCAAATTGTTCCAGGCGGGCGATTCCCGATTCTTGCGCCATGCCTATTCGCTTACTCCAGTCGAATTCGCGGGTCCAGGACGACGTACATGATATCCGAGAGCAGCACGCCGACGATGTACATCAGAGATGCCATTACCACCGAGCCCATCACCACCGGATAATCGCGGGCGAATACGGCGTCGATGATGAGCTTGCCCATGCCGGGCCAGGCGAAAACCTGCTCGATGATGACTGCGCCGGCCAAGACCGTGCCGATGGCCGGGCCCAGAAAGGTCGCCACCGGCAGCAAGCCATTGCGCAAGGCGTGACGCACCCATATTACCTTGTCGTTCAGGCCCTTGGCATAGGCCGTGCGGACATAATCTTGCTGCATGACCTCCAGGATTTGCGTGCGCGTAAAGCGCGAGAGGAAGGCGATCCAATTCAGCGATAGCACGAAGACGGGCAGGATCATGTGGCGCAGCGCGTCGGCCAGGTCGAAGCCGCCGCGGCGCGTGATATTCTGCATGCCGCTGATTGGCAGTAGATCCAGTTGCACGCCAAACACAATAATAAGAAGAAGTCCCAGCCAAAACTGCGGCACAGCATTGCCCACTACGGAGATAATCCTGATGACCTGATCAATCCAGGTGCGGTGGAAAACAGCCGCCAACACCCCCAAGACGACGCCCGACATAAATCCAATGGCCAGGGCAGCGACACCGAGTCTTAAGGTGGCCGGCACGCGCCGGGCAATCTGCTGCATCACCGGACGTTTATTCTTGATCGATTTGCCCAGGTCGCCGCGCAGCAACCCATAGCGGTCGCCCGGCGTTTCGCCGACGCCGTCGCCATCATAATCGATTAGCGCCCAATCATTGCCGATCAACCAGTAGACGTATTGCACCAACGGCGGCTGATCCAGGCCCAGTTGGCGGCGCATGGCGTCATTCGCTTCCGAATTGAGGTCGGGCCCCCAGGTGATCATCGCCACCGGATCGCCCGGCGCGGACAGAATGATCAGGAATGACAAGATCGTCACGCCAAAGAAGGTCGGGATCGCTTGTAACAAACGGCGCTGAAAATACCTGATCATATTCGGCAGGCCTGCAATTCCGGTACAAGCTTAGATTCTAACGTCTCACGGGTAAATCACCAAAATGATGAGTCAAGGAAAGGCGGATTGAAGGTCTGGACTACTGGATGTTAAGCATGTAAACCAAATGCAATATTCGCGGCAAAATCATTTAATGAAATCATAGCGTATCATTAAACTGAGGGAGACCTCGGTTAACAGAGCTCCACTAGACTTCCAGATGTGTGCGCACCCACCATTGTAAGCAGTCGTGTAAGTCACTAGGAGAGTATGGTTCACATGCATAAGTTACGCTTTGCATCAATTCTGCTGGTATTCGTTTTCGTCCTCGCTAGCGCCTGGGCTGACGAAGGCGGCTTGCCGGAGGTAGATCCGCTGGATTATTCCGATAGCGAGATCATTACCGCGGGCAGTTCCACGGTCTTCCCGTTGAGCGAACGCATGGCCGAGCTTTGGACGGATCTGGGCGGCGTCGCGCCGTCGATCGCCTCCATCGGGTCGGGCGCCGGCTTTGAGCGCTTCTGCGTCGAAGGCGAAACCGACATCAGCAATGCCTCCCGCGCTATCAAAGACAGCGAGCGCGAGTCCTGCGCCGAAATCGGCCGCGAACCCATCGAATTCCGCGTCGGCACGGACGCTCTGGCGGTGACCATTTCAGCTGAGAACGATTTCGTCAGCGAAATCACCTTTGAGGAACTGGCGCTGATTTTCAGTACGGCTGATACCTGGTCCGATGTCCGCGCGGAATGGCCCGAGGAAGCGATCCAACGCTTCATACCCGGCACTGACAGCGGCACCTTCGATTACTTCGTGGAAGCGGTATTCGATGAGGATGAAGAGCCGATCCTCAGCGCCAACCCACAGCTCTCGGAAGATGACAATGTGCTGGTACAAGGCATTGCCGGCAGCCCCTACGCCGTCGGCTTCTTCGGCTATGCCTACTATATTGAGAACGAAGATGTGCTCAACATTCTCAATATCGAAGGTATTGAAGCCAACGCCGAGAGCACTGACGACGGCAGCTATCCTTTGTCGCGGCCGCTGTATATCTACAGCGACGCCAGCATTATGATGGAGAAGCCGCAGGTGAACGCCTTCATCAACTTCTACTTGACGCAGGTCAACGAAGAAGTGATTGATGTCGGCTATTTCCCGGCTTCGGAAGACGCCTTGGCCGAAGCGCTTGATGCCTGGCGGATTGCCAACGGTCTTGAGCCAATGGCAGACGTCGAGGAAGACGCGGAAGAAGAGTCGTCGGAATAGCGGAGTATAACAACACCAACAGGAAGGGTCGTCGGCTCAGCAGCCGACGGCCTTTCTGATATTGCGCGCTACAAGCTTCAGTCATCCGATTACGACAAAGAACATATGACGCAGAACCCCGAAATGGCTTCCACGCGCCAACTTCTACCGAGAAAGTCGCATTCGCTCGGCTTGAAGCGTCGCGCCAAGCCCCAGGAAATGGCCATCGAGGCGAGTCTCCTCGCTTGCGGCCTGCTTTCTATCTTCGTAACGATCGGCATCATCCTCGTATTGGGCAACGAATCGATATCGTTCTTCACCCGCGATCAATGGGTCAATTCCAATCGCGCCATATTGGCCGATATCGGCGAAGACGACTCGGTCATCACGGTAGAGTCGGGCCACGCGTTAGAGGCGCTGCAGCCGGGCAGCGCCATCCGCATCGGACAAGAGGTGATGGAGGTCATCGATTTTCGACACAATCGCATTAATATCGACGTGCTCGGCACGGGCGGTGGATTCAAGCGCTTTTGCGCGGCCGAGTCGCAACTGGCGGAAACCGGCAAAGAGCGCCCGCAAATTGTCAACGCGAGCCGCCCGATCAAGCAGTCTGAAATTGATCTTTGCGCCTCGGTAGGCATTGAGCCAATGGCGTTTCGCGTCGGAACGGATGCTCTGGCGATAGTCGTCAGCAGCGACAATGACTTTGTCCGTGAGCTATCCGCCTCAGAACTGCGGCAAGTTTTTGGCGCGGCGAAAACCTGGAAGGATGTGCGGGCCGAGTGGCCGGACGAGCCCATCGACCTCGTCATTCCCGGCCAAGACAGCGGCACATTTGATTTCTTCGTGGATAAAGTATTCGCCGGCAACCCGTCCGCTGTGCTGGCCCGGGACCCGATTATGTCGGAGAACGACAATCAGCTGGTCGGCGCCATTACGCGTAATCCCTATAGCATCGGCTTTTTCGGATTCGCCTACTATCTGGACAACCGTGACGACCTCCATCTGCTGGCGCTGGACGGCGTGACCCCCGCTACTGAATCAGCGCGCCAGGCCGCTTACGCGCTTTCTCGCCCGCTATTTATCTACAGCGATGCCGGCATCATGCGCGACCATCCACAGGCGGCGCAATTCGTCAGCTATTATCTGCAGCATGTGAACGACATCATCGCCGATGTCGGCTACTATCCGGCTTCAGCCGAAACCTTGGCGGAGGCGCGCAACACCTGGATGCGCGCCACGGGCGAAACTGAACGCAATCCGGCCGAGCTGTCCGGCGAAATCGTCACGGCGGGCAGCTCAACGGTCTCGCCCCTGACGCAACGCATCGCTGGCGCCTTCGTCGAGGATGGCTACTTGCCCCGCCTCGCGGTCAAGCGCGGCATCCGCGGAGAGAATACAATCGCGCCGCATAGCGCCGGCCTGGCGCTGGAATACAATGACCGGCCCACCGTCGTCGAATTCTTCAGCAACACCAACTGGATTCCGGCCATCGGCGAGTTTGGCGTCCTGCCACTCATCAACGCCACCTTGATGACCAGCACGATTGCTATGCTGGTGGCGCTGCCCCTGGGTATCGCCGCCGCCATCTACCTCAGCGAATACGCCTCAGACCGTGTGCGAAAAACTCTGAAACCGGTATTGGAGATCCTGGCTGGCATCCCGACGGTCGTTTACGGCTACTTCGCGCTGACATTCATGACGCCGCTGCTGCGCGCCGTCTTCGGCGTTGATGTGGTCAATATCTACAACACCGGCTCGGCGGGTATCGTGGTCGGCATCCTGATCATCCCGCTCGTCAGCTCGATGAGCGAAGACGCCTTGTACGCCGTGCCCAACGCGCTGCGCGAAGCCTCGTACGGACTGGGGGCGACCAAGCTGGAAACGGTAATCAAGGTCGTGATACCGGCAGCGCTCTCGGGCATCTTGGCGGCATTTATCGTTGCGGCTTCGCGCGCCATCGGCGAGACCATGATCGTAGCCATCGCGGCCGGCGCCGGGCCTAATCTGAGCTTCAGCCCCTTCGACTCCGCCGAGACCATGACGGGTCATATCGCCCGCATCAGCGGCGGCGATCTCAGCTACGATTCCATCGACTATAACAGTATCTTCGCCATTGGCTTAACACTATTCGTGATGACCTTCGTTCTCAACGCGCTCAGCCGTGTCATTATCACACGCTTCCGGGAGGCCTACTAATGGATTCCGGCAGCAACAAAGTTTATATGCCCGGGGAGAAGGAGTTTTTCCGGCGTCTGGAAACCCGGCATCGGCGCGGACGAATCGGCCGGCTATTCAACTACTTGTCCATTGGCGTCGCCGGTTTGGCCTTGGTGGCGCTATTCTTCAACGTCGCCAATCAGGCATTCGGCACGATCGGCGTGGTTAATACCATCGACCCGGAGACCTTAACCGGCGGTCGCTCGCTGGACGAGCTGAGCAATGACGAGCTGGCGCTTATCCTGGCTGAAAATGTCGGTGGAAAGCTGCGTGTGCTAATCCGCGATACGATCAGCCAGGTCGACGCTACGCAGTTCACCAAGGTCAGCGTGGCCGAGATCGTTGCGGATCCGCAAGTTGACCCCGCGATTGCCGGAGAACTATTGAAGAATATCAGCCCGGAGCAACAGGCGGCGCTGCTGGCGGATTATGCCGACCACAGTACGCTGCGAAATCTGGTGCTTGAAGAAGTAATCGAGCAGCAAGTGATCGCCAGCTTCCCGCTTGCCGAGGCAATTTTCAGCTTCGATTCAGTTAGCGCGGATATCGAAGGCCGCATCCTCGATGCCTACAAAAAGCGGGCAGGCCACGACGATGCCCAGGTCGAGATCATTCGCTTCCACAGCTGGCTGGATAGCGACTTTCTGACGACGCCCATGTCCAGCACCCCGGCGCTGGCCGGTGTGCGCACAGCGCTGGACGGCTCGCTGGGTCTGATGGCTGTAGTTGTCCTGGCTGCGTTGCCGATCGGCGTGGGCGCGGCCATCTATCTGGAGGAGTACGCGCAGCACGGCGTCGTCAACCGCCTGATCGAAACCAACGTGCGCAACCTGGCTGGCGTGCCTTCGATCATTTATGGCATGCTGGGCCTGGCGATATTTGTGCGCGCGCTGGCGCCATTCACCAGCGGCTTGATCTTCCAGGCCAACTTTGACGCGCCGACCGTGGAAACCGCGATTGAGCGGATCGCGCCGATATTTGACGGCGCCCTTACCTTCGACAATGGCGTCATCAGCAGCCAGTCCGAAAACGTCGATGCGCCAACCATAGAGCGGATCGTCAATATCTTCCTGCACTTCGGCACGCCGAGCCTGACCATGCACGGCAATTCCAGCGTTCACGACATGTCGAATTCATTGGCAGCCGCGCTGGATATCGCTGTAGATACAGTTGAAGCGCGCGACGACGACGATCGCGCCATCGAACGACGCGGCAAATACTACCGTTTCGATCTGCCGGCAGCGGCGCCAATCAGCAGCGAAACATACACCCAGCTGGTGGCTAGCCTGGTGAGAATCAACAGTTTCTCGCCCAACGGTCGTACGCTGATCAGCGCCGGCTTGACCCTGGTTCTCTTGATTCTGCCCATCATCATAATCAACGCGCAGGAAGCCATCCGCGCAGTGCCCTTCGCCATTCGCGAGGCGTCATTTGGCTTGGGCGCAACGCGCTGGCAGACCATCTGGAAGCAAGTGCTGCCCGCTGCTCTGCCCGGCATCATGACCGGCACGATCTTGTCCGTCTCGCGCGCTGTCGGGGAGACGGCGCCGCTGATTGTCGTGGGCGCGGCGACCTTCCTGGTGACCGACCCAAAGAGTCCCTTCTCGCAATTCACCGCCCTGCCCATCCAGATTTACCAGTGGACGGCGCGCCCTCAGGGCCAATTCGCTGATATTGCCGCGGCCGCTATCATCGTGCTGCTGGCCCTGATGCTGACGCTGAACACCGCCGCTATCGTCCTGCGTAATCGTTATTCCATAAGGTTCTAGCTATGGCAGTAAAAGTGAAAGATCGTAGGGATACCAGGCTGGTGATCGAGCTGCGAGACTGCAGCTTCTACTACGGCAGCTTCCGCGCGGTGGCGAATGTCTCCCTGCCGATACATCAGAATAGAATCACCGCCTTTATCGGTCCTTCCGGCTGCGGCAAGAGCACCGTGCTACGCGGCATAAACCGCATGCTCGACCTGACGCCGGGCGCGCGCGTCGAGGGCGAAATCGTCTATCGCGACCAGAATCTGCATGATGCCTGCGTTGACCCGGTCGAGGTGCGCCGGCGCATCGGCATGGTCTTCCAGAAGCCGAATCCCTTTCCCAAGAGCATCTACGACAACGTCGCTTACGGCCCGCGCCTGCTCGGCATCAAGAAGAAAGCCATATTGGACGAAATCGTCGAGAACAGTCTGCGAGGCGCATCGCTATGGGACGAGGTCAGCGGCGACTTGAACAAATCCGGCCTGGCGCTATCAGGCGGACAGCAGCAGCGGCTCTGTATCGCGCGAACCATCGCTGTGGAGCCCGATGTCATCTTGATGGATGAGCCCTGTTCCGCGCTCGACCCGATCGCGACGCAGCGCATTGAAGACTTGATGCGGGACTTGCGCAAGGACTACACCATCGTCATCGTCACGCACAATATGCAGCAGGCGCAGCGCGTCTCGGACTCGACCGCCTTTTTCAACATCCGCAAGACAATGGACGATGGTTACGAAATCCGCTGGGGCGAACTGGTCGAATATGACGATACCAATAAAGTTTTCGGGAACCCCGCCCAGCAGGAGACGGCGGATTATATCGCCGGGCGCTTTGGTTAACTTTCACATTACGAAAAAGCGGGCGACTCACAGAGTCGCCCCTACGTTTTCCTGATTTTGTTGGGGAATTGCGCTGATTGCTGGCTATCCGCTCGCGGCGTCCAGGGCGGCCTGCTGCTCGGCGATCATTTCGTCCGTGCATTGCAGGCTTTCCAGCAGCGCCAGGTCCGCATCCAGTCGATCCTCAAGCGGGATGACGACCCCCCGCCGCGCGATGGCTTGGCGCAGCGCAGGCGAGGCGCTGACAGTGCGCCCGGCGCGATAAACGGCGTCGGCGCGCTGCATTAACGATTCAGCCACTGCCACACCCTGCTCATCAGCCGAATCCATATTGATGCCAATCCCCTTCCCAGTGGCGATATTTATCGCGGTAGTGGCGACATCCAGATCGCCATTGAGATAATTGGCCAGCAAAACGCCAACGCTCAAGCCGGTTTCGTAATAGCGGGAATAGCCAGCGCCGATGGTGGCGCCATAATAGACAGCGCCCAGGCTCGGGTAGAAGACGGGTATGCCGTTCTCGTTCGCTACGGTGACGACGATGGGCAACCCTTGGGTGGTAATGCTATCCACCGGCAACAGGATGGCCTGCGCTCCATCGTTGACCAGCGCGTTGGCGGCCGCCCGCAGATCAGAAACGCTGACCACGCCGACCGTATCCGCCACAATTTCTTGCGCGGCGGCGACGGCGGCGATCTCGGCAGCGCCCTGCGTCCCGCTGGCCTCCGTCGTGCTGTGGATGATGCCGATGCGCTCCATGTCCGGGTCTTGTTCCAGCAGCGCCTCGAACACGTATTCATAGGAGGTGCTGATCTCCGTACCCGTAACATGAGCCGGCTTGATGCAGGCGCTGGACGCGATGCCCGCTTCATAGGGATATTGAACGCCGGAAAAGAGAACCGGCGGCGGCTCTTCCATGTCGAGCGTGAGGTTTACCGCGCTCAAAGTGACAGGCGTGCTGAAAGTGATCAGGACATCGGCGCCAGCATCCAGCGCCCGCTCGATCATCGCGCCAATATTACTGAATTCGAAACTGGCGTCGCCCCAGACGATGTTGACCTTATCCGCCGCATAATCAACTCGTTCTTCCAGGACGCGGTTTTCTTCTTCGCTGAGATAACCATAGGACTCGAGAATATCCAGAACGCCGCCTTCCGAAATGTCCCGCGATGCCAAGCTGCCAAAACGCAGAATGGCCACGGTAGGCGCTTCTTCGTCTTGCGCAAAACCCGGCGCGGCCAGCAGAAGCAGCAGCAAGAATGCAGGCAGAAATCTACTCATCACAACACCTTCCAATTGGAACCCGCCAAGAATGGTTGCCTCTATTATACCAATGTCGCTCCCGCCTGTAAATTAGGCCGACAGACCAAACTGCCGCAGGCGGGCGCACGGGACTGTCAGCAGGTTATCTATAGGATTGCCAAATAATCTGCGTCATAATGTTACCGAATCCGGCAAGCAGAAAGAGGGCGGATTGGCCGATATCAAGCGGATTGGCGTTCTGGCGCATCCATCGCGCCCGGACACGCATCCGGTGGCGCGCCAGATTGCGGCGACGCTATGCCAGCGCGGCATCGACAACTGGGTCCAGGCCGTTTGGGACGAGGACAGCGTGGCGCGCGATGTCGCCTGCTCCGATGTGGTGATGGCGATCGGCGGCGATGGCGCCATGCTGCGCGCGGCGCGCGTCTGCGCCGAGCATGAGGTGCCAGTGTTAGGCGTCAACATGGGCTGGCTGGGCTTCCTCACCGAGATTGAAAGACCGCAAGATTGCGTGGCCGGGCTGGACAAGCTGCTGGCCGGCGATTACTGGATCGAGCAGCGCATGATGCTGCAAGCCACCGTGCTCGAAGACAAGCAGCGCGTGGTCGACGCCTTCCGGGCGCTCAACGATGTGGTTATCAGCGGCAGCGTATTTGGGCGCATGGTGCAGATCGCCGCCTACATCGACAAGCATTGGGCGACCACCTACAACGCCGACGCGCTGATTCTGTCGACGCCAACCGGTTCGACGGCTTACGCGCTATCGACCGGCGGGCCGATTCTTCCACCCGAATTGCGCAATATTCTGCTGGCGCCGATGGCGCCCCACCTGAGCATGGACCGCCCGATTGTGCTTTCGCGCGGCGCAGTGGTCGATATCGAGCCGACTCGCGAGAACCGACACCCGGTGGTCCTCACGATTGACGGCAAAGTGGAGGCTGAGTTGCAGGAGAATCAGCATATCTGCGTCACCTCCGCCGAACCTGTAAGCCGTTTCATCCGCCTGCGGGAACGCAACTATTTCTACCGCTCGCTGCTGGATCGCATGGAGCCGCGCATCAACCGCCACGGTCCGCGCCGGATGACCTTTGAAGAATGAGCCGCAACTGCGGTTGCGCTGTCACCCCTCCCTGATGATTCGGATGCTCGCCATAGAGATGGCGAGAGGGGCCAGGGGTGGGGTAGACTTATGGAGGCCAGCATGGAAGACAATATCGGCAATGCGGCGCTCGAGGGCGATGTGCATTACTGCGCCGTACACCCCGAGCGCGATACCGAGCTTCGCTGCAACCGCTGTGAGCGCTATATGTGCGTCGACTGCGCCAAACGCACGCCCGTCGGTTATACCTGTCGCGAATGCGTGCGCGGCCACGAAAACAAGTTCTACCAAGGCACGCTGATCGACTACGCATTGGTGGCTGCCGTCTCCGCTATTGGCGGCGCGCTCACGGTCTTTGTCACTGCCTTGGCTGGCGGCTTCCTGCTGATCGGATTCATAATTGCGCCGGCTATCGGCGGTGCGACTGCCCAAATCGCGCTGCAAATCACCGGGCGTCGCCGGGGACGCCACAGCGATTATGTCAGCGCCGTCGCCTTGCTCTTGGGGGGCCTCGCCGCAGCGATTTTCTTGACCGGGACGGTAGGATTGTTCACGCTGATTTTCCTGGCGCTGGCGGCTTCCACGTCCTTTGCGCGCTTCAAAATGACCATCTAGACGCTTCATTCCGATTATGCTCGAAGAACTTCACATCCAGAATTTCGCGGTGATCGACCGGCTCGAGCTGCAATTCGGTCCCGGCTTCAACGTCATCACCGGCGAGACGGGCGCGGGCAAATCGATCCTGATTGACGCCGTGGAACTTCTGCTGGGAGGGCGCGCCGACACTGCCGTCGTGCGGGCCGGCAGCGACCGCAGCCGCGTCGAAGGCGTCATCAAGCTGGACGCGCGCGCTCGGCTGGGCGTGATGGCGGTGCTGGAGCGCGAAGACCTGCTCGACGCCGACGACCCCGATTACCTCACGCTCATGCGCGAAGTCCGGCTCCGCGGACGCTCCTCAGCGCGCATCAACGGCATCGCGGTGCGCAGCGAAATCCTCAGCGAAGTGGGTCGCGAGCTTTTTGACATCCACGGCCAAAGCCAGCACCTGTCGCTCTTTCGACCGCGCCATCACATCGACTTGCTGGATCGATTCGCCGATCTGCTTGATGTGCGCGCTAGACTTGCGCAAATGGTTGGCGAGCTGACGGTCGTACACGCGGAAATGCGCCGACTGCGCGATGACGAAGCAGCGCTGCGCCGCCGCGCCGACCTGCTGCGGCATGAGTTGGAGGAGATCCGCGCCGCAGAACTGGACCCGGCCGAAGAAGACAAGCTGTCGGCCGAGCGCAATCGCCTGGCGAACAGCGAGCAACTGGCGACCCTGGCGGCCGAAGCGGCGCGCCTGCTCAATGGTGACGAGGGCGCTCAGTCCGCGCCGGCCGTCGATAGCCTGATGGGCGTGGCGGCCGCGCTGGCGAAATTAGCGCAGATCGATCCGGCCATGGCCGACGACTATGCCCTGGCCGAGGGTATGGCGCAGCAAGCGCAAGAACTGGCACTGACGCTCAGCCGCTACGCCAGCGATGTCGAATTCGACCCCTATCGCCTGGATGAACTGGAAGAGCGCCTGGAGCTGATCACGTCGCTGAAGCGCCGATTTCGCGCCCACAGCATAGCCGGATTGCTGACTTACGCGGATCGCGCGACGGCGGAATTAGCCGGCATCGACGACAGCGATGAACGGCTGGCCGAGCTCAGCCGCCGCGCGGACGAGCTCCTACGCCAAATTGGCGATATCAGCGCGCGCTTGAGCCGGGCGCGGGCGGAAGCGGGCGATGCGCTCAGCCAGCAGGTGGTGCGCGAGCTGGGCGATCTGCGCATGGAACGCACACGCTTTGAAGTCTTGCTGCAGCAAGCGGAGCATCAGGCCGGCTGCATCGTGGGCGAGCGGCGCTATAAATTCGACGCCAAAGGCATAGACGATGTCGAGTTCATGCTGAGCGCCAATCCGGGCCAGCCGCTGCGCCCCTTGGCCAAGGTGGCCTCCGGCGGCGAGGCGGCGCGAATCATGCTGGCTCTCAAGCGCGTGCTGACGGCGGCCGATCAGACGCCCATCCTGATATTCGACGAGGTCGATCAAGGCATCGGCGGGCGCATCGGCGCGGTGGTCGGCGAGAAACTTTGGTCGCTCACAGGCGAGCATCAAGTGCTCTGCGTCACTCACCTGCCGCAGCTGGCCAGCTACGCCGATGTGCATTTTCAGGTGCAGAAGGCCCTGGACGACGAGCGGGCGGCGACACGAATCCGCTCGCTGGACGATGAGGGCGAGCGTGTGACCGAGCTGGCGGCGATGCTGGGGGCTGCGGGCGAGGCGGGCATGGAAAGCGCGCGGGAGATTCTGGCGGCTGCGCGGCGTGTGAAGGTCACACTGAAGCGAAGCTAACTTCAAGATGTGAATCTGTACGAGCAAGTGTAAGATTCCCAGCCAGCCGCTCGTCCATTAGCTGTAAGGCAAGCAGCAGGAGACCACGCCATGTCCAACCCACACGATGGCGACCAACTGGAGAGACTCTTCGACTTCATCGAAAACGCGCCCGCCGATGAAGCGCTGATCAAGATGGACTGCAACGACTGCTGCGAGAAGATCACGCAGCTGGCCGAACAAGTGGCCAATGGCGCGGACCTGAACGAGATCTGGCCCGAGATGCAGAAGTTCATGAACTACTGGGGCGATTGCCGCGAAGAATTTGAAGCGCTGGTGGCGGTGATTCAACAAGAGCGCGCGCATGAAAATTTCGACTTTGCCGATTTGGAAAATTCCTCTCTTTCCTAGCTTTACAGTGGCGACAATTAGCGACAATACAGGACGAGGCAACAGATGAAGAAGGAACGTGTAGTCATTATTGGATCGGGACCGGCAGGCTTGACCGCCGCCCTCTATACCGCCCGTGCGCAACTGGCGCCGGTTGTCATCGCCGGGGCTCAGCTGGGCGGCCAGGTGGCCATCACCCACGAAATCGAGAATTATCCCGGCTTTCCCGACGGCTTGAGCGGTCCCGAATTAGTCGAGCGCATGAAGGAACATGCCGAGAACTTCGGCGCCAAGGTGGAATTCGATCTGGTGGAGAGCGTCGACTTCAGTGGGGGCTCGCCCTTCCACGTAAAGACCATGGGCGAAGAATACCTGGCGGACTCGGTAATCGTCACCATCGGCGCTTCTCCGCGCAAGCTGGGTGTGCCCGGCGAAGAAGAGTATATCGGCGCAGGCGTCAGCTACTGCGGAACTTGTGACGGCTTCTTCTTCCGCGGCAAGGATATCGTGGTAGTCGGCGGCGGAGACTCAGCGCTGGAGGAAGGCATCTTCCTGACGCGCTTCGCCACCAGCGTCAACATCATCCATCGGCGCGACGAGTTGCGTGCCGGCGTTCAGCTGCAGCAGCGCGCCTTCAATAACGAGAAAATCAGCTTCACCTGGAATTCGATGGTGGAAGAGATCATCGGGGGCGATGGCGGGGGCGTCAGCGCCGTGCGCTTGAAGAACCGCGTCACGGGCGAAGAGACTGTCGAGCCAACCGAAGGCGTCTTCATCTTCATCGGTCACGATCCCAACAACGCCGTCTTCGGCGACCAGATCGCCCTGAACGAGAATGGCTACATCATCACCGACCAGCGCTATCGCACCAATGTCGAGGGCGTTTTCGCCGCTGGCGAGATCCAGGACGAGATTTGGCGGCAGGTCGCCACCTCCGTTGGCCAAGGCACCTCGGCGGCCATGGCGGCCATCCAGTGGTTGGAAGCCAACGAAGAGACGCTGCAAGAACTAGACGCGGCGCCCGTCGCCAGCTGAAAGGCTCAAGTTGAGTCAGTTGCTCGGCGGTGTAGCACTGTCGCGTGTATTCAATATGCCAAGTCCCCGCTCAAAATTAGCAACACGTAGGGGCGACACGGTGTGTCGCCCATGAATTTCACCTATATGGTTTGGGCAATATACAAACTCGCGTAGCCACTTACCGTCAATCGCCCCTACCGATTAGAGTCCAAAGAAAACTAATTGATGCGATTGTGATGCATTCATGCCCTTTCGCGGCTGGAATCTATCGCCGAATTGTGTATACTAATGCGGTTGCCAAAGCATGGCTGTCGCGCAACGCTAACGTGAGATTGACCGACCTCCGCGGCCGCCACTTGCAGTTCGAGAAAGGTTCATCGTGCGTCTACTATTTCTAATGCTGTTTGCAGCGCTCTTGCTGACAAGCTGCGCCTCACAGGCGACCTTTGGCGATGCCATTACCCAGGGCGAGCCAACTGCTATTCCAACCCCTGTTGTGCCCACCAAGCCCGTCTACCAGGTGGAGCGCGGCAAGATCGTCTATGAGCGCCGTTTCTTCGGGCGGATCGCGCCGGTCGTCACCGAAGA
>JAGWBC010000033.1:0-3974 GCA_021296115.1 Anaerolineae bacterium | reverse complement strand
CTGGCGCAACTCAATACCGCTGCCCTGGAGCATCAACTGCTGGCGGCGGAAGAGGAGCTGGCCATCGCCACGTCGATCTTCGAGAGCGCCGACAATCAGGTGCGCTTCGACAGTCGGCGCGCCGCGCTCAACTTGCAGATGGCGCAACTGCAACTGGACCACGCCATTGCCAACGCCGCTGACCCGCCGACCGGCGATAATGAACTGAACATCAGCCTGCTCACGATTCAGCGCGATTTGGTGCAAGTGGCTATCGACGAGCTGTCGGACGGCGTCGACCCGCAGTTGCGCTTCGACGTGACGCGGGCGCAGAAACGCGTCGACGAAATCAAGGCCACCATCGCCAACGCATCGCTGGTGTCGCCGATGACCGGCCGCCTGATCTATTTCACGCCTGATCCCGGCGATCCGGTGATCGCCTTTGAGCCCATTGCCGTCGTGGCCGATTTGAGCGTCTTGGAAATCACCGACGAAATGAACGCCGAGGACTTGACCGAGCTAGCGGAAGGCATGCCGCTGTCGATCAAGCGCGCCAGCCTGCCGGGCAATGTTTACAGCGGCGCCATCGCCAGTTTGCCGGCGCCTTATGGTTTGGCCACGGACGGCTACGTGCATGTGGCTTTTGCCGAGCAGCCGCCGGCCGACGAATTCAAAGTCGGCGACCGCATGAATTTCACCGTGCTGATCGAAGAGCGCGATGACGTTCTGTGGCTGCCTTCGTCGGCCATCCGCCAGTTCAGCGGGCGCAACTTCATCGTCGTGCAGAACGAAGGCCTGCAGCAGCGCGTGGATGTGCGCCTCGGCCTGGAAGGCGACGGGCGCGTCGAAATCCTTGAAGGCGCCGAAGAGAATCAAACGGTCATCGGTCCATGAAACGGAGCGCCCTGCGAACCCGCGCCATCTTCGCCGTCGCGGTCAAAAGACTGCTGGCGCAGCCGCTGCTTTCCCTGGCCACCCTCGTTGGCCTGACCGTCGCCGTCGCCCTCGTGCTCACCATCCCCATCTATTCGGAGTCGGTCGCCTTTCGCGTGCTGACCGAGCGACTGACTGAAGGCCCCGACCGCATCAACCGCCCGCCCTTCTCGTTCCTTTTCAGCTACATCGGCTCCTGGAACGAGCCGGTGAATTTGGAAGCCACCGAAGAGCTTGACAAGTATCTACGGGAAAAAGGCGGCGACGAACTCGGCCTGGAGCGTACGCTGATTGTGCGCCATTTGGAGACGCAGAATCTGCGCCTGTATCCATCCGGCGAGACCAATTATCGCGATGAAAGCCGCTCCATAGACTACGTGAGCTTTGGCACTACGGAAAACATTGAAGCGCAAGTTGAGGTGGTCGAAGGCAGCCTGCCTGCGCCAGCCGAGCCGGTGGCCGACAGCGTCGTCGAGGTGATGATTCACGAAGATTTCGCTTCCGAATACGGCATCCAGGCAGGTGAGTTCTACTCCGGTTACAATTGGCGGCTGGACGCGAGCGACCCGATGCAGATCACGACCATTCGCATCGCCGGCGTCTGGCGCCCCCGCGACGAAGAATCGGAATACTGGTTCTACCGCCCCAATGTCTTTGAAGACATCTTGCTCGTCAATGACGAGACCTTCCGCACGCGCCTGGCGCCTTTCACCGAGTCGGAGGTTAACCTGGCGGTCTGGTATCTCGTCACCGATGGCAGCAAGGTCAATACCAGCCGCGTCGACGAGCTGATCCGCCGCCACAACGACACCGAGAAAATCGCCGATCAATACCTGCCCGGTACCTACATCCAAGCCTCGCCGGTCGAGGAGCTGCAGCCCTATCGCCGGGTCGTCGTCGTTCTGACGTTGACGCTCACGGTCTTCAGCATTCCCATCGTCGCCCTGCTGATCGTCTTTCTGATCATGCTGGTCGGGTTGGTGGTTGATGGGCAGCGCAACGAGACGGCCGTATTGCGCAGCCGCGGCGCTTCGGCCTTCCAAGTGGTCGGTTTAACCACGGTGGAAGGCGCCATCATGGGTGTGATAGCGCTGGTCGTTGGCGGCTTGCTAGCGCTGGCTTTTACCCAGCTCATCGGCACCACCCGCAGCTTCATGGATTTCCGCTGGGGACACCCCTTCATCGTTTCCGTGCCGCCCACCATCGGCTCAACTGTTGTCCTGGCGCTGGTCTTCACCATTTTTATCCGCGTCGTGCCCACTATCGGCGCTGCCCGCCACACCATCATCAGCTACAAAATGGATAAATCGCGCTTGCTTGAGAAGCCTTTGTGGCAGAAGCTGGGCGTGGACATCCTGCTGCTGGCGCTGATCGGTTATTTCTATTACCAAATCGTGCAGCAGGGCGCCCTGATTGATGTCGAAGGCGGCGCGCGCAATATTGAAGACGCCTACGATCAGCCCTTCGTCTTTCTGCTGCCGCCGCTGACGATCTTCGCGTTGACCCTGTTCATCTTGCGTTTTCTCCCGCCGGTTCTGCGGGCTCTGGCCTGGCTGATACAGTGGACCAATAATGTCGGCTTGCTGATCGTTACGCGGCAGCTTGAGCGGGCGCCCGGCGCCTACTATCTGCCGCTGATCCTGCTGATCTGCACCATCAGCCTGGGCATCTATACGTCCTCATTCGCCCGCACCATCGACCGCTACCTGTACGAACAGCAGTTTTATCGCGTGTCGGCGGATGTATCTATACGCGTATTCAGCCAAAACCCAAGCGCCATTCCCGGCGGAGGCGGCGGAAACGAGGCGCCGCCCGCCTATATGCACATCTCCGAATTCACCTCGATGCCGCATGTAGAAGGCGCCACGCGCATCGGCGAGTACACGGCCAAAGCGCGCTTGACATCCGCCAGCGTCGAGGGGCGTTTCGTCGGCATCGACCGGGCGGACTTGGGTCCGGTCATTTTCTGGCGGCCTGACTTCGCGCCGATTCGACTGGGTTACCTGACGAATGCGCTGGCGCTGCAACAGGACGCGGTAGTCGTCTCGCGCCCCTTCATGGAGGAACGAGCGCTGGACATCGGCGACCTGCTGGAAGTGGATGTGCGCAGCGCTGGCGAGGTATACAAGATCAACTTGCAGATCGTTGGCGCGCTGGATTACTTCCCGCGCTGGTATCCCGACGAGGACGGCGCCCTATTCGTGGGCAATCTCGATTATCTGTTTGAACAAGCGCAGCTGGAGCTGGCGCATCGTGTTATCGCCCGCATCGGCCCGGATTTTGACGAGCGCCAATTCACCCGCGGCTTATTTGATCGCGGCGCCGCCGGCGTCTTGCTGGAAGAGCCGGGAACCAGAATCGACCGCGAGCAGTCGCGGCCGGAGCGTCAGGGTCTGTTTGGCCTGCTCTCCATCGGCTTCCTTACGTCATCGATCGCCACCATGATCGGCTTCCTGCTCTATACCGTATTCTCCTATCGGCGGCGCTATGTAGAGCTGGGCATCCTGCGGGCAATTGGCTTGTCGCAGCGGTCGATGATCTTGTCCGTGGCCTGGGAGCTGGGCCTCTTGATTGTAATGGGCTTGGCGATTGGCTTGGGCATCGGCGTGTTGGTCAGCGTACTCTACATACCCTTCATGCAATTTGTCAGCAGCCTGGAGGGCACGGTGCCCCCCTATGTGGTGACGATGGCCTGGAGCGAAATCGCGCAAATCGTGGCGCTATTCATGGCCACCTTCGCGCTGATCATGGTTATCCTGCTCGTGATCCTGCGGCGCATGCGCATCTTCCAGGCGGTCAAGCTCGGCGAGACCATCTAATACCAAACTACCGAGAAGCAAAAAGGGGCCAGCCAGCGGCCGACCCCTCCTGAATTCCTTCGTAATGGAATCTCGTATGGACGACCCAGTGGGTCGCCCTTCTTTGAGGCGCGTTTACCCGCCGTACTGCGCGTCGTAAGCCTCTTGATAAATCTCGGCCATGCGGTTGATGCCCAAGCTTTCGAGTGTGGCCACGAAGATGTCCCAGCCGGAATCGAGGTCCTGCCGCCCGAGGACGAATTC
>JAGWBC010000032.1 GCA_021296115.1 Anaerolineae bacterium | reverse complement strand
TTCCTCTCGGTCGCCAAAGAAGCGGTCAAGCATCTGGAGATCAAAGCGGCGGGCATCAACCACTTCTCCTGGGTCTACGAGATCCGCGACAAACATACGGGCGAAGATCTCTATCCCGAATTGCGCGAGCGCTGGCTTTCGGGCTTCCGCCGCGACTTTGAACCGCTCAGCCGCGAGATATTCCAGATCTACGGCCTGATGCCGACCGCCGGCGACAGCCACCTCTGCGAATACCTGACCTGGGTCATCGACGCGGCGACGCAGCCCTGGCGCAAATACGATCTCAAATTGCAAAGTTGGGAGGGCAACCGCCGCCGCCGCGCCTCCCGCAAGCAGCTGGCGCGGGATATTGTGGCGGGCCGCGTCGCTGTCGATGACCTGCGCGATCTCTCGCGGCATGGCATGCTGGACGAAGGCATCCCCGAGCTGGTCGCCGCCGTGCATTACGACCGTCCCCAGCCGCGCCCGCAGCTCAATATCCCCAACCGCGGCTACATCCCCAACTTGCCGGATGGCGCCATCGTCGAAGTACCCGGCATGGTCGGGGCCGCCGGTTTCGTCGGCGAGCGCTTTCCGCCGCTGCCCGCGCCCATCGCCGAGATGTGCCGGCGGGAGCTGGCGCTGAGCGAATTATATGTGGATGCCGCGCTGACCGGCGACCGCGAGCTGGCGCTGCAAGCCCTCCTGCTTGATCCGATGGTTGCCGATATTGACAGGGGGCGCGCAATCCTTGATGATCTGTTGATTGAGTTCGCGGAGTATCTGCCGCAGTTCCGCTGAAGCGCAGAAAGGCACAGCATGAAAAAAGTATTTGTCGTCTACGCCACCGATAACGTGGGCACCGCCGTGCTCGAGCCCATTTGCACCGGCGACCACGTCAGTTGCAATGGCGAGCGCAGCGACCTCGAGGTCATCGCGCAAGCTGATATCGCCTATGGCCACAAGATCGCGCTGATGGACATCGCCGCCGGCGACACCGTGCTCAAATACGGCCTGAGCATCGGCTCGGCGCTTTGCGATATCAAAGCCGGCGACCACGTCCACACGCATAATGTCGAAAGCAACCGCGGCCGCGGCGATCTGGCCTAGTACGGCCGCCCGCAACAATAGAAATGTAGGGGCGAGCCACTGGGTCGCCCGCCAAGGAGAACATCATGTCTGAATTTCTGGGCTATATCCGCCCCAACGGCGATGTCGGGATTCGCAATCATGTACTGATTCTATCGGGAACAGTCTACGCCAATGGCGTGGTTGAGCGCGTCGCCGATACCATCCACGGCGCGGTGCCCATCACCCACGCCAACGGACGCTGCCAGGTCGCGCCTGACTTGCGGGTGACGCGGCGTTTCCTGGCCGGCACCGCCATGAATCCCAATGTCGGCGCGGTCGTCATCATCGACCATTTCAGAGAAGAGGGCATGACCGCCGAAGACCTGGCCGATGATATCGCGCCCACCGGCAAGCCGATCGCCACGGTCAACATTCGCGGCGACGGCGGCTTCATCAGCGCCATCGAAAAGGCCACCCGCTACGCCCAGGACTTCACCCGGCGGATCAGCCTGGAATCGCGCGAGGCGGCGCCGCTGAGCAAGATCCTCTTCGGCACCGAATGCGGCACTTCCGATACCACCTCGGGTTTGGCCAGCAACCCGGCCAACGGCCTCGCCGGCGAGCTCTTGATCGCCCAGGGCGGCCGCATGCTCATGGCCGAATGCACCGAGTGGATGGGCTGCGAGAATTGGCTGACCGAGAAGGCGGCCAGCCCGGCCATCGCCGATGCCATCGTCGCCGGCGTACAGCACATGGAAGCGCGCGCGCTGGCCAGCGGCGAGGACATCCGCGGCTCACAGCCGACCGGCGACAACATGGCCGGCGGCCTGACTACGATTGAAGAAAAGTCCATGGGCGCGGTCAAGAAGATCGGCGACAGCCCCATCATCGAGTACCTCGAAATCGCCGAAGCGCCGACCAAAACCGAGCCCGGCAACTACGTCATGTACGGCCCGGGCATGGGCGCCGAGAGCATCAGCAGCATGGCGGCGGCCGGCTGCCAGGTGCTGACATTCTGTACAGGCGGCGGCCACACCTCCAACCATCCCATCATGCCCACCATCAAAGTCACCGGCAATCGCGGGTCTTTCGAGCTGATGCGCGACACGGTCGATGTCGATGTCAGCGGCGTCTTCTACGATGAGATCACGCTGGCCGAAGCTGGGCAAATCGTCTTCGACGAGGTCGCGCGCGTCTGCAACGGCTACCTGACCAAGTCCGAGGCGCTGCGCGACAACAACAGCTTCGCTATTCATCGCGTCGGCCCGAGCGTTTAGTGTGACTTCACGAGCAAGACAGCTGCGCTTGTGAATGCCAAACGATTCCCTAAGACAATGCAACCTTTTGTCCAACGCGCCTTGCTCGCGGTGGCTGCGATTTTGGTTACTTTGCTGCTGCTCGAGCTGATAGTGCGCGTTGCCGGCCAGGAAACGGCCGACGGCCAATTTATCTTCGCCGGGATTGAGTTGCAGCCTTATGCGCTGCCGATAGGTCGATTGGCCGAACAAGTGCAGGAATACGAAGATAATCTCGACCGGGTCACGCTTATCTACGACGAGCAGGTTGGTTGGAAATACCGTCCCAATTCTCTGCGACAGGCTGGCGAGTTTACCATCAACGGCGCCGGACTGCGCTCGACGCGTGAATATGACAGACAGCCGCCTGCGGATACCTTGCGCATCGCCTTATTTGGCGATTCGTTCACGGCCGGCGATGACGCCAGCGACGAGACGGCTTGGGCGCATCTGCTGGAAGTCAATCTCAATCGCGCCGGCATCCGCACGGAAGTATTGAATTTCGGCGTCGGCGCCTACGCCATGGATCAAGCCTATGCGCGCTGGCTATCGTCGTGTTTGGACTGCTAGCCGAAAATCTGGACCGATATGTCAAGATTTTCCGCCAGCTGATCCATCCCTTGGGTCCGCCTTTCTCCAAGCCGCGTTTCCTGTTGTCAGACGATGAACTGACCCCGGTCAACTCTCCCGCGATTCCGCCGCAAGAACTCGTCGATACCTTTGAGTCCTTTGACAGCCATCCCTTGTCGGTACACGAAGCCTATTATCGCAGCCGGGATTATGTAGGGCAGTGGTGGTCGGGCAGCAAGCTGGCAAGCATGATATTCGCGATCCTCAACCAGCAGCTGGAAGACGAGCAGGTCAAATATGGGCCCGAAAGCGAGCGCGGCAAATTAGGCAAGGCGATCGTTGAGGCTTTCGCGGCAGATGTCATGGCGGCTGGCAAACCATTTATCATCGTTTTCCTGCCGCATAACAAGTACTTCGAGCGGCAATTCTATGGGAAAGACATTCCATATCAGTACCTCTTGGACTATTTCAGCGATACTTATCACTATATGTCCCTGGCGGATTATGTGGATTCTGAGATCAAGAGTTTGAAGAACTGGGGGTCAACTCTCCACTACGGGCCGGAACTGAACAGTCTGGTGGCGGAACTCTTGTCGGGGGAGATTGCGGCTTGCATTCAAAGCGCCGCCTGCCAGCTTTCGCGCTTTGACGATCTGAGCGCAATCAACATACAGGCTGCGGCCGCCGGCGAATAATTGCGCCTGACTCGATCGCCTTGTTTGGTTGCGGCGCGGGTTGAAGCCGGTCTCTTTTCCGTTGGCATTGAAATATAATCAGAACTGTTGGCGACTAGCGGTCGTCGCAGGTTTTGTCGGCCATTTTGGACAAAGGGATTTCGCTATGATCAAACTCAAAGTCCCCTATGGAAAGGGCTACGCAAGCGCCGTATTGCCGGCTGGCTGCTCGGTAGATTTCGTCTGGCCGCGGCAACATTCGCCCTCCGCCAAGCCGGACGCCATCGCGCGTGAGGCAGTCTACAACCCGCTTGGCGATGTTAAACCGCCGCGAGCCGGCCAGACCGTCGCCATCGCCATCAATGACAAGACCCGCCCCGTCCCGCACGAACACCTGCTGCCTCCGGTTCTGCAAGGCATGCGCCACGCCGGCGTCCGCGATGAGGACGTCACCTTCATCATCGCCACCGGTACTCATCCGGGCATGTCGCCGGACGAGTTCAGCGTCATCTTGCCGCGTGAAATCATCGAGACCTATCGCGTCCTCTGCCACGATGCCGCCGATCAAGCCAATCTGACCGCCCTCGGCGAGACCTCGCGCGGGACGCCGGTTGTGATCAACAGCATTTATATGGCCGCCGATTATCGCATCGTCATTGGCAATATCGAGCCGCACCAATTCCAAGGATTTTCCGGCGGCGTTAAGAGCGCGGCCATCGGCTTGGCTGGCTTGCCCACCATCAATCACAACCACGCCATGATGCGGGACGAGGGCGCTCGGCTGGGCGAATACGACTTAAATCCGGCGCGCCAGGACGTTGAGGAAATCGGCCGGATGGTCGGCATCGATTTCGCCGTGAACGCAATCCTGAACACCGACAAGCAGATCATCAAAGCCTTGGCTGGCGATCCCTTTGCCATCATGCAGGCCGGCATTCCCGACGCGCGGGCGCTCTACCAGATTCCGGTAGCCGAGCCCTTTGACCTGATGATCGCCTCGCCGGGCGGCCACCCCAAAGACATCAACATCTATCAGTCGCAGAAGGGCATGGCGCACGCCGCCTCAGTCACTTGCAGCGGCGGCCGCATGATCCTCTGCGCCGCCTGCCCCGAAGGCAGCGGCAATTCCGACTACGAGAGCTGGATGGCGGACCCGCGCATTCGGGGCCACGCCGATGTCTTCGAGCGCTTTGAGCGCGACGGCTTTCAGGTCGGCCGCCACAAAGCCTTCCAGGTATCGCGCGACGCCGCGCGCATCCATATCTCGCTTGTCTCCGAGCTGGACGCGGATTTCGTACGTGCGCTGCTGCTGCATCCACAGTCGGATTTGCAGTCTGCGATCGACGAGGCGCTGGAGCAGCTGCCTGGCGCTGTCCGCATCGGGGTCATGCCGGCGGCGAATGCGACGATACCGGTGCTTGAGTCGACCTAGCTTCTCGACCCTGCTATACTTTGGACAAGATCTCATAGCAAATTTGCGCTCGCCACGGATTTCATGGTCAGGCCTTTGTCGCCATTTCAAATTACGCAGCAAGAGGCGGAGGAGTTACTGGCCATGGAGAAGCGCCGCCTTTCTGAAGAACCAATTCGTTTTCCGCTTCCTCGACGACGAGCATCTGCAAAGTTGAAGTCGGTTGATGGGAAGGAAGAGTTTGACCTCGATATGTATCTCGGGGATATTGATTTCCCGCGTTTCTCCATGCAGCTTCGCGCCAGACAAACGGTTATATTGGTCAGGCTAGAATTGGATGGGCCGGTGCACGAAAACCCGGATCAGACTAAGATTTCTACCCCGCACTTACATCTCTATCGTGAAGGTGCTGGGGACAGCTGGGCGTATCCGATATCCAGCGATGAGTTTACTGATCTTTCCGATAAATGGATTCTGTGGAAAGATTTTATGCGCTTCTGCAATATCTCTATTCCGCCAAGAATACAACGGGAAGTTTTCTCATGATTGCGGAAATTGAACAACTGACTGAAAAATATCTAGACTGGCTAAGGGACGAGATTACGTTTCGGAAGCGCGGCCAAACGGTGGAAGTAACGGCGCCCTTTCTTGATCGGCATAATGATTACATTCAGTTTTATGCCAAACGTGATAATGATGGCTTGCTTCTGACTGACCGCGGCTACACGGTTGCCGATTTGGAAATGAGCGGCTGCAAGCTTGATACTGAAAAACGTCAGGCTCTGCTCAACTCTACTCTTAATGGCTTCGGTGTATGCCTAGTAAACGGTGAATTACAAGTAAAGACGACCGAGGGGGATTATGCACGCAAGAAACATCGGCTACTGCAAGCCATGCTGGCGGTAAACGATCTGTTTTATCTGGCCTCATCGTCAATACGTAGCTTGTACCATGAAGACGTAGTAGCATGGTTAGACGACGCTCAAATTCGATATACTCCGCGCGTTAAGTTATCTGGCAAGACTGGATACGATCATCACTACGATTTTGTGATTCCTAAGTCTGCTTCCCATCCAGAGCGCGTGTTGCTGAGCATCAACAAACCTGACCGCGCCAGCGCGGAGCGAACTGTATTCGCTTGGGAAGATACAAAAGATGCACGTCGCGGAGAGTCAAGAGCGTACGCCATGCTAAATGACACCCAGTTCGCGCTATCGCCTTCTGTGCTGGACGCCTTTCGCAACTACGACGTGCATCCCGTCCCCTGGTCAGACCGCGAATCGGTACGTGAAGAACTCGCTGCCTAGTTGATGATCCACAGCGCCAGCGACCCCTTCCAGCGTAATGGCAGGCGCTTTCCCCTCAGAATCACGCCAGCGCGTATGCAAAGCGATGCCAGCCCAATGTTGGTTGCGCGCCCGCCTTGCGGTATAGTTAGCTGAGGCGCGGGCTCATTTTGGGATTGCGTCTATTTTGAATGACTACGCCTAGAGGAGACTTTCCATGAAACGTTTATTTTTGCTGCTGGCGCTTCTCGCGCTGATTGCACCGGTCGCCGCGCAAGACATGGGCGGCTGTATGATCGAAGCGCCCGAATCCGCCGCTCAGATAAATATGATCGGCTGGACCTATCCCATCATCGACTTCTACGCCGATGAACTCGAAGCCTGCAACGCTGTCGACAATATCGACGTCAACACGCAGCTGCTGGATTCCGGCTCGGCGCATGACCAGCTTCGCCTGGCTCTTGGCGCCGGCGGCACGTCCCCCTACGACATCATCATGGTCACGCAGGGCGATATTGAGTCCTACGTCGCCGAAGGTTGGATGATGCCGCTCAATGACCTGATCGACAAATACGAGGACGAATACCAGATATCCGACATCCTGGGCATCGGCGATATGACGGTCGATGGCAATATCTATGGCTTGCCGATGGAGCAAAATACGCGGCACATGTTCTATCGCCCCGATCTCCTTGAGAAGCACGGCCTTGAGATTCCCGATACCTGGGACGATGTCATCGCCGCTTGCGGAGTGCTTGCGGCCGAAGACAGCATCGTCATCCCCTTCACCGTTCAGCTTCACGCCGGCTGGGCTTGGCGTCTTGAGTTCATGGATCTTGTTCTTGGATTCGGCGGCGACCTGCTGAACGAGGACAACACACCTGCTTTCCATAGCGACGAAGGCGTGATGGCGCTCGAGAAGCTGGTTGAGATCGTTGATGCCTGCATGGGCGAAGAAGGCTTGACCTATAGCATAGATGACAGCCAGATCGGCATCGCCACAGGCGAATTGGCGATGGCTTTCACTTGGGCCAGCCGCGCCGCCTCTATGGATGATCCAGACTTCTCCGATTTCGTCGGCGGTATTACCTTCGGGCCCGCCCCAAGAGCGATTGAAGGCGCCCCCTATGCCGCCACCGGTGGAACGGGCGCCGGTCTTGGCATTCCGGCCAATATCGATGACGATCCCGACCTAGTCTTCCAGGTCATGCTGGAAGCCATGGACGAGGAAACGATGTTGCGTGGTTCCAACTACGGTGTGATTACACGCCGGGCCGTAGCGGCAGTTGCTGAAGCGCGCTACCTGCCGGCTGTCTTCGAAACGATCGCCGGCGGTGTAGTGGGCAGCAATGTACCCGCCATCGGCGCCGTTTTGAACCCGGTCTTGGGCAACTGGCTGCCGCAGATTGTCACTGGCGAAATGTCCGCCGCTGAATTGCTGGACGCCGCCGCCGAAGCCTACACCGCCGAAGCCACAGCGCAGGGCTTCATCGAAGGCTAGTCTCAATTCCACCCGCCGCCACGTTTCTGATTGCAGCGTGATCGTGGCGGCAGGTGGGCACATTCGGGTGAGCCGCCGGTTCGCCCCTACACATTTTTAAGTCTTTGTAGGGGTCAGCCGGCGGTTGACCCCTTGCCGTCCGCCAATCTTATAGACGCAGGCTAGCCTTGAGTTCATGACCATGCATTTGCCAGCCGATTCGCTCGACCTGGGCGAGCCCATTGGGAAGATCGTCGATGTCGGCGGCCGCGCGGTGCACGTGGTCGAGATGGGGCAGGGCAGCCCAAGGGTTTGGCTGGAAAACGGCTGGCTGGGAACGACGCTCGGCTGGGGGTGTTTTCAGCATAAGCTGGCCGAACATACGCGCGTCTGCGCCTACGACCGCGCCGGCATCGCCTGGAGCGACCCGGTAGACAGCAATCGCAGCGCCCAAATCGAAGCCAATGAATTCGTCGCCTTGCTTGATGCCCTGGGTGAAAACGAGCCGGTAATCCTGCTGGCTTGGTCAGGCGGCGGGCCGGTGGCGCAAATCGTCGCCGCCGACCATCCCGAGCGCGTGGCCGGCTTGATCCTGATGGACGGCATCCCGCCGGGTTACGACCTGTGGGCGACGCAAACCTACCCGGCTTTGAGCGGATGGAAACGGTACGCTGCTTCGCCGAGAAAGCGGCCGCCGGCAAGCTGCGCGAGGCCGATATCGTCGATTGGCTGACGCTCGAAACACTGCAGCGACACGGCAAACGCTACCTGAAATTGCTGCTGAATAATCCCAATTACTGGTGGACTTATTACTGGCAGAATCAGTATCTCATCGCCAGCGATGCGCAGGCGCGCTCCAGGGGCAAGCTGGGTGACCTGCCCCTGTTCGTAATAGTCGCGATGCAAGACTTGCCCGGCGATGATCCCTATACCAAGAGCCTCGGCCAGATGTGGCGCGCGCTGCAATATCCACTAACACGACTGTCCACACGCGGCCAGGTAAGGCCTGTGGCCGCTGGCCATGCCGTCTTCCGCGAGCGGCCCGAGGCGGTAATCGCGGCGGTGCAGGACATGGTCGGAGCGGTAAACGCGCAAGAGAAGCAGGAGATCCGCTTATGAAGAAAGGAACCTTCACCTTTTTTGTCGGTCCAAGCGTCGTCATTATGCTGGCGCTTATGACTCTGCCGCTGCTGGCGTCAATCGTACTCGGCTTGCACTATATCACCTTCCGCAATCTTGATGAGCCGCTTTGGGTTGGCTTTCAGAATTACCAGGAAGTCTTGGACGATCCAGAATTCTGGGACTCGCTTGAATTTACGCTGATTTTCATCGCCGTCGCCGTGCCGCTGCGCATCCTTCTCGGCTTGCTCTTCGCCCTGCTGCTCGATCAGATCAGGCGTTTTCGCGGCGTATTTGTCGCGGCCGCGCTGGTGCCCTTCGTAATGACGCCGGTCGTCGGCACACTGATCTTCCGTGATATGTTCGATCGTGGCGGGCCCTACTGGTACTGGATGCAGCAGCTCTTCGACTACCGCCTGTTCATGAATAGCACGACGGTGCCGCTGCTGATCATCTTCCATAGCATCTGGACGGCCACGCCCTTTGCTATGATCGTGCTCTTCGCCGGTTTGCAGACGCTGCCGCAAGAATCGCTGGAAGCGGCGCGTGTTGATGGCGCCTCCTGGCTGCGACAGCTTTGGCATGTCGCCATTCCCCATCTGCGCTCGCTTTTCATCTTCATCGGGTTGATCTCGATCATGGACTCCTACCGAGTCTTCGACAGTGTCTTCGTGCTCACACAGCAAAACCCGATTTACGATGCGGAGACGATCATGTTTTACAACTTTCAGGTCGCTCTCAGTTTCGGCCGCTTAGGCAAAGCCAACGCCATGAGCGTGCTCACCGTGCTGGGCATATTCGTCGTCCTGATTCCCTTCCTCGTCATGACCTATCGCGAGCAGACGGAGGAAAGCTAATGACACGGACAGACAACCCGATTGCGAGAATCATCATCTACATCGCCCTGGCGCTGTTCACGGTATACAACATTCTGCCCTTCACCTGGACGATTATGAACTCGGTCAAGCTGCCGAAGGACGCCAACGCAAGGATTCCGCGATTCATCTTCAGCCCCACCGGCGACAACTATGCCGAACTCTGGCTTAATATGTCGCCGCAAGATTTTGCGCCCTATGGTTTGCTGCTGGTGATCGTCATCTTTGCATTGTTCGTGATCGGATTTTCCGCCAACCGCATCCCGGCGCCCAATTCAGTCGTATACATCGGCTGCATTTTCGCCGGCGTCGCCGTGGCGCTGGCGCTGCCGGAAATCGTCAATACCGCCGAATTCTATGATTACTTGATCAACAGCGTCATCGTCACGATGGGTACACTCTGCATCTCCTTGACCGTCGGCGCGCTGGCGGGCTATGGACTGGCGCGCTTTCGACACGTGGTTTCGGTCTATATCCTGGTGATCGCGCTGGCCTTCCGCTCGCTGCCCAGCCTGGCGCTTGTGCTGCCCTTCTACTACTTGGGTCAGCTTTCCGGCTTGTACGATACCCATATCCTGCTGATTCTCTGCCTGGTAGCGACCAATCAGCCTTTCACCATCTGGATGCTGCGCAGCTTCTTCATGGAGATCCCGCGCGAGATTGAAGAAGCCGCCATGATTGATGGCGCCAGCCGGCTAAAGTCCTTCATCTCGGTGATCGTGCCCATTATGTGGCCCGGCATCATCACCACCGGCTTGTTCACCCTGCTGCTGGCCTACAACGACTTCTTGCTGGCCCGCATCCTGACGCAGATAAACTGGACCCTGCCAGTCGGTATCGCACAGTGGACTGGCGGTGAAGATCCCGGGCATGTGACCCTCGCCGCCGCCGCCTCCGTATCCACGACGCTACCGATCCTGATCGTGATCATCTTCTTCCAAAAGTACTTGATCCGCGGGCTCGCTTCGGGGGCGGTGAAAGGATAGGCTATTTTTTGCCACCGAGTACACCGAGTATTTTGAGTACACCGAGAGATTGGTTTCGGTCAGCGAGGCTAATCCAGGAGAAGCTACGCGGTAGTTCGTTAAACGCTGCGCCTCGCGCGGGCGGAGAGATTGACGGCGCTTGTGTGCCCGCAACGACAGGACCAGCGAGCATAGCGTAAGTCTGTTGTGTCGCGGCAACTCCCGATTTTACTCGTTGTACTCAGTGGTAAAGCTTTTACTCATCGCCATAGGAGAATACCGACATGAATATCATTTGCGTCGTCACCGACACCCTCAGAGCCGACTATCTGCCGACCTACGGCAATCAGGAGGTCATCGCGCCATATCTGACGCAATTCGCCCAAGAAGCCCTCGTCTTTGAAGATTGCCACGCCGCTTCCTTTCCCACGGTGCCGACGCGCGCCGACATCGCCACCGGCCGCTTCACATTTAGCTATCTGACCTGGGGGCCACTGCCCCAGGACGAGATCACGCTGGCGGATTTGCTGGCCAAAGCCGGTTATACGACCATGGGCGTCGTTGACAACCCCTTCCTCATCCGCAACGGCTACGGCTACGACCGCGGCTTTGACGATTACATTTGGATACGCGGGCAGCGCGAAGCCTCGGGCCGGCCCGATGTCACCAGCACTTGGCGCGCCGAGGACGATCGCTTTGCGCCGCGGACCTTCAAGACGGCGATGGACTGGCTCGAACGGCATTACGAAGAGAAATTCTTCCTCTATATCGATGCCTGGGACCCGCATGAACCCTGGGACCCGCCGGCGCATTACGTCAAACCCTATCTGCCTGATTATGCCGGCGAACAGGTCTATCCAGCCTATTGGGACTGGGAGGACGCTGGCTATACCGAGCGCGATCTGGAGATCGGGCGGGCAACCTACATGGGTGAAATCACGATGGTCGACCGCTGGTTCGGCTTGCTGCTAGACCGTTTGAAGACCTTGGGCATCTATGACGAGACTGCCATATTGTTCGTCTCCGACCATGGCTTCTACTTCGGCGAATTCGGCATATTTGGCAAGAGCCGCTTCCGCTGGCCCGATAACACAATTCCGGTGATGGAAGCGATGGCGCGCTTCAAGCTGGGCGCGATCTCCTACCGGACGCCAAAGCACAATGAAATCAGCCACGTGCCGCTCTTCGCCAAGATCCCCGGTTACGACCCGCAGCGAGTTACCGGGCTGGTCAGCATTCCCGATATGATGCCGACTATGTTGGCGCTGGCGGGCGTCGACATCCCCTCGCGCGTGCAAGCGCGTTCGCTGCTTCCGCTGGCGCGGGGCGAGGTCGACCGCTTGCATGATATCGTGGTGACATCGCAGTCGCTGGCCGACACCGCCGGCAACACCACGCTGATCGTCGACGACAACGAGAGAACGGTGGTCGAGGTGTCGCCCAGCACCATCCGTGATGGCGAGTGGGATTTCCTCTACAGTTTGGAGGGCGATCCAATCGAGCTCTATGACGCCGTCAATGACCCGGCCCATCAGCACAACCTGGCGGCTGAACGGCCGGAGGTCTGCGAAATGATGCACGCTAAATTCCTGCGCTGGATGGATGAGATGGGCACGCCGGATGCTTACGCAGCGCCCCGGCGGCGGCTGTAGACCCGGCGGCGCTCCATCTCTCCAGCGACGGCCTTGAATTGGAATACCGACGCAGCGACGCCCATTTATTACACTATGGGACAAAAGCGTCACTCGCTCTGGATTCTCGCGCCCTGCGGCTGAGGGAACGTCAGCGTCAGACGAACCAAGGGCATTGCGACGCCTAAAGACCAAGACCTAAGCAAAGGCCTAGAGAGCCATGATTTTAATCCTGCTAATCGGTATCGCGCGCCTGGTTCTGATCATCGCGGTCGGCGCCTTGTTGACGTCACCGGCGGAGACGCCAGTCTGCACCCTGGCCGATCACATCTGGTCAGCCAATACGAATACCGCCGTCGGCTTCTGCCCGGCTGGGACAAGCCACGATGTCATCACTATCAGGGAAGACATCACGCTAAGCGAGGCGCTGCCGCCGATCACGGGCACGATCACGATTGAGGGCGGCGATCATACCATCAGCGGGGATGGGCAGTTTCGGATATTTGACGTCAGTGGCGGGAATCTTACCCTAAAGGACGTCACACTCGCCAAGGCAAGCGCCGACTACAGCAGTGCGGTCCGCGCGAGAAACGGCGCCCGAGTCTCCATATTGAAGGTCGCGTTTAGGGATAATACGGCGCGATCCGGCGGCGCAGTCGGGTCACAGGACGATGATGTCGTCCTTAGCGTGCGAGATAGCGATTTCCGCGACAATTTGGCCGGCGATGGCGGCGCGATAACGGTTTCGGGCGGCAGCGTCGATATTAGCGCCAGCAACTTCGTCAAGAATACGGCGGCGCGCCGCGGCGGGGCGATATTCGCCCTCGGCGGAACAGTGGAGGTAGAGAACAGCATATTCGTCGAGAACATCGCCCGCACAGGAGGCGCCGTTCTCGTAGGCGGCGGCAGCGCGACATTAACCCATGTCACGATTCTGGCCGGCTCGTTCCCAGCAGTGCAAGGCGATGGGGTACATAAACAATACGGCGCGCTGCGTCTGCGGAATAGCATCATCGCCGGCAACTGGGAAGAAGTCGATGATTGTTCCGGCGATCTGGACGAGGCCAGCGGCAACCTGATCCAGGACTGGACTTGCGGAGCAGACCTGGGAGGCAATCCGAATCTAAGTTACGTCACGCCCCTGGATGGCAGCCCAGCGCTTGATGCCGGCGACCCGCGATATTGCCTCAGCAGCGATAAAATCGGCGTCAGACGTCCGCAGGGCGGCAGCTGTGACATCGGCGCTATTGAATCCACGAGCGCGATTCCAGCGCCAACTTCGATACCGGTTTGCACCTTGCGCGACCGCATCAAATCCGCCAATAGCAATAGCGCAGTTGGCGCCTGCCCGGCGGGGACGAGCCATGATGTCATCACGCTGACGGAAGACCTCGCGCTCAAGGTGGCGCTGCCGCCAATCACGGGCACGATCACGATTGAAGGCGGGGGGCATACGATCAGCGGCAACCGCAAAAATCGCATCTTCCACGTTGATGGCGGGCGGCTGACGATCAACAACCTGAACTTGGTAAACGGCTTCAGCCTACAGCCAGGCGGCGCGATTCTGACAAGCCGCGGGGAACTCACTGTAAACAACTCCAGATTCTTCGGGAACAGCGGGGAATCCGGCGGAGCGATTGCTACCCTCGTCGGCAATCGCAATCTGATCGTCAACAACACCAGTTTTGAGAAGAACAGAGCCGACGCTTACGGCGGAGCCATACATGTTTTGAGCGGACCGGCCGCAGTAGCAAACAGCAGCTTTATCGACAATTACGCCGGGTCAATTGGCGGCGCAATCTATTTTGATTCCCGGCATGACCTGGCGACTATCTCCAACTCGACATTTGGCGGCAGCCGGGCCTTAGCTGGCGGAGCGGTCGGCGCCCGCAATCGAAAGACGACGCTGACGCATGTGACTATGGTGGATAACTTCGCTAGCAATGGTCACGATGTATATGTTTCCGACTTAAAAGCGGTCGATGTCAACATTTACAACAGCATCCTCTCGGGCCGTAATATCGGCGATGCCTGTCACGGGCGGGTCAACGACAGCCGCGGCAACTTGATCGCGGACGGTTCCTGCGCGTCCGCGCTGAGCGGCAATCCCCTGCTAAATGGGGCGACCGGCGCGCCGGCGACTTTTCCCCTCGCGGATTTCAGCCCGGCGCTGGACGCGGCTGATTCACAATTCTGCCTGGAGACCGACCAACTGGGCACACCCCGTCCGCAAGCCGGCGCCCGTGCTGCCGCCACCGCCCTGCCCGCTCGCCCTGCAGATCACCGCGGCCAACACTGACGCTGCGGCTGGCGCTTGCCCGGCTGGCGATGGCGCCGATACCATCACCCTGGCGCGCGACATAAGCATAAGTCAACAACTGCCGCCGATCACCAGCGAGATTACGATTGAAGGCAACGGCTATACGCTAAGCGGCAACGGCAGTTTTCGGCTGCTGGATGTCGACGGCGGCGCGCTGACGATTAGAGATATGACGCTCGCTGACGGCAATGCCAGCGTCGGCGGCGCCATCAGGTTGCGCAACGGCGCCCGCGTCTCGGCGACCAACCTGCGCTTCCGCGACAACGAAGCGACCAAGGGCGGCGCGATTGCGACTGTCAGCGACGACGTGTGGCTGCATGTCGAAGGTAGCAGTTTCATCGGCAATTGGGCGACGGATGACGGCGGCGCGCTGCTGGCGGACGGCGGCACAGTCAATGTCGCGAATAGTTCTTTCCAAGGTAATGCCGCCGGAAAGTTTGGCGGCGCGCTGGCGAGCAGGCGGGGCCGGGTTGAAGTCTCCAACAGTACGCTTAGCGGCAATGAAGCAAACGAAGGCGGCGGCATACACATCAACGGCGCTTACACGACACTCACGCATCTTACCTTGATGAATAATCGAGCGCGCCAAATCGTCGGCGCCGGTGTCTTCAAACGATCGGGACCGGTTCTTCTGCGCAATAGCATCGTCGCCGGGAGCGGCAGCGGAGACGATTGTTTCGGCGACCTGGACGAGAGCCGCGGTAATTTCAGCCAGGACGGGACCTGCGCCACGCCGGAAGGCGGCGATCCGCTGCTAGGGGAGCTCTTCGGCTCTCCAGCGTATCATCCGCTGCGGGACGCCAGTCCGGCGCATGGCGCTGCTGATCCAGCCTTCTGCCTGCCGACCGACCAGCTTGGCAACCCGCGCGCGCATTGCGACATCGGCGCGATGGAATCGGAGCGCACGGCATCCGAACAGCCGCCGCCAGAAAGAGTGATCGCGGCCGATTGCACCCTGGCCGATCAAATCATCGCCGCGAACACCGATGCGCCGGCGGGAGCATGCCCGGCTGGCCAGGGCGCCGACACGATAAGACTGCGAGAGAGTATTGTTCTGGATGCGCCTTTGCCGCCGATCACCAGCCAGGTCACGATTGACGGCAAAGGTTACACGGTCGACGGCGACAATCGCTTTAGCGTATTTGAAGTTGTTGGCGGGCAAGCCGTCTTCAAAAATCTGAGGCTGATCAACGGGCGCGGCGCGGGGGAGGAAGGCGGCGCCATCGATGCCCACACTGACGCCGAGATTCTGATTTCGCAAGTGACCTTCACGAACAATACTGCCAATTCGGGCGGCGCTGTTGCGGTGCATGGCGGCAGAGCTGGAATCTACAATAGCCATTTCTTGGACAATTCGGCCGAAGACAAGGGCGGCGCCATCTGGTTTGACGCCACATGTTACGACATCGGAAACCTCGAGCTCGAGGGCAACAGCTCGACAACGAGGCGGCCGTATTGGAGCGGAATTGATGAACGCGATACGCCCTCAGGCTGTGGCGCGGGCACTGGAATATTTGTGCGCGACGGATAGAGAGGTAGCCGCCGCAGTGGTCGCGGCCCTTGCGACATCGGCACTTGGGATCCAGCGGAGACAAACGCGATTTCTTTTTCGAAACAGGCGCCTGAGCGTCTCGCCCTTCTCACTCTTTGTGGGAGAATTCGAATGAGCCAATCAGCCTCAGTTCTTCTTCATCGTAGGGCTTGCCGTCGGCGTGGAAAATGTCATGCTGCCAAGTCGCGCTGTCGGGCGTGTTGAGCTCCCGCCGCCAATCAAGATATGTCTGCGTCCGCCCGGCGACCAAACCCCAATTGTACCAGCCGATGCGCTCGCGCGCGAAGATGGGAAGGACAAGCTCGACAGTCTGGCCGACCACGCGGCGCAGCCATTCCGTACAGAGCACTGGACGGCCGTAAGCCCGGCAGCGCTGGATGACAGCTTCGACGCCGCTTTCTCCGTAATGATGGAAGGACGTCACATCCGACAGCTCCAGAATCCGTTCCTCCATCTCGTAGGCCTCATGCATGCGAAAGATGGACGTGGTTAGCGGCTGCTGGGCGCGGGCCTCACGGGCCCAGGCGAAGGCGGCTTCCACCAAGGGCAGGCTTGTCTCGCCCAGTTCGGAGTTGCCCGGCTCGTTGTACAAGTCCCAAATCTGCACGCGCTCGTCATTGGCGAAGCTGCCGACGATATCAAGCACATAGTCTTTGAGCAGGGGCCAGACGGCGCGGTCGTCCACCCGCTGCAAGCCTGGGCTGGGTGTCCAGCCGCTGTTATGCACAAAGGGAATGGGGTCATCTTGCGCGCCGAGGTAGGGTTCCTTGCCGGCGAAGGCGCAGTCATCGAACAGGATGAACATCGCCTTGATGCCCTCCCCCGCCGCGATATCGAGGAATTGATCGATTCGGCGCTTCAATCCGGCCGGGTCAGCCTGCCAGACGAGGAATTGATGGAAGACGCGCAGGGCGTTGAAACCGGCCGCCCCCGCCCAAGCCAATTCCTCAGCGATGGTATCGGGATCAAAGGACTCGGCCTGCCACCTCTCGGTCGAGTTGACCGCCGTGCGCGGCAGGTAATTGCAGCCACGTATGGGATCAATCGAGGCGTACCAGTCCTTGGCTTTTTCGGGCGTCCACATGTCGGTCATTCTTTATGCTCCAATCACTCGCTAATCCATTTCGGCAGGTATGACACTGGCAAGTGTGCCGGCGTAAGCGCCGTCGGCATCCCGCAGGTTCAGACGTATCAGTCTCGCGTCGCTGCTTGCGGATAAAGTCGCATCAACCTGAAGCGCGCGCAGAGGCGAGACCGGTCCCAAGTCGACCTGGCCAATGAGGTCTTCAGCTTCGTCGAGAAACTCGATTTCGCCGCGGCCGTCCAGAAAACAGCCAAATACGCCCTGAACTCGCGCCCAGGCATCGTTGATTTCAACCGACAGCGGCTGATGAACGCAGCCGACATCGGTGACAGCAACTATCGGCGCCGGACAATATGCCGCCGACCAGACAACTTGCTGCATCATGGTCTGAAGCGGACCCAGGGTATGCAGCGGGCTGAGGACTTCGGCCTCGAGAATATAGCCCGGCGATTGAATGGCTATGGGCGAGGGCGCGCCGGGCGATTCCGTCCAGCATTCCACCGTGGCGCCATTGTCGGGGTACTCGGCGTCTGGCTCGTAGGGAAACTGCATGCAGAGCGCGAAGCCTGCTCGCCGGTCAGCGAAAGCCATCCAACCGGCCGGGCTGTGTACGCCGATTTTGCCGACGATGCCCTGATACTGCACCGCCAGCAATCCGCTATCCAAGTCCAACTGATACTGCGGATTGTCATCGCCGAACATGACCTCGTAGGGCTGCGCGCGAGCCGGATCCGTCGGGATATAGAGCCAGCAGTCGTCATTCAGCTTGCCATCGCGGGTGACGCAGGCCAACTGCGCCACATCCCAGATTGACCAGCGGATCGTTTGATTCAAGATATTCTCGAAGAATAGGCGCAGCTGTAGGCGCGAGCTTCCGGGCCGCAGCGTGACTTGGCGGCGAATGCGCAAGCCGGAGCGCTGGTCTATAGGACTGATCATCAAGACGGAGGCTTCACTTGTCGTATGTTCGTAGCGCCCCGAATCGAGCACGGGATCGGGCGGGCCGGGCCACTGACCCTGGCCATCCCAGCCTTGCGGGGCGGGCCAGGTCTTGTCACCGCCGTAATTCTTCCAGTGCAAAAGCGTGCCATCGCCGGCGTGTTCCGCGAATGAGAAGCGTTTGCCCAGCAACTCAGGATTCATGAAAAGGAAGTCATGCGGACCCAGGCTGAACTGCATCAGGCGGCCGCCGATCTCGGGGACGCAGACGGCGTTAATCAAGCCGTTGCTCAGCCGTACGCCGTCCCAGCCATGAAACGGGATTTCCTCGACAGTTGGGAGCGTTGTCATCCGCAGGGCTCGCCGGTGACCTAGCCCTGTAGGCCGGTGGTGGAGATGCCGCGGACGAAGTAGCGCTGCAACAGCAGGAAGAATATCACGGCTGGTATGGTGGCCGCAGCTGCCGAGGCCATGATGACGCCGAAGCGCATCGAAAGCCCGCGCCCGACGAAGACAGCCAAACCAACCGGCACGGTGCGGGTGGCATCGGTGTTGCTGATGATGAGCGGCCAGAAGAAATCGTTCCAACTGCGGACGAAGGTGAAGATGGCGACCGTAGCGATGACCGGTTTGCTCAGCGGGATGAAGATGCGCCAGAGCAGACCGAAACGGCTGCAGCCGTCCAATCGCGCGGCTTCCTCCAGCTCGACCGGGATGCTCAGGAAGAATTGCGTCATCAAAAAGACGCCAAAGGCGTTGGCGGCGGCAGGCACGGCGATGCTGAAATAGGTATTGGCCAGTTTGAATTTGATCATGCCCAGGAAGAGCGGCACCAGCAGAATCTCGCCGGGCAGCAGGAAGGTCGAGAGGATAATGAGCAGCAAGATTCTGCGCCCGCGGAAGCGCATGCGGGCCAGCGGGTATGCCGCCAGGATATTGGTGGCCAGGGTCAGCGCGGTAGTGATAGTCGCCACGATCAGGCTGTTGCGAAACCACTGCAACATGGGGAAGCCCTCGAACAGGCCCGTGTAGAACATGAGGGTCGGCTCGTTTGGCCACCAGGTAGGCGGATAGCTGAATATCTCGGTATCCGGCTTGATTGACGACACAAACATCCAGACGAAGGGCGCGCCCCAGACGATCGCCACGAAGATCATGATGGCGTAGAGCGCCAGCCGCCCAAAATTGAGCGAGCCGTCGCTGTAAATGCTGTCGTCGCGCCAGGATTCGCTCATGTCAAATCACCTTCATCGCGCGCAATTGAATGACGGTGAAGCTGAGCGTAATCAGCATCAGGATGACGCCCGCGGCCGATGCCAAGCCCATATTGAAGTTCACGAAGGCGGTCTCGTAAATGAATTGAGCCACGGTGAAGGTTGCGCCTTGCGGTCCGCCGCGTGTCATGACAAAGACCTGGCCGAATACGCGCCAGCAGGCGATGACCGTCAGCGGGATGACGAAGGCGTTGACCGGCATCAGCATGGGGATGGTGACATAGCGGATCTCTTGCCAACGACCGGCGCCGTCGATCCTGGCCGCCTCGTACAAGTCCTCGGGGATATCTTGCAAGCCCGCCAAATAAATGATCATATTGCCGTTGACCGTCCACCAGATGGTGGTGATGGCGATGGCCGGCATGGCCCAGTCAGGTTCGCCCAGCCAGTTGATTGGCGGATTGACGCCTAGAAGGCCCAGATAATAATTCAGCAATCCCGAGCTGCGCTCGAGGATCCATTGAAAGATGATGCCGACCGCCGCCACGCTGACCACGTGTGGCAGGAAGACGATGGTGCGCGCGATATTACGGCCGCGAAGCTTCTGATGCACCAGCAGCGCCAACAAGAAACCCAGTACGATTAGGGGAATGGCCGCCAGGATGACGAAATATAGCGTATTCTGCAGTGACTCTATGAAGAGATCACTGTTAATCAGCTTGGTGTAGTTCCGCAGCCCGACCCATTTGGGCTCGCCGATGATGCCCCATTTGGTGAAACTGGCGTAGACGCCGACCGCCGCTGGCAGCAGCAAGAATACGATGAAGAGTAACAAATAGGGCGCCATGAACGCATAGGCGATCAAGTCGTTCTTGATGCTTATCCAGCGCGATGTGGCGCGTTTGCCTTTTTTGGGCGCGGGGCTGCTCATAATACCAGTTTCACCGTTAAGAAGTTTAGCAGGGGCGAATTTCAAGATCGCCCCAACATTCATTCTTGTTTCTGAGGGCGACCCAATGGATCGCCCCTACGATATTACCCCATCCCCCGGCCCCTTCCCCAGCAAGCTAGGGAAGAGGAGTCTGGCTGCCTCGAAAGCGGCCTCCCCCAATGCTTTGGGGGGATTGAGGGGGGGACAACGAACCTACTCGTCCAGAATGAGCTCGTCGATGCCCGCTTTCATGTCGGCCAAAGCTTCTTCGACGCTCTTGTCTCCCGCTTGAGCCGCCTCAAGATTGCGCAGCAACGGCGACTGACCGCCGAAGGAGAAGACGGACGTGTACTTCTCGATGGCCGGCTCCATCACGGCTATCGACAACGATTCGACGAAGGGGGCATAGTATTGAGCGTAATCATGATCGGTCCAGTAGGGGTCTGCCAACGCCACCGGCAGTACCGGCACGATGCCGACTTTGATGCCCGGCTCGGCGTAGTTCTCCAGGAACCACTTCACCACATTCATGGAGTTGAGGTAGTTCTCGTCGCTGTCCTGCACGGTCAGCGCAAGGCAGTGGGTATTGGTCCAGGTGGCTGGCACATCGCCGAAGGTTGGCATCACGGCCGAGCCGATGTTCATGCCGCGCGTGACGTATGAATTGACCATCCACGGTCCACCCATAATCATTCCCGCGCGCTCGGCATCGAAAGCGCTGATGTCGCCGAAACCGGTGCCGATGCTCGAAACCCCGCTATTCTGCAAATCCACCAGGTACTGCAGCGCTTTATGGGCTGCTTCGCTATCGACCGCCGCCAGACCGTCTTCACCGAGCCAGCTGCCGCCAAATTGATAGAGCAAAGTGTGGAAGAACCAGCGACCGAGGCTGCCGCCTAATGGCTGGTCTAGGCCATACTGCGTCACCACGCCGTCGTCATCGGTGATCGTCATCGCTTCCGCCCATGCCATGAACTCTTCGCCGGTGGTTGGCGGGCTGTCCGGATCCAAACCAGCCGCTTCGACCAGGTCGACGTTGTAATACAGGTTCATCGGATGCAGGTCGCCCGGCAGGCAGTAGAACTCGCCATCGATTTTACTCAGTTCGATGATGTTCTGCGGTACGCCGGTGAGGTCGACGCCGACTGCAGCCATCAGGTCATCAACCGGCAGCAGGACGCCTTTTCTGACGAATTCGGTCACTTCCGTATTGTGGAACATCACGACATCGGGCGGGTTGCCGGCGGCGGCGGTGAGCGTAAGCTGCGTGAACAAATCGTCCCAACCCAGCGCGGTCGGCTCAATGACCAGGCCGTCGTCGTTATCCGTATTGAAACGGTCGAAGATGGTGTTGAGCATCTCGGTATTGTCGGCGCCGGTCCAGCCGTGCATCAGCGTCACCGGCGTACTGTCTTGCGCCAAGGCCGCGCCCGGCAGCAAGAGCAGGGCAACCAGGGCGACTACTACAATCTTCAAAAGGGAATGCTTAGTCATTTTTCTCTCCTATTTGATCTGGTCATGCCTTACAGAAATTCAGATTCTTCAATATTACCCCCTCCCGTATCACTTTCCCACTTTGGCGCCGAGTCGACTTGACGATACAAGGTCGCTCCCAAGTGATTGGGATCGCGCGCCAAGACCTCGTCAAAGCTGTGTACAGCCGTCTCAATATCACCCAATCCCAGATGTCCCAGCCCAATCAGGTACAAGCAGTGGATGTGATTGCGCTGCGCGAGATCATCCTCAAAGACCAGAAAATTCGGCAGCGACACAGCGAAGTAATCCAGCGCGACGTCATCGTGCAGGTGCGCTTCGCCATACTCGATCATGCGCTGGAATATGGAGCGCGCAAGGTCATGCTGGCCCAGCTTCCCGCGCGCAAGACCTTGGAAGTAGATACTCTCGGGCGGTTGGTCGTTGTAGAACATGGGCGAGGCCGGCTTAAACTCGCCCCTGGCTGCCGCCGCGAAGTAATGGTTCGCCGCGACCTCGTCGCCGCTCAGTTCATGCGCCAGCCCCAAATGATACAAGACATCGTTCTCCGGCACGGTCAGCAGCTTGCCTTCACCCAGATTGGGCGGATATGTTTGGGCGCGCGTCAGGCACTCGATAGCGATGTCATACAAGCCCAGACGAATGTGCCCTCGCGCCAACTGAATCAGGCTGGCGACGTATTGCCCGGTGACCTTCCCCTCGCCGCCTTCCCAGGGATGGAAGACGCGGCGCATGATGATGTCGAGCGCTGCCTGCGGCCGTCCCAGCAAATTATGCAGGGTCGCGGCTTCTATAGTGAGATCGTCGCGCTGGTCGACGCAGGCTTGATGCCGCTGCAAGAATGCCAGACGTTCCTCTGGCGGCTTGCCCAGCTTGACGTAGAGCTGATCCAGTTCGAAGAGGACGCGGGCGTCCGACTCGTCCAGCGCAAAGGCGCGTTCATAGTGACGCAAGGCGCCGGCGCTGTCAGCGCGCTTGTTCATCAGCGCCAATCCCAGGTTGCGATGCGCGGTCGGGTTGCGCGGTTCCAGCTCGATAGCGCGCTCCCAGCACTCGATGGCGTCGTCATACTGCCGATGCGCGTACCAGAAGTTGCCCAGGTAGTAGGGCGCTCGCGCGTCGTCCGGATTGAGACGCATGGCCGTTTCCAGCGCGGCAATGCATTCAACGCGGTTGGGGAAACAGTAGTCGGGCGGCAGGGCAGCCGCTGTCTGAAACGCGCGCAGGGCCCAGGATTTTACCTGCTCGCTTCCGTCAAATATCTGTTGAAACCAGCCGAGATAATATAGCGCCATGGGGTCATCGGTTCCGCCTCCGGCCACAGCCCGGCGTGGGCATAGTCGAGAGCGACCTCGATGTAGGTCTGCGCATTGTCGCGCATCAGATCGCGAAATCCCGTGTCGCTATGGAGATAGATGCGCTCGAAGGCAGCGCCGTAATTCATGCGGTCAAGGCGCAAGGCAAGCTCGCATTCGGCCTTGGCCTCGTCGCGCCGGCCCAGGTTGCGCAAAAAGGCGATCTTGAGGTGGCGGGTTTGGTGATGATGCCAGTTACCCGCCAGCGCCCGCTCGGTCTGTTCCAGCGCATCCTGGAATCGCCGCCGCCGCCAGCTCAGGCGCGCTAGCTCGAAGCAGGCTGCGCTCGTCCAAGCGGCATTCCAGGTCGCCTTGTAGAAGGCGGCACAGGCTTCGTCATAGCGACCCTGAAATTTGAGCGAGAGACCCAGATTGTAAAAGGCTTCACCATCGTAGGGATTGGGATTGCGCCGCGTCAGCGCCGCTTTGGCCGCGCGAAAATAGGCTTCGGCCTGGGCGAATTTGCCGCGCCGCAGCAGCAGCAGACCCATGGCGTTATTGCAGCGGCTGTCGGCCGGATCGCGCCGAAGCGCTTCAAGATAATATGGCTCGGGCTGGCAGGTCGGGTGACGATACTGCTCCAGATGCAGACCATTGAGATAGAGCGCTTCGTTTGAGGCGATTTCAACTGGCGGCAGGGCCGCTGCTGCCGGTTCAGGCCTTGGCAGTTCGCTGTCGCGCGCGGGCCGGTAGCTTACTAATACTTGATGATCGTCCCATACGCTGAGTTCCAGTTGGCGCGCATCGGTATCGGGCGGCAGCGGGATCGTCTCAAGCAGCGCTTTTTCGGGCGACAGCTCCATTTCTTTCGAATACAGAAAGTTCTGCCCAGAGCGCAACATGACCTGTACTTCAAGGCGCGACGTCAGGTATACGCCGATCCTGGCGCAGCCGTCCTCAACTTCGAGGCTGATCACGGCCTCCTTGCTGGCGTCTCTAGGCGGACCGATGTCTTTGTAGGGC
>JAGWBC010000031.1:47765-58008 GCA_021296115.1 Anaerolineae bacterium | reverse complement strand
CGGCCAGCGAGACACCGAGAAAGTCGCGAATGCGAACAGCGGTCGCTTCAATAGGTTCATCGTCATGCAAAGTCAAATCTCGTGTGATCAAACGCGGGGCAGGATTGCGCCCGTCATTTAACTCATTCAGCCCAAGTTGGAATGCAAGGCCCTTATGCAATAGGAGTCGAATTGCTGGAGGAATCTCAGCAAACTGCTCAGATCCCAGCGTACGAAATGTCTCTTCAATAGGGGGCCAGTCCGGGGGCTCGGGAAAGAAGAATATTGCAACGGGTAACTGCAATGCCTCGGCGATTTTCTCAAGCTGCCGGTAGGTAGGTTTTGACTGCCCGCGTTCGCAGGCGGCAACCTCCGCAAAACCGCTTTTGGCAGCCAGTTCATCCGATTTGAAACCGGCACGCTCGCGCGCCCAAGTCAATACCTTAGGTGTAATCGGCATTCTTTCTTTTGCCATGATCTTTGCCAATCTTGCCAATAGCGCTACTATAATTCCGTGTTATACGTCTGTCAAACACCGCCTACTCAAACACCCAGCCATCCACATCCCGCGGCCAGCCGCCGCACAGCTCCGCTTCCGTAAAGAAGTTGGCGATCTCGATCTCGCCGTTCTCCACGCTATCAGAGCCATGCACCAGGTTGCGCCCGATCTCCAGCCCGTAGTCGCCGCGGATGGTGCCGGCGGCCGCCTCGGCGGGCTTGGTGGCGCCGATGGTCGCGCGGGTCGCCACGATGGCGTCAGTGCCTTCCAGCGCCATCACCACCACCGGCGCCGAAATAATGTAGTCGACCAGCCCGGCGAAGAACGGGCGCTCGCGGTGTACATCGTAGTGTTTCTCGGCCAGCTCTTTGTTCACTTGCAGCAGCTTCATGCCGATTATTTTCAGGCCGCGCTGCTCAAATCGTTTGATGATTTCGCCGGTCAAACCGCGCTGTACCGCATCGGGCTTGACGATGATTAGTGTACGTTCCAAGAGATTGCCTTTCTCAGTTTGCGAACCATGTCTATCGGCGCTTATCTTACCGCTGCGGGGCGCGAATGTGTATGCGCAGACGCCGCGCTGAGGCAGATGGGATAGAAGCGTGTAAAGGCATCATGGCGCTCGGCGAAGTCTGCTATGATACTGGCAGCAAAATGAGAGGAAAGAGCATGGCTTCGGCTTTCTGGGGTAATCAGTCAGTAATTGTGACCGGCGGCGCCGGCTTCCTGGGACGACACGTGGTGGACAAGCTGCGCGCTGAATCGGCCCGGCGCATCATCGTGCCGCGCCGCGCGGCATACGACCTGCGGGAACAGGCAGCCGTAGCGCGCCTTTACGCCGATTACCCCGATGCGACGATGGTGATTCATCTGGCGGCCAATGTCGGCGGCATCGGCATCAACCGCGAGCATCCGGGTTTGTTTTTCTACGAGAACCTGATGATGGGCGTCCTGATGCTGGAGCACGCGCGGCGGGCCGGCGTGGCCAAATTCGTCGGCATCGGGACTGTTTGCAGCTACCCCAAATTTGCGCCGGTGCCTTTCCGCGAAAACGATCTCTGGTCGGGATACCCGGAAGAGACCAACGCGCCCTACGGCTTGGCGAAAAAGATGCTGCTGGTGCAGAGCCAGGCCTATCGGCAAGAATACGGTTACAACGCCATCCACTTGCTGCCGGTCAACTTATACGGCCCGCACGACAAATTCGATTTGAAGTCGTCGCACGTCATCCCGGCGGTCATCCGCAAGATGGTGGATGCGCAGGAGAGCGGCGCCGGCGAAGTGACCTTGTTCGGCGATGGTTCGCCCACCCGCGAATTCCTGTTTGTACGCGACGCCGCCGAGGGCATCGTGCTGGCGGCCGAGCGCTATGACGGCGCCGAGCCGGTCAACCTGGGCAGCGCCTTCGAAATCAGCATCCGCGATCTGGTCGAGATCATTGCCGACGAAGTTGGATTTACGGGCGAGTTACGATGGGATACCAGCAAACCCAACGGGCAACCCCGGCGCAAGCTGGATGTCAGCCGCGCGCAGCGAGAATTTGGCTTCGTCTCGCAAACCAACTTCCGCGCCGGCTTGCGCGAAACAATACGTTGGTATCGCGCGGAGGGACGGCAGGCGCTGCCCGACCTGGCGCAAGCCTGATTTGACATCGCACGGGCGATAAGGTAAAAGTAGTGGCGCTGTGCGGCGACCGCCATTCACGGCGTGTTGGCGCGGCTGCCGGTACAGTGCGTCGACTGAGTTCCTGTTTACTGACTCAATATAGGAGAGATTGGAATGCGGAAGTTACCTAAGTTTTTGCTGGTAGTTGCTCTGCTTGCCTTGATGCTGCCCGGCTCATTGGCGCAGGACGCCACCGAAATCACCTTTGCCACCTGGGGCAATACCACCGAATTGCAGATGTTCAACGACATGATCGCCGCCTTTGAAGAACTGCACCCCGACGTTGACGTGACCATACTCGAGCGGCCGGGCCAGGGCTATCGCGATCAGACCATCGTAGAGATGGCAGCCGGTACCGCGCCTGATGTCGTGCGCGCCGGATTCCGCGGCGACTTCGCCTTTTACGCCCATGCCGGCGGCACGATTGACTTGTCGCCATACCTGGAGGAAGGCTTCTCCGAGGACTTCTTCCCAGCCGCCTGGACGATCGCTTCGGTTGATGGCGTTCCCTATGGCATCCCCTTCATGACCGACACGCACGCGCTCTTTTACAATGTCGATTACATTGAGCAAGCTGGCATCACCGTCCCGACCTCGATGGACGATTGCTGGTCCTGGGAAGAATTCTCGGACATGTCCCGCCACGCTATGGACAACAGCGATGCCGACTTTGGCCATGCCGCGCTTTGGAACGGCAAGCGCTGGATGCTCTTCCTCTATGGCAACGGGGGCCAGGTCTTGACTGACGACCTGAGTGAATCCACTATGGATTCCGAGGCGGCCATCGAGACGATCGCCTGGACCAAGTCCTGGTACGACGATGGTTTGGCGCCCTTCAGCACCTCGATGAAGCTGTCCGAACGCGCCGACGAGTTGTTCATCAACGGGACTATCGCCTTCTTCATCTCGGGCAGCTGGCACCTGCCGAATCTGCGCGAAAACATGGTCAGCCAGCGCTGGGACATAACTTATCTGCCCTGCACGGAAAACGGGGTCGATGCCGATCTCGGCGGGAATGGCTTCGCCGTCACGCGTGATAGCGACAATCCAGAAGTAGCGGCCGAGTTCGTCAAGTTCATCACCAACACCGAGAATATGAAGTACTTTGCCGAGCAGGCATTCTTCAATCCGGTGCGCTACTCATCGCTGGAAGGGCTTAGCTATCCTGAGTTCAACGACATGATGCTGCTCTTCGCCGAAGTGGCGGAAACGGTAGACGCGCATCATGCGTCCGTCCAGGGGTTGCCGCTGTTCCCTGGCATCCAGAACATCATTCAGGACGAGCTGGATCTGGCTTTTGTCGCCGGCCAATCGGCTGAGCAGACAGCGCAGAATATCCACGACAAGATTAACGCGCTGCTGGCTGAAGAATAGAAGCAGACCTCGTCGGGGGCCCGCTCGCTGGGTCCCCGCTTTTTTGGTCACAGGACACTAACCTTGGTTGCGACGAATCCCGAAACGATAGGGGCGGAATCCGCGCGCAATTGGCGCGATTGGTGGAGCTTGAATCAGCGCAAGGTCGTGCCATATCTGTTTATAACGCCGACGCTTGCGATTTTTCTTGTCTTTGTCTTATTCCCCATCGCCTATTCCGCGGTCATCAGTTTCTTCAAGTGGAATGGCATTAGCGAGCCGGAATTCAGCGGCCTAAAGAATTACTTGCGGCTGCTTGAAGATCCCATATTTTGGACATCCCTGCAGAACACGGTCAACTTCACGCTCGGCGTCGTGCCCTTGAGCATGGCTTTTGGGCTGCTGGCTGCCTTGGGTTTGAATCGACCACAGTTGCCCGGGCGCGCGGTCTTGCGGGCGATCTATTTCTTACCCTTTGTCATTTCAGCGGTGGCGACGGCCACGACAGCGGGCTGGATCTTCGGCGATACCTTCGGCGTGCTTAACAAGATGCTGGTCGAACTTGGCTTGAAAAAAGTTCAGTGGTTGACCAACCGCCACACCGCGATGATGACCGTGGTCATCGTTACGATTTGGGTGCGTCTGGGTTTTTGCATGCTCATCTACCTGGCCGGCTTGCAGTCGATACCGCCCGATCTTGTGGAGGCGGCGAGAGTCGACGGCGCCTCGCGCTGGCAGCAATTCCGACACATCACCTTTCCCCTGTTGAAGCCGACCACATTCCTGTTGATCGTTCTGAATATCATATATTCCTTTGAAGTTTTTGATCTTGTCTTCGTACTGACGAACGGCGGTCCCGGTTACGCCACCACCGTGTTAACGGTTTTTATCTATAACTCGGCATTTCAAACACAGCGCGTTGGCTATGCCAGCGCAATCGGAATTGTATTCATGGCCATAATCATGACGATTACACTGATACAGTGGCGTATTTCCAACGAAGGCGGGAGGATAAGCTAGTGGCAAATTCGGCGATGTCGGCTGCGCCATATACCGACCGTCTTAGCCTGCAGGCGAAAGAACGGCTCGCGACTTTCGGCGTCTGGCTGGCGCTGGCGGCGGGCGCGCTAATTATCGTATTCCCCTTGTACTGGATGCTGGCGACCACCCTAATGACGCGCGAAGACGCTTACTCGCGCGAGTTGATTTTGGCGCCGCCGCAAATCATCTTTGACAACTACGTCAACGGCTGGAATAACTCCCCCTGGCCGCGCTGGTACGGCAATACCTTGATCATCGTGGTGACGTCCGTCGCCGGCTTGACGCTATTCGGCTTAATGTCGGGATTCGCCTTCGCCAAATACCAGTTCCGCGGGCGAAATCTTCTGTTCTTGCTGATTCTGAGCACCTTGATGATTCCTCTGCAGGTGCTACTGCTGCCGCGCTTCCTGCTCGTGGCGCGGATGGGTTGGGCAAATACGCACTGGAGTGTCATCGGCCCGCATATGGCCGATATCTTCGGCTTGTTCTTCGCCCGGCAATTTATGCTGGAGATTCCGGACGAATTACTGGAGGCGGCGCGGCTGGACGGCGCCGGCGAATTCACGATCTTTACGCGCGTCGTTGTACCCTTGGCGAAACCAGCGATCGCCGTCCTGGTCATTCTCGGCTTCTCCGCGCGCTGGAACGCCTTCGCCTGGCCCCTGGTCGCCCTTACCCGGCAGGAGATGTATACCGTGCAGCTGGGCATCAACTACATGCGAGGCTATTACTTCACCGACTTCCCCGCGGTCATATCGATGGTGGTAGTTTCTATCGTTCCAATCTTGATCATGTTCCTCGCTTTCCAGCGCTATTTCATAGAAGGCATCGCGCGGACTGGCATCAAGTAGAGAAGATTTACAGGCAAGCGGCCCAAAATTGGTATTGTGGCTGCTTTACTGGTAATATTGTGCCAGCGCGGTTTCGTCTGCCAGATCGCGATCTCGCGCAATTGCGTTTGCGCGTCCGAATCACGAGTTCGACTGGCGCCTGCGCAACCTAATATAGCTAGGCGGTTTTTACATGCTCGCATTCGTCCTGCAAACTCACTATTGCACACTTCTATCGGATAGCGAGTTTGATTTGTAAGGAGGGTAACGCCTTGAGCACTCTACTTGAGGTCAAAGACCTTGTCGTCAGGTTTTATACACAAGAAGGTACCGTCTATGCCGTGAACGGCGTGTCTTTTGATCTTGAAGAAGGTGAGACGCTTGGCATTGTGGGCGAGAGCGGCAGCGGCAAGAGCGTCAGTTGCCTCGCGCTGATGGGCTTGATACCCAGCCCGCCCGGCAAGGTCGAATCCGGCACGGTCGTATTTGAAGGGCGCGATCTGCTGACCCTCAAGCCGGATCAGATGCGGCTCATCCGCGGCAAAGAAATCGCCATGATTTTCCAGGACCCGATGACCTCGCTGAATCCGGTGCTGACTATCGGCACGCAGATCACCGAGTCGCTGAAATTGCACGAAGGCATGAATACCACGCAATCGCGCAAACGGGCGGCGGACCTGCTGGATTTGGTTGGGATTCCCGACGCTTACCGGCGGCTGGATGATTATCCGCATCAATTTTCGGGCGGCATGCGTCAGCGCGTCATGATCGCGATGGGCTTGTCCTGCAATCCCAAGCTGCTGATTGCTGATGAGCCGACCACAGCGCTGGATGTCACGATTCAGGCGCAGATCATCGAGTTGGTCAAGCAGCTCAAAGACGAATTCAATATGGCGATGATTTGGATCACGCATGATTTGGGCGTGGTGGCGGGCATCGCCGATCGCATCCAGGTGATGTACGGCGGCCGAATTATGGAATCCGGCTCATCGCACGAGGTTTTCCGTGACAGTCGCCATCCGTACACGGTGGGTTTGCTGGGTTCATTGCCGCGGCTGGATTCCAGCGGCGAAGAAAAACTTACGCAAATCGAAGGGTCGCCGCCGGACATGCGCAACGAGCCGGTTGGTTGGCCTTTTGCGCCGCGTTGCGATGTGCGCGAGGAATTATAGTTGGCGAAATGCTGGGACGAGAGACCGCCGCTGGAGACCGTCCCCGATGCCAATGGAGCAGAGGCGCACATCATGTCCTGTTGGGCCGATATCCGCGAGGGGGTAGCAGAAAATGTCTAGTCCAGCCATGGTCGCTGAAGAGCGCAAAACACATGACGGGGACGATTATATCCTCGAGGTCAGCAATCTAAAAAAACACTTCCCGATTTCCTCAGGCATCGTTTTCCAGCGCCAAGTTGGGGCGGTGCGCGCGGTTGACGGCATCAGCTTCAACGTGGTGCGCGGCGAAACGCTCGGCCTGGTGGGTGAATCCGGCTGTGGCAAGAGCACAACTGGCCGGACGATTCTGCAGCTTTATCGCCCGACGGAAGGCAGCGTCAAGTTTGAGGGCCAGGAGTTGTCGACCATGGCCGGCAATGACCTGCGGCAGATGCGCCGGCGCATGCAGATTATCTTTCAGGACCCCTTCGCTTCACTGAACCCGCGCATGACGGTCGGCAGCATCGTTAGCGAGCCGCTGCAAATCCACAAGATGTACGCCAACAAACAGGAACGGCAGCAGTATGTGGAGCAGCTGATGGAGCGGGTGGGGCTCAATCCCTATTTCATCAACCGCTATCCGCACGAATTTTCCGGCGGTCAGCGGCAGCGTATCGGCATCGCCCGCGCGCTGGCTTTGCAGCCCAGCTTTATCGTGGCTGACGAGCCGATTTCGGCGCTAGATGTTTCGATTCAGGCGCAGGTGGTCAACTTGATGGAAGAGCTGCAAGATGAGCTCAATTTGACCTACCTCTTCATCGCGCACGATCTCAGCATGGTGCGCCACATCTGTGACCGCGTCGCTGTGATGTACCTGGGCAAAATTGTCGAGTTGGGGCCGGTTGACGAAGTTTACGAAAACCCGCAGCATCCTTATACGCAGGCGCTGCTATCGGCGGTGCCGGTGCCCGATCCAGTGGTGGAGGACAATCGTCAGCGCATCATCATCGCCGGCGACTTGCCCAACCCGGCCAATCCGCCCACCGGCTGCAATTTTAATACTCGCTGCCCGGTGGTCTTCGACCTCTGCTATCAGGAGCCTGATCCGCCGCTGATCGAGGTGCGCCCGGATCACTATGTGAGTTGCCATCGGGTTACGTAGGGGCGAACACCACCGCCTAGAAATCCCTTGAATGAGGATCCTTCCAAAGGATTGTGTGGTTTTGTCTCTACAAGCTATATCTCAACGGCTTCGCCAAGCACAGCTTCGATGATTTCGTCGGCGATTTCTTCTACGGTCTGAGTAGTGGTGTTTCTGGCTATCTTGTCGGCAAGGGACGGGCTGTAGGAGACAACCTCGTCCTTCGTGATATCGTGCCAAATTGGAAGAATTCGTTGGTCTCCGTCAACTGATCTAGTTACAAGACCGTCCAGTTCGTAATTAGGCCATCCTTTGTTGAAAAACGCTTTTGAAAGAACGACGATAGCAAAGCGACTCGAAGCAATGCCTTTGTCGATTTTCTGTCTTAGGCTATCACCGATTCCAAGTTCAAAGTCGTCAAACCATACCGTAAGCCCGCCATTGCGCAGAGCTTCGGCGAGCGGCGCTACCACGTCGTCCTTGTCTTCGGAAGCGTATGAGATGAAAACATCGTATTCTGCGTCGTATTCGTTCCTCACCAAAGTTGGGATGGTGGAAAGCGGTTTGTCAACGAGTGGACGCAACTTACCCGGTATCATACGTACGCTGGATTCCACCCTACCTACATACCCCCCCATATCGACCGTAACGTACCAGTGTCCGGCGTTTGGAATCTGCAAGCGTACCGGAGACTTCTTCGCATGCCCTCCAAAGTAGCGGTGTCGCCGACCGCTGCGGTAACTTTGAAAATTGGAACTGTCCATGAGGCGTACGTTTGCGGCGTTGCCTTTCAGTATGACTTCGACGATTTCGCCACCTGTCCTTTGCCCCAGATCATGCTTTATAAACTGCATCAGTTACGACCTATTCTCCAGTCTCTTGCAAGAATTATAGCACATAATGCTGAGTCTCTGGTGCTCGGCAGCGTTTTCGCCGTGGCGAAGCGTTTTACGAATCGACACCTTGTATCCGCAGATACTCATTTCACTCGTCGATATCCAGGACATCAAAGTCTGAAATTACTTCATGGATCTCGTTGGCGATCTCTTTTACAGTGTGTGTAGCTGTGCTTCGGGCAACTATATTTGCCAATGAAGCGCGATATGCCCGAATCTCGGCTTCGGTGATTTTATGCCAAACCGGGAAAAGCACATGATTCGCTGTCACCGCCAGATTCTCTAGCGTATTTAGCTCATGCTCAGTCCAGTTCTTGCCAAAAAAATCCTTGGACAATATCAAAATCCCCGAACGACTTTCATTGATTCCCGCGTTCAGCTTGGCAGTCAGGTTGTCGCCGATTCTAAGTTCGAATTCGTCAAACCAGACCCGCAGCCCGAATTCTCTAAGCAGCATCGCTAGTGGGCGCGCCACTTCATCCTTGTCTTCAGAGGCATGCGACAGAAAGACATCATATTCATATCTGTCTTTGCTGAGAATATGTCGTGCCAATTTCGGACCCCGTCATTCAGCACTTGACTACCAGGTTCTAACCACCGAATTGAAACCGAGCACCATCATATCATTCGTACGGCACAGTTTTCAGGGTTTGGATACAAAAAAAGGGACGAGCCATCTAGCCCGCCCCAAGAAACATGCGCTACATTGCGAATCACGCAGCCGCCGGACCATCCACAATCGCGACGAACTCCTCAGCGTTGAGCGTCTCGCGCTCGATGAGAATCTCGACCAGTTCTTCCATTTTGCCGCGTTGCTCGGTCAGCAGGTTTTTGGCGCGCTCGTACGCCGACTGCAAGATGCGTTTGACCTCATCGTCGATCTGCTGAGCGTAGTGCTCGCTGTAGTCGCGCTGCTCGCTGATCTCGCGCCCCAGGAAGACCGCGCCGCTGCCGTTGCCGTACGAGCGCGGCCCGAGCAGATCGCTCATGCCGAATTGCGTCACCATAGCCCGCGCCATGCGCGTCGCCTGTTGCAGGTCATTGCTGGCGCCGGTGGTGAACTGCTTGTAGATGATCTCTTCAGCTGCGCGCCCGCCCATGGCCGCCACGATATCGTCCTCGAATTTCTCGCGCGTGATGAGCATGTCATCGCCATCGGGCAGCGGCATGACGTAGCCGCCGGCGCGCCCGCGCGAGACGATGGTGATCTTGTGCACCGGGCTGGTATTGTCAAGCAGGTGGAAGAGCAAGGCGTGGCCCGCCTCGTGATAGGCGACCTTCTCTTTCTCCTCCGGCGTGATGACGCGGCTGCGGCGTTCCGGCCCCATGACCACGCGCTCCATCGCCTCCTGCATTTCGCTCATGCCGATCGACTTCTTGTTGCGGCGCGCCGCTAGAATCGCCGCTTCGTTGACCAGATTCTCCAGGTCGGCGCCGCTGAAGCCGGCGGTGATTTTCGCCAGGGCTTCCACATCAACATCGCCCGCCAGCGGTTTGCCGCGCGAGTGCACCTTGAGGATTTCCTGCCGCCCCTTGACATCGGGATTGTCCATCACCACCTTGCGGTCGAATCGGCCCGGGCGCAGCAGGGCGGGATCAAGAATGTCGGGGCGATTGGTGGCGGCGATGATGATGATATTAGTGTCGTTGTCGAAGCCGTCCATCTCCACCAGGATCTGGTTGAGGGT
>JAGWBC010000031.1:32777-47665 GCA_021296115.1 Anaerolineae bacterium | reverse complement strand
CGCACGCGACTGGCGCCGACGCCGACAAACATCTCCACGAATTCCGAGCCGGAGATACTGAAGAAGGGCACCCCGGCTTCACCGGCCACGGCGCGGGCCATCAGGGTTTTGCCCGTGCCCGGCGGCCCCACCATCAGCACGCCCTTGGGCACTCGCGCGCCCAGCCGGATAAACTTCTCCGGTTCCTTGAGGAATTCGACGATTTCTTTGAGATCTTCTTTGGCTTCTTCGGCGCCGGCCACATCTTTGAATGTCACCTGCGGCCTTTCCATATCGCGGGACACGCGCGGCTTGCTGCGGCCAAAGCTCATGGCCTGGTCCTGCCCGGCGCGCATCGAGCGCATCATGCGCCACAAGAACCAAACGATGATCAATATCGGCACGATGCCGATGAGAATCTGGAATATGATCTGAGACGTATCGTCGGCCGGCTCAAAATAGTAATCGACGCCCGTTTCGCCCAGCGCTTCCAGCTGCGAATAAAAGTCAGCGGACGGATTCTTATACACCGTTTCGGTGGTGTTGTCGGTGTAAGTGACGATGAGCTCGCGCCCGCCGCCACGCTCGACGATGCGCTCGACACGCCCCTGCCGCACATCATCCAGCAGGCGATTCATCGGCCAGCTATTGTCAAATTGTGTGGCCGCGCGTCCATTCAACACCAACAGCGCCAGTGCCAGCACAACGATGCCGAGCACGATCCACATGCGCTGGGCATTGCGATTGCCAAATGGCGATTTGCCGCCGTCGCTGTTCTTCTTGCCATCCTTGCCACCCTCGGTGACGTGCCTCGGGGATTCTGGCCGATTGTTCATCAAGCAAGCTCCATTCGATAGTCAGGCAGCGGTTTCAAGTCCCGCCTCATTATCAATGACGCTATCGGCGGATAAAAGGTGATAAATTGGCGCGAACATGTTGGCGCGCAGCCGATTTGCCGCGCTGATCTTCCTCGTCAGGCTTCACCCTATCCTAAACAGCTCATGGCTGATTATTCTTACCGCTTCCTGTATCATAAAAGGTGAACTTTACCGCTTCCGCTATAGGACAGAAGACGCGCCAATGGCCGACCGCAGCAACGAAGAATGGATTGCCGCCCTGGCAGCAGAGGGCGGTGAAGCGCAAGCCGAGGCGCTAGCGGATCTGCGCTGGCGGCTGCAGCGCGGCATTTATTTCTACCTCAGCCAGGATCGCAGTGATTTGCGCGGATTGGCGGCGCAGGAATTGACGCAGATGGCGGAAGACATGGCGCAAGACGCCACGCTGCGCGTCATGGCTAATCTGGCCAACTTCCGCGGTGAGAGCCGCTTCACCACTTGGGCCAACAAGATCGCCATTCGCCTGACGATCAGCGATTTGCGGCGCGCCCGCTACCGCGACTTCAGCCTGGATGAATTGACCGCTGACGGCGACCTGCTGCCCGCGTCGACGCGGCTGGCCGGTCCCGCCTCGCCAACGCCGGAAAAAGTTGCCGAGCGTGATGACGTGCTGGAGCGAATCGAGGCGGCTCTAAAAGAAGCGTTGACCGAGCGTCAATATCAGGCGCTGGTGGCGGTGGCGCTGAAGGGCATACCTATGGATGTGCTGGCCGAGCGAATGGGCACCAATCGCAACGCCTTGTACAAGCTCATCCACGACGCCCGCCGCAAGCTCAAGACCCACCTCGAGTCGCAGGGCATCTCGACCGATTACATGATGAACCTCTTCGGGAATTGAGTTGGCTAACCAGGCTGCGCCAGCACGGTCGCAAAGCACATCTCGTCGCTCGTGCCCTCGCCCCAAACCACATAACGCGGCGCATCAGCCTTCCGATTGTCCCAAACGCACTCCATCCGCAGCAAATCGCCCGGCTTCAGCGTCAGCGGCTCAACGAATTGATAGCTATCCTGCCAATGGAAATCCCAACGCGGGATATCCAGCAAAATGACGGGATTTTCGCCCTCCGGGTTAAGCGTCATGCGGAAGCTGCGCCCCAATTCGTGCATGTGCCCAAATACGCCGTACAAGGTGGCATCATTTCTCAACGGGAAGTCGCACTGCCCAATCGACCTTTCGCCCTTGTTGTCCGCATAATCGGCCACGGTCTGGCTACATATCCGCAAGAGATTGTTCGGGAAGCGGCTCGCGAAGTCGCCATATAGCTCGCCGACGCGCTGCAAAGCCGCCTCGCGTTCACATTGCGGTCCCTCGACGCCGGCTGGGCAGGGGATCTCGACTGGCGCCGCCAATGACATAATGGTCAGTTCATCCAGCTCGGCCGCGCCATCCGCAAGCTGCAGCAGGATGCGCGTATTATCGGGCTGCCGCGTCGTCCACAAGTTGTAATGCATCTGCAGCACGATGAATTGGCTCGGCTCGATGCGATGGCCCCCGCCTGGCGGGAGCTCCACGCCGAATGCACCAGGTGTCCAGCCGCCGATCGACCTGGCGCGTTGGCGCAGGCCCGGTCCGCCATAGCATTGCCAGCCGGGCTTGCCATCTTCGCTGGCTTTGGCTTCGGCCAGGGTCCAGGCGCTGGCTTCCAGCACATATACAAGTGCGTGATGCGCCATCTCCAAGGCTTCGGGGACGATGTCATAGCCGGTGATGAATTGTGGCGCGTCGATGTCCAAGGGATAGGCGAAACAGCGGTAATCATCCAGCAGGTCCGCATCCGGCAAATATGGCTCATCCAGCTGCAGGGTCAGGTCGGCGCGAATCTCGACCAAGCCGACGCCCTCCGTTGGCGCAGGCGCATTATCGTCTGGATCACCCAAGGGCGCGCCATCACCAGCCCAGGCGGCTATCGTTGCGATTTCGCTATCGGACAGGCTGCGGTCGTTCTTCAGCGGCAGGTTCTGGCGCGAGGGCATCCAGGGCGGCATGATGCCGTTCACCACGTGGAAGCGAATATCTTCGGCTAGCCAGGCAACATCAGCCGGGTCGCTGAAAGGCGCGTAGGCGGCGATCCGACCCTCGCTGTGGCAAGCGTTGCAGCTGGCTTCAATGATGGGGCGGACATGCTCGTGGTACGTGGGATGTTCTGGAACGACGACTTCGCCAACTTCAACCGCAGTTACATCGTCATCATCATGCTCTTCGTCCGAGTGAGCCAGGACCGACAACGCGCTAATTATTACAAGCATGCAAAGGATTAGATATTTCATCTTGATACTCCCCAAATCGCGGCTGCGCTTCATCAACATACGACGCGTCGTGTTGCTTCTCATAATACGTACATTCGACTTATTGCGAAAGATGTCTGGGGGTCGAAAGACCGAATGAGTCCGCCTTAGCCCAGCGGCCGTCCGCCATCGACCGGGATAATGTCGCCGGTGCTGAAGCGCAGTTGCGCGACCGCTGCATAGACCGCTTCCGCCACGTCCTCGGCTTGGGCGATGCGCCCCAGCGGTGTCTTGTCTTCCTGCTCGGCGATGAGCGCGCGCGGCATGCTGCGGGCATAGTCGCCGTCCACCCAGCCGGGCGATACCGACAGTACGCGTATCTTGGGCGCCAGTGCCCGCGCCAGCGAACGCGTCATGCTGTCCATGGCCGCTTTGCTGGCGCAGTAGGCGACATTGCTGCCGACGCCGGTGCGCCCGGCGATAGACGAAATATTGATAATGACGCCGCCCTCAGCGGACATCAGCGGCGCCAGCGCCCGAATCGACGCGAAAGCGCCGCGCCAGTTGACGCGGAATATGCGATCGATCAACTCGTCGTCCAAGCCGTCGAGGTCATCATGGGCGACGCCTTTGCTGATGCCGGCGTTGTTCACCAGGATGTCCAGGCGGCCGTATTTGTCGTCTATGGCATTAGCCAGAGCCGTTTGAGCGGCGCTGTTATCGACCGGGCAGCGCAGCACCAGATGATTGCCGCTGGCCAACTGACTGGCGGTCGCGCGGGCTTTGTCTTGATCGCTGTTATAGGTGATGACCAACTGCGCGCCGGCCCCCGCCAGCCGTCGGCAGATGGCGCGGCCGATTCCGCCTCCGCCGCCAGTGACTAGCGCTACTTTGCCCGTCAAATCTGACATCAGGCGCTTCCTTCGCTGCTCGCCGCGCCCGCGCTCAGAAACTGCGCATGGCGGGAGGCAAATGATCGACGCGGTTCAGATAATGCAGCGCCGGACGCGTCCCGTCGTAGTCAACCCGAGTGATGGCGGTGTTATTGTGATAATAGCGCATGGAGTAGGCTTGAGACGGCAATTGGCCGAAGATCGCCTTGAGCAGGGTATCGAGGAAGCCCGCGTGTGAAACCAGCGCGACTGACTCATCGGAGCGGCTGCGCTCCCTGAGATCATTAGCGACCTTGATGGCGCGAAAAGCGCTATGCGTCTCCGGCTCGTAACCCAGCGCGGCATCGTACCAGCCCGTCTCCGATACGCCCTCTGGAATCTGGTAGTCGGGGAACTGACTCATTATCGCCGAGCGCGACATGCCGCCAAAGCCGTTGACGCGCCCGTTCCGCCGCAGGAACATACCGCCTTTTTCATGCAAATCCAACCAAACATTCGGCCGCAGATTCAGCGCAGCGCTGACCGGCTGGGTAGTCAGGAGCGAGCGATACATGGCGCTGGTATACAGGCAGCTGATGCCGAAAGGCTGGTCAGCGAGTTGCGCTTCATTGCCCAGAAATTCCGCCAATGCCTCGCGCTGGCGATAGCCCAGCTCGGTCAGGTCAGGATCGACTTTGCGCCGGTGCAGGTTGTCGGACGTCAGAACATTATTTTCGGATTGCGCGTGGCGGATTAAATATACGTGCATGAACAAATCCTCTGGCAAAAGCTTGAATCAAACTGGGGGCGATTATAGGACAAACTCGTCCGAAAGTAACCCAAAGATAGCGCGCAGATTGGTCGCGGCGACGGCGCGCTGGCTTTACAGGCTGGTCACAAGATTCCGCCCTCGCTACACTTGTCGCGGAACACACAGGAGACGAAAAGCGACGCAGATGCAAAAAGTAGTCACGCTGACGATGAACCCGGCCCTCGATGTCGGCAGCAGCATCCATTCGGTCGCGCCGGAGATCAAGCTGCGCTGCGCCGCGCCGCGCTTTCACCCGGGCGGTGGCGGCATCAACGTGTCGCGCGCCATCCGCTTCCTGGGCGGCGTGTCGAGCGCCGTTTACGCCGCCGGAGGCCACAACGGTATGATGCTGTCGCAGTTGCTGGACGACGACGGCATCGACCATCATCCGGTTCCGATCGCCGGCATCACGCGTGAAAATCTGGTCGTCTACGAAGAGAGCACATCGCTGCAATACCGCTTCACCATGCCCGGCCCCGAGCTGACTGCGGACGAGTGGATCGCCTGTCTGGAAACGCTATTCGACCTGGAGCCCGACTACATCGTCGCCAGTGGCAGCTTGCCGCGGGGCGTGCCACTGGAGTTCTACGGCGAAATTACGCGTTACGCCCGGCAATACGGCATCCGCGTCATCGTGGACACGGCCGGCGACGCGCTGAACCGCACGGTGGGCAAAGGCGTTTACCTGTTGAAGCCCAACCTGCGCGAGCTGGAGCTCTTCGCTGGCGAGAAAATCCAGGGCGAGGCGCATATTCGGCAGGCTTGCAGGCGCCTGATCGCCGAAGGTCTGGCGGAAGTCCTGGTCGTCTCGATGGGCGCGGCCGGCGCGGTACTGGTCACCAGCGCCGACTACTTGCATGTCCATGCGCCGGTGGTACCGATCGCTAGCAAAGTCGGCGCGGGCGACAGCATGGTCGGCGGCATCGTCATGGGCTTGGCGCAGGGGCGTAGTCTGGCCGACGCCGTTCGCCTGGGCGTGGCCGCTGGCAGCGCCGCAGTCATGACCACGGGCACACAGCTTTGTCAAAAAGAAGACGCCTTTCGACTTTACGATGAGATTGCCGCGCCGGCATGAGCGGCAGGCTGGACGAAGCAAAGACGAAGCAAAAAGGAGAAGCTGCTGTGAGCACAGTTCAAGCGCGAAACGTGAATCATCCCGAACATCGCGAAAACTTGAAAGCCGAGAAATACGGCGTCATTCGCGAGGCCATGCTGGCTGCCTTGCCCGAAGACGACTGGATGTCCTTCGCCGATCTGGAAGACGCGGTCCGCGCCCGGTTGAAAGACAGACAAGTACCGGCGCAGCTCTTCCCCAAGCCCGGCTCGGTCCGCTGGTATTGCAAGGCGGTGCAACTGGATCTTGAAGCGCGCGGCGAGATCGAGCGCCAGCCCAAGAAATCGCCGCTGCATTTGCGCAGGCGCCGCTGATCGCGAGCTCAGTCGCAGTCGACTTCGCCCGGCGCCAGCTCTTCGGCGCTATCCCAGATGCGCTGCCATTCCTGCAAGTACAGTTCGGCAATGGCGGCGTTGCGGACGATGACGATATTCTCGTCATTGTTTTTCGCGGCGCTGCGGGAGAAGTTGAACGAGCCGGTAATCACGGTGTGGTCGTCTATGATGATGACCTTGTGATGCAAGACGTAGCGATTGCCGTCCTGGCGTACTGCCGCTCCGGCGCAATGCAGAGCCGGCAGCTGGCTCCAACTGGCGAGGCTGTTGCGATTTTCGAAGACGCCTTCTAGCGTGACGCTGCGGCTCGCCGCCTGACTGAGCATCGCTTCCGCCAGCTCGTCCAGCGAGAAGACGAATGTCATGAAGCGAATCGACTGCGCAGCGCCTTCGACCTCCGCGATAAGCGCGCTGATTTCGTCGGTCTCGGGGGCGAATATGATGCTGATATCCCCGCCGGCATGGTCGAACTGAATGATGCCGTCGTCGCTGGATGTGACGCCGAATTCAGCGCGTTCGTACTTCTCATCAAATTCGGCCTGAAAGGCATAAACGGCGTCGGCGTTCTCCAGCATCAGGATGTTGTTGTTATTGCGATAAGTCCCATTGACGGTGAAATTCCAGGAGCCGGTCCAGACGCTCTTGCGGTCGATTATGGCGAACTTGTTGTGCAACAAGCCGGAGCGGCTGTCATCGCGAACATCGATTCCGCTCTGCGCCAAATCGCGTAGATGCGGGTTGCGCTCGTCATGCAATCCATGGTCATCATCGGCCACGATCCTCACCGTCACGCCCCGGTCTGCGGCTTGCGCGATGGCATTGTGAATCGGGTCGCTGTTCAGTTCAAAGGCGGCGATGTCGAGCGTGTCGGACGCCGCGTCAATGGCGCTTGCCAACGCTGAATCGATCCCGTCAGCGTAATCGGCTTGATCAACGCTCGCGTCCGGCTCGTTGAAATAGACAGCCCAGCCCGCGCCAATATAGCCGCGCCCGAAGGCGAAATCTACTTCGCTGTAAAGGGACGGCGTCGGCTCGCTGACGGAGACAGGCGCCGATTCGCTGGTTGGGCGCCCAACATGAAACGCGCGCAAAACGAAGGCGACGAGGACGAGCAGCACGACGCAGCAGGCGGCCAGAATCCTGCGCGCTTGCTGTCGCCGGTGCTTTGCGAGTAATTCCTCGGGCTGGTAATCCATTTGTATGCCGAATCTGGAGCAACAGGGCCGACTCAAACTGTACTCGCAGAAGGCCGATTATGCCATGCGCTGTGTCTGCTCACAGACAGGCGACCGTTACCCTTGTCTCAAGGTCGTGCTATAATGCGGCGGTTTGGAAACCTGACTATACCTGTGACTCATGTCCCTGCTCACCGCGAACAATCTGGGCAAATTCTACGGCGCTGACGAAGTCCTCGATGACATCAGCATCGCAATACCGGCTGCGGCGCGCATCGCCTTGGTGGGGCCCAACGGCGCCGGCAAAACCACCCTGATCAACATCCTGGCGGGCATCGATCTGGCGACCAGCGGAACGGTGCATGAGGCGCGCAATACGCGTATCGCCTTCTTGCCGCAGCGCCCGGAACTGGTCGGCGAACACAGCCTCTGGGATGAACAGCTCAAAGCCTTCGCGGACTTGCTCGAGATGGAAACGCGGCTGGCGCAGCTTGAGCAGCAGATGGCCGATGACAACAGTTCGGCGCGGGCGCTGGAGGCCTACGGTTCTCTTCAAGCCGAGTTTGAGCGGCTGGGCGGCTATACCTATGAGACCCGCATCAAGATGGTGCTCAGCGGCCTTGGATTTACGGCCGACGAATACGCGATCCCCCTGCCGCAGCTTTCCGGCGGGCAGAAGACGCGCGCCCTGCTTTGCCGCCTGCTGCTCGAGGAACCGGATCTGCTCATCCTCGACGAGCCGACCAACCATTTGGACATCAGCGCGGTTGAATGGCTGGAGAAGTTCCTGGAGTCCTTTGCCGGCGCTGTTCTCGCGGTCAGCCACGACCGCTATTTCATCAATAGCTTCGCCAGCGCAGTTTGGGAGATCGAATACAAAGGGCTGCAAGAATATCGCGGCAACTACAGCGCCTATCGCAAGCAGCGCGCTGAACGGCGAGAAACATTGCGGCGCGAGTTTGATTCGCAGCAGGAATTCATCCGCAAAGAGCGCGAGTTCATCCGGCGGCACATGGGCAGCCGCGGCACTGCGCAAGCCAAGGGACGGCTCAAAAAGCTGGGGACGCTGGAGAAACGCGGCGCCATCCTGGAAAGCGGACCCCGACAGCGGCGCAAGATGTTTCTCGAGATGGGGAACTATCAGCGCAGCGGCGATCAGGTGATCGTCACGCGTGATTTGACCGTCGGTTATGAAGCCGGCAAGCCGCTGCTGACTGTGCCGGACAGCCTGATTTTGCGTGGTGAGACGGTCGCGTTGATGGGCCCGAATGGCGTGGGCAAATCCACCTTGCTCAAGACACTCTGCGGCGATCTACCGGCGCTGGCGGGCGAGGCGCGGCTGGGCGCCAAAGTCAAGCTGGGCTATTTTGCCCAAGCGCATGAGACGCTCAGCGAGACGATGACGCTAGTCGACGAGGTGCTCGCCATCAAGCCGATGCTGATATCGGAGGCGCGTGATTGGCTGGGGCGCTTCCTTTTCAGCGGAGAAGATGTCTTCCGCTCGGTGTCGTCTCTGTCGGGCGGCGAACGCGGGCGGTTGGCGCTGGCGAAACTGGCGCAGGAAGGCGCTAATCTCCTGCTGCTGGATGAGCCGACCAATCACCTCGACATCGACAGCCAGGATGTCTTGCAAGACGTGTTGGCTCAGTTTGACGGGACGATTCTGCTGGCCAGCCACGACCGTTACTTGATCGACGCGTTGGCAACGCAGGTCTGGCAAATGACGCCCGGCGAGCTATCGATAACTTACGGCGGTTACCAGGAATTTCTGCGCGCGCGCAACCGGCGACTTCAGCAAGCGGCGGACGACAAGGCGCAACAGACGTCACGGGCCAAGGGCAAACGCCGGCCCGCGCACATGGATAAGAGGCAAGGCTTGAATCCTTACGAAGCCGCCAGGCGCGCCAGGGAGCTGGAAGCGATGATCCATAAGCTGGAAAAGAATCTTGACGAGATCGCCAGTCAACTGGACGGCGCGAGTCTGGCCGGCGACGCGGGCAAAGTGCGGACCTTGGGCAAGACCTATACGCGCACGGAAGCGGAATTGGAAGCAGCGCTGGAGGAGTGGGGCAGGCTGGCCGAATAGCCCGCGTCTGGCGCGACTTTGCACTGCCAATTCTTGCTTGCGGATGTATCATTGTCGCTGGGCGGTCGCCCGCAATTCTCTTGGCCGACAGCAGGAACCTGTGGAGAGTCATTTTGGATATCATTTGGTACGGCTTCAGCTGCTTTCGCATCACGGAACGCGGTCATACAACGGTGGTGACGGATCCGCATCATCCGCGCTTGAACTTGGACAAGCTGGGCCTGAAGGCGGATTTGGTCACGATCAGCCATGAAAGTATGGCGGAACAGGTTGAGGCGATCCGCGGCGAGAAATACGTGATTAGCGGCGCTGGCGAATATGAAGTGGGCGAGCTTTTTGTCACGGGCATTCCGCTGCATGTGCAGGTTGAAGAGACCGGCATGGTGCGCGGCAACATTGCCTATCATCTGGAATACCCCAACAATCTCAATATTTTGCACCTGGGTCGGCTGCATCAGAAGCCGGAGCAATCGATAATAGAGCAGCTAGGCGACGTGCATGTTCTGCTGCTGCCTGTTGGCGGGGCGGACTTGAGCGGCGACGACTTGGCCGATTTGATCAGCATGATCGAACCCAGCTACGCGCTGCCAATGCAGCCGCTGGACGTCAGCGAAGCAGCTTTCACCACGGCGCTGGATGGCTTGCTTACCGGCATGGGCGCCGCCAATGTGGAATGGCGGGATATGCTCCGCGTGACCTCATCCAGCCTGGACGAGCAAACACAAGTCATACGGCTTCATCCGGCGCAAGCAAGCTCGTAGGCGCTTGAATACGGCATGCGGCGACATTTGCGTTATAATGCGGATATGGAACCGACTGACTTCACGGATGTAGCCTGATGCAAAACGGCAGCGTGAAACTCCTCATGAAGTGGGATATCAAACCCGGCTTGGATCAAGAGTATTTCGAGTTTGTTATGCGCGAATGGGTCCCCAATACAACCAAGTTGGGGCTGACGCCAATTGAGGCTTGGTACAGCGTCTACACCAGCACGGATATTCCGCGGATAATGGCGGGCGCCATCGCTGAAGACGAAGATTCCATGCGCCAGATCATCACCAGCGCCGACTGGGCTGAGCTGCAAGACAAGCTGTTTGAATACGTGGAGAACTATAGCCACAAAATTGTTCACGTGACCGGCGACTACCAGCTCTGAGCCAGGGCCACAATTCCGCAGCGTCCCATTAGAATGCTTTGCTTGATGCCGCCTTCGCGCCATTTCAATTAGCATGCCGCAACAAAAAAGGCGAGACGCCAAGCGCCCCGCCTTATGTTCAGACTCTCTGTTTCTGAGGGATTAGCCCCCCATTGCCACGCGCAGCGAGTCGCAGGCTGGGCAGCCGCCTCCCGGGCGTACGATAGCGTAGCCCGCTTGCGGGTCGGAACTCCAATAGGTGGCGTCGACATTCCATACTATAAGCAGGCGCACATAGCCCGACCCCCGCGTCCGATGAACGGCGCCGGCCAACCAGGCGGCTTGTTCCGCCAGCGTATTGCCGGATGCCCAGGCGAAGCCGCCTGGCAGCGCGCCTATCCCTTCACCGGTCAGGTAGCCCAGCTCGGTGATGCAGAGGGGTTTACCGGGGAAGAAGCTGCGATAGAGCGTCATCATCCGCGGCAAGTACCAGGAGTAGTGGCCGGAACTGCCGACGGGCGCGCCGCTGGTCGCGTCAGGCGGTACGATGCCGGCGTTGTAATGGACGCCGACGCAATCCATCACGTTAGCGGCGCCGGCGGCAGCCATCTGTTGAAGGTAGCAGTCGTCATCGCCGCCGTTGGGCCCGCAGCCCTGGAAGAAGCCGGTGGGCGCGGGGGCGCCACTGATGACCATCGTACTCGAATTGGCGCCTTTGATCGCGTTGTAGGCCGCGCTTAGCATCTGCACGTAGTTGGCGCCGCTGATCTGACCCGCGGGCCATTCGCGGTCGATATTCATCTCATTCCAGACTTCAATGGCGTCCGCGCCGCCGCGCGCCAAGCCAGCCACGAAGTTGGCGAAATTCTGATAATAGGCGCCCGGATTGCCGGAGATCTGGTTCTTGTCGCCGATAACGCTCAGCAATACCTTGAAGCCGTTGCCGTGGGCGCTGTCAATCAGATGCTGGTGATTGCTGGCCGGCCCGCCATGCCACTTGACCTGCCGCTTGACCCAGGTCATGCGCGCGTTTTTCATATGGCCGGGATGGGCGAAGCTCAGCGCTTGGCCGCCCAATTCGAAGCCGCTGGTATTGGCTGTGCTGGGCGGCGCCGGTCCAACTGGCGCTACTTCACCAGGCGCTTCAACGGGCGCTGGCTCCGGTGGCGGCGGCGGGCCGGGCACTTGCAGGACCTGGCCCACGCGCAAGACATCGGGGTTGGCGATGCCGTTCATACGCGCCAATTCGAAGTAGTTGATATTGAACTGCGCCGCGATGATTGCGAGAGAGTCGCCGCGCTGAACGGTATAGGTTGCGGTGGCGGGTTGCGGCGCGGGTGCTGGCGCTGGCGCCGGAGCTGAAGAGCCGCCCGGCGACGGAATGGTCAATTGGTTGCCGGCGTGGATGATGTATGGTTCGCTCAAGCCATTGGCCCCGGCGATTTCCGCCACTGTGCGGTCGTATCGACGCGCAACGCTATATAGCGTTTCGCCGCGCTGGACAACGTGGACTTGCTGAGCCATAACTGCCGCCGACCCCAGCGACAACAGAACCAACAAAGTTAATAGAGCAATGGTAAGACGACGCATATCTACTCCTTGCCTGCAGCTAGCTGCCAGAAGTTAAAGATTATGCGCTTCATTCTAGCATGACTGCCAGAAGCACGCTGAAGGGAAAGAGACAATTGTCGCGGGAGAAATCGCGCCCGTCGCCAGGGAGGGCGCCAAAATTACTAGTGGCCGATTTCTAGCCCCATGTCGACCACAGGCAAGCGCGGATCCAGGCCGGGCAGCGTATCGCGCACCCAGGCCAAGTCCGGGTCCTCGCTATAGGCGAATTCTCTTGTGGAGCCGGCCAGGAAATTTAAGGTGTAAGTCACGGCGCCCGGGGCGCTGACCATCGTATAGAAGCCGGAGGGCATCAGGATGATATCGTGCTGCCGCGCCATCATCTGTACGTCCGAGCTTTTGTCGGCGCTGTAGACGCGCTGATAGGCATAGCCGGTGGGTCGGTCAAACTTGTAGAAGCTGAAGCGATTCAGCTGCGCTTCCAGCACTGTGCCGCGGTCATCGGTACGATGCGTGTCGTGTTTATGCGGCGGGTAGCTCGACCAATTGCCGCCGGGCGTGTACAGCTCGTAGACCAGCAGCCGGTCGGCCGGGAAGTCGCCGCCGATAATGCGACACATCTGCCGCGAACAATTCCCGCCGCCCAGCAGCGAGACCTGGACGTCACGCGGTCGTATCAGCTGCGGCTGCATTTCGCGCTCGGTTGGCGCCCAGCACGAGGCGAATTCGAAGTTGTCGCTCAAGGACTCGATTTCAAACTCGGTTCCCGGCGGCAGGTAAACGGCGTAGGGCATGCCGCTGAAAACGCTGTCGCGCCGACCGACGCCTTCGAAATCGCCTTTGTTGCTGCGGATATTGCAGCGCCCGCTGAGGACCACTGCGACGTATTCAAAGGCGTCTATAGCAATCTCGAAAGTCTTGCCTTGCCCCAGGCGCAGGGCCGCGAAGTTCATGGTATCCCAGCCGGCGCGCTTGGCGTCAATGGCGGCAAAGGCGCCGGCGCGGCCCTGGTCATCCGACGGGATGTGAAGCCCCCCTGCAGTCAGAGTCGCCATCTTGGCTCTCCCTTAGAATTAAGTGACCAGACCCCGCGTGACGCGCATGAACATGTGCTCGAGGTCCTTCTCTTCTTCATTGAAGCCCAGCAAGGTGATATTGCTTTCAAAAAGGCGCTGGCTCAACGCGCCCAATTCTTCGTCATTGCCGGCGAAGTCGACTCGCACGCGCGCGCGCCCGTTCTTGGGCGTGATGATCTCGGCGGCGTCCACTTTTCTTATTTCGCTGACGAGGCTGGTCACCGCTTCCGCGTATTCGTGATTCATCACGGTGATGACGATTTCGCGGTTGGCCATGAGCTGCAACTTCAGTTCGTCGATGCTGCCCTGGATGATCAACTCGCCTGCCTCAACAATGCCGATATGCGAGCAGACGTCTTCGACATCGGCCAGGATGTGCGACGAGAAAAAGATGGTCTTGCCCATATTGGCCAGCTCGCCCAGCAGCTCGCGAATCTCGACCCGCGCGCGCGGATCCAATCCCGAGGCCGGTTCATCGAGGATGAGCACATCGGGATCATGCGCCAGGGTGCGCGCCAGTGACAGACGCTGCTTCATGCCGCGGCTGAGTTTGTCCACCATATCTTCGCGGCGGTGATGCAGGTCGACCAGCTCCAGCAGATCAGCGACCAGCGCCTTGCGATCGCCCTCGGGGATATCGTAGCAAGCGGCGAAAAAGTCCAGGTACTCCCAGACGCGCAGGTCTTCATACACGCCAAATTCATCGGGCATGTAACCGATAGCGCGCCGCACCGCCCGCCGGTCTTCCAGCACCGAGTGCCCGGCCACCCAGGCCTGCCCCTCTGACGGGCGCGTCAAGGTGGTCAAGATGCGCATGGTGGTCGTCTTGCCGGCGCCGTTGGGGCCGACGAAGCCGTAGATCGAACCAGTTGGCACTTCCAGCGAGATGCCGCGCAGCGCTTCAAAGCTGCCGAAGGACTTGTGCAAGTCATCTGTCTTGATTATCCAGTCCATCGCCTCTTCCTCAATTTGCCGGCCTGGCTCGCCACAGCCGCGCTGCCGCAAGTCCACTGTTTTGCATTTCCATAAGGCCGGCCGCTATGAGTAACGTCCGGTATGTTCGATGCGGATTTTCCGCACCCGCGCCGTGCCCATGCCATCGCCGTAGCGCAGGCGTATCCTCACCGCCTTGCCCGGCCCCAGGTAGCGCCGCGGCGCGTTGAGCTCCAATTCGCTGCCGTCGCGATAGGTGAATATATCGTAGTCGCCCCGGGTCCAGTCATAGAGCTCGACGCGCAGCGCTTGCCCGTAGCCGCCGCCGCGGTCGACGTCCACCAGCATGTGCTCCACGCTGTCCATCGCCAAGCCCGGCAGCGGATGAAACAAGAACTCCACGCTCTGCTCTTCGTACAAATTGAAGCCATCGGTACCGTTGTAAATGACGCCTTGACGATCCAGGGTCATCCAACTGAAATTCTCTGTGGTCAAGGTGACGCGCTGAGACGGCAATTTAATGGCGACATCCAGTTCGATCACATATAGGGTGGTGTCGATAGACGTCCAGCCGGCGCCGCCGATGCTCAGGTCTCGCCGCCATTCGTCGCTCCAGCCCAGCAGGAACAGCCCGCTGCCCCGCGCCGAGGAGCCGAATTGATCCACCATGAAACTGGCGAG
>JAGWBC010000031.1:27173-32766 GCA_021296115.1 Anaerolineae bacterium | reverse complement strand
TCGGCATTCAGGAATGAACGTGTCCGCAGATAGCGATTGCCCTGCAAGTCTTTAATTGTGATGTTGCGCCCGCTGCCGGAAAATGGCGACAGACCTGTGGAGCTGCGCGCGATATTCGCTTCCAGCGTGTTGGGCTGCGCCGGTCGGTCAGCAATTTCGGCTTGCAGCGATTCGCGGTCCAGCGTCAGGATGTCGCCGGGCGCAAATTCTTCTTCGAGGCGATACTCCAGGCTTGGGCCCAGAATCACCGCATCGCGCAGGGTCACCTGACTGTTGTTGCTGATTAGACCTTGGTAGGCGGGGATCATGCGCCCGCTTTCGGCGATCTGGTAATCCAGCGTGAAGCTGCCGTCGATGGCTGGCTTGGGGATGCGCCCGGCGATGCTGAAATTGGCGAAGATGCCGCCGTCTACGGTGAAGTCCTTCGCGCTGAATCCGCCGCCCTGCGAGATTTCCGTGCCGGTCTGGATGGTATTGCTGGCGAAAATATTGCTCGGCGTCGTGGCGCCGGCCACCGCCAGGAAGTGGCCCTCGGGCACGGTCAGCGAATAGGCGGCCCGCCGCGGCGACAGCAAGCCGACGAATTGATGCGCCTGCGCCTCGTCGCGCTTGGCGTAAGACTCCACGTAGGTAAGCCGGCTGAGGATAATCTCGGAACCACGCAGGTTGAAGCCGACGGTCCAGGCGATGCCGGCGAAGCAGACGATCACCAGCGGAATCGTGAACCAGCCCCAGCCGTTGCGCCGCAGTCGCGACAGAATAAAGTAATTCAGCGGGCCAATCAGAACGATATAGGAGACCAGAAAGAGGCAAAGCGTCTGCAGCGGCGGCAGCAGGTCGACGCCGGGCAAGTTGGCCACGGCTTCCGCGCCCCAGGTCGGCAGCGTAAAGCCCTCGCGCCAGGCGGGATGCGGCGCGCGCGTGGCCAGCAGCGTGAGCCATAGATCGCTAAGCTTGCCCCAGCTCGCCAATGGCTCCAGCGTGGGGTCGGCCGCCAGGTAATCGACCAGACCCGCGCCCAAGGTACGCCGCGCCAGCAAGGGGATGTCGCCCTGCGCAGCCAGCACCTGCGAATCTTCGTGCAGCGCGCCCAGTGAGATGATCGCCCGTTGGTCCAGCCCGGCGCGTAGATCGCCTATGAATCGGGCCAAGGCATTCAGATTGCTTAAGGAACGGCTGTCTTGCGGGACGATCGGCAGCAGCTCCAGCAAACCCGCTGCGCTGATCAGCGCGGTTGGTCCGCCGCAGACGATCAGGTGCCCGCCGCCTTCCACCCATTGCCGGATGGCCGTCCGCTGGCTGCTGGACAGGCTGTCGCTGTCGATATTGATAAGCATCATCATGTCGAGCGCGGCTAGCGAGCCGGCGAAATCGGGAATGTTGTTGATGCCCCAGTTGGCTTGTTCAGCCTCAAACCCGCCGATATGTACGCCGGTTAAACCGGGCGGCGCGGTATTGGGGCCGGTAACGACCGCGTAAAGCTGATCTTGCGGGCCGAGGTCAATCAAGCCGGCTTCTTGCGCTGCGCGCACCTGGTCATCGTCGTCAATTAGTTCGACGCGCACCTTGTCGGGGAATGTCCGCGCGCGCATATTAAGCAGAGCCGACTTTTCCGAGCCGCTGGGCAAGTCGATCGCGGTGCTGAAGGCGTTGCCGACGACTGTCCCGGAAGTTTCCGGGCGGATGACCAAACGCCCGACAAGCGATTCGCCGTTGTTCCTGAGATTGACGGTCACCGGCGTCCAAACGCCCGGGCGAAAGAAGGAGTCGAATCCCACTTCGACCGACATTTCAATGACATCGCGAAAGTTGCCCTGTCCCGTTGCCGGCGTCCAAGACAAGGCTATCAGCGCGATGACACTGATGAAGAGCTGTCCCGCCTGTCGTCGAGACATAGGCAATCCTGCGATCTAAAGTGAAATCGCCAATTATTGTATCACGTCGTCGGCTGATGTCATGTGGGCAATTGCGCGCGACGCAGCGGGCAAGCAGCAAAATTAGCGCGCGCTAATCTGAGATTCATTGCAGACTATTTCGCCGAGACTAATCTATAGACAGCAATACCCTTTCAAGGCAGGTTCCCGAAACATCGCAGCCACACTGCAGCCAGCCGTCGCAGACAGCCCAACGCAACATAGGGAATGAGCCGACGAAGCAAAAGCGGCGCCCCGGTGTCGCTTTTGTTTGCAAGCGCCCGCGCGCCCGCAACAGCCGCGACAGTCTTGAATCGAATTTAACGAGCACTTTTGGTCGCCCATCGGGGGCGTTTGGGACTTATAATCACCTGCGGCGCTCGTAACCGCAAGCGGAGCGCCGCAGGGTGGAGTAATCCCCAGATGTCGGCATCCGCCGCAGCTAGTCAGTCCGTCTGCTCTTGCCGCACTTGGGAGATGATAGCCGATACGCTATAGTATTCGCGGCCTTACGAACAGGGAATCCACAAGGGAGCGGGATATGGTTTATCAGGCAGCGGGCAATCGCTATGATTCGATGACATATCGGCGCACGGGCCGCAGCGGCCTGCTGCTGCCGGCGATATCGGTTGGCATCTGGTGGAACTTTGGCGGCGTTGACCAGCTGGAAAATTGTCGCGATATGCTGCGGACAGCTTTCGATCTGGGAGTTACTCATATCGACATCGCCAACAATTATGGGCCGCCGCCGGGCTCGGCTGAAGAGACCTTCGCGCAGATCTACCGCCAGGACCTGGCGCCCTACCGCGATGAGCTGATCGTTTCCAACAAAGCCGGCTATCGCATGTGGGATGGACCCTACGGCGAATGGGGCTCGCGCAAATACTTGATCGCCAGCTGCGACCAAAGCCTGAAGCGCACCGGGCTGGACTATTTCGATATCTTTTACAGCCACCGTCCCGACCCGGATACGCCGCTGGAAGAGACGATGGGCGCGCTTGATCACATCGTCCGCAGCGGGCGCGCGCTCTACGCCGGCATTTCCAGCTATCGGCCCGAGATGGCGCGTGAAGCCGCGCGGATTCTGAAAGAATTGGGCACGCCCTGCCTGATCCACCAGCCGCGTTACAACATGTTCGACCGCTGGATCGAAGACGGCTTGATCGATGTGCTGGGCGACGAAGGCATCGGCTGCATCTGCTTCTCTCCGCTCGATCAAGGCATCCTGACGAATAAATACATCGGCTCGCTGCCGGGCGATTCGCGCGCTGTGAAGCTGGACTGGGGCGATCGGCTGCCGCGGGAGAAGATCGACAAGGTCATCCAACTCAACGAAATCGCGCGGGAACGCGGGCAGAATATGGCGCAGTTGGCGCTGGCCTGGACCCTGCGCCATCCCGAGATGACCTCGGCGCTGATCGGCGCCAGCAAACCGGCGCAGATCGAGGACGCGGTCGGCGCGCTAGATAAACTGGAATTTAGCGCGGAAGAGTTGGCGCGCATCGAAGCAATCCTCAGCGCCTAGCGCTTGCTTGAACGCGGGGGCAGCCGCCGATGAGTTTGCTCGTCATCGACCTCGGCAGTTCATCGGCGCGGACGCTGCTTTTTGATGACGGCGCGCGGCTGATCGAAGACTCGATTTGCAGCCGCAAACACGACTTTTACTCCGATAGCGCCGGGCGCGCTACAGCCGATGCGACTGAGTTGCAGCGCCTGGTTGAGTCCTGCATCGACGAGATCTTAAATCATCCGGCGGCGCGGTCCATTCGCGCGGCAGGCATGGCCAGTTTCGCCGGCAATTGGCTGGGGCTGGACGCCGACGGCCGGGCCTGCACACCGGTAGCGACCTACGCCGATACATTAGGCAGTAATCAGATACCAGCGCTGCTGCGGAAATTAGGCGACGATGCCGACGCCTATCATCAAGCCGTCGGCTGCATGCTGCATCCGGCCTACCTGCCGGCGCAGTACGCTCAGTTGCTGCGGACGCAACCCGATCTGGAAGCGCGGATCGCCCGCATCAGCGACATCGGCGGCTACTTCTACTGGCAATGGTTCGGGACTGAGGCGCCGGTCAGCTATTCCATGGCGAGTTGGTCGGGTCTGCTTGGGACGGCACAACGTGACTGGCATTGGGAGTATGCGCGGCTGCTGGTTGGCGAGCGCTTGCTAAATAAGCTGCCGCGTCTGGCGGATTACGACGGAGCGCAAACGGGGCTGCGCGCTGAGTACGCCCGTCGCTGGGAATTGCTGCGGGACAAGCCGTTTTTCCTGTCGCTGGGCGATGGCGCCGCCGCCAATATCGGCTCGGGCGCGCTTGACAGCAGCCGGATCGCCTTGACCATGGGCACGACCTCGGCGCTGCGGGTCGTCAAGGACATCGAGCGTGTTCCCCGCGGGCTCTGGCGGTATCTGGTCTGCGCCGGCATGCCACTGGTCGGCGGCGCCACCAGCGAAGGCGGCAATGTCTATCAATGGGTCATGGAAGACCTGCTGAATGACGACGGGAGTCTGGAAGATCGGCTCAGCGGCCGGGCGCCCGACTGCCACGGTCTGACGGTGCTGCCGCTGCTGGCGGGCGAGCGCAGCCCGGGCTGGCAGCCGAACGCTTCCGGCACGGTGCATGGCATCCGCCGCAACACCAGTCAACTCGATATCTTGCAAGCGCATCTGGAAGCGGTGGCGATCCGCCTGTCGCTGATCTATGACCTGCTCAAAGCGCCGGGCGCGACTGTGGCGGCGGGCGGCGGCGCGCTGCGGGCTTCGGGCGCCTGGGCGCAGATGGTGGCGGACGCCTTCGATTCGCCGCTGCAGCTGCTGGCGGAATCTGAGGTCACGGCGCGCGGCGTCGCCTTGATGATGCTGAAGAGCCTGGACGGGGCGGACCCGGCTGCTGAACCGCCGAGGATCGGCCGGGTTGTGGCGCCGGATCCTGGGGGCGTGTCGCTGCTGAGAGCGGCGCGCGAACGGCAGGTCGAGTTGTACCGGCGCCTTTACGGTTAAGCTCCGCCTGATTCGAGCAGCTTGGCGTAACCCGCCACGTCTTCGGCCGAGTCGTTACAGCCACAAATCAAGAGCACAAGCTGGGCGTAGGCTGGCAGACGGTCCTTGATTCGCTCGGCGGCCGCCAATGTGCTGGCGGCGGCCAGTTCCGGGCACAAGTCTTCGCGCTTTATGAAGTACTGCTGGGCCGCAATCATATCCAGATCGCTGACCAGGATGAGATCTTCCAGGTGCTCGCGGCACAAGTCCAGCGCGGCTTCTCCGACAAAGGGCGCGCTGAGCGTGGCCGAAAGCGAGGCCGGCTTGATATTGACGATCTCCCCCGCGTCCAACGCCCGGCGCATGGTTGGCGCTGTGTCCGGCTCAACGCCCCAAATGCGAACGTCCGGCTTGGCCGCTTTCACCGCGGATATGATGCCGGCGATGAGTCCGCCGCCGCCGATGCTGACGATGATATCGGTCAGGGTCGGGCAATCCTGCATGATCTCCAGCGCGATCAGGCCGTTGCCAGCGATTTGTTCCGCATTGTCGAAAGGGTGCAGGGCAGTGCGGCCCTGTTCGGCCCATTCGTCCGCGCGGGCGAAAGCGGCGACCGCATCGGGCAGCAATTCGACCGTAGCGCCGTAATCGCGGGTCGCCTCAATCGAACTCTTTGACGCGTTTTCCGGCATGCAGAC
>JAGWBC010000031.1:22893-27155 GCA_021296115.1 Anaerolineae bacterium | reverse complement strand
GCGAAATTGCCGCCGCTGACAGCGACCACGCCGCGGCTCAGCGCCTCGTCTCCCAGCGCCAGCATCTGGTGGAAGGCGCCGCGTGTCTTGAACGAACCGCTGTGCTGTTGCATCTCGAGCTTGAGCTGCACAGCGCAGCCCAGGCGCGCGCTCAAGCCGGGCGATGTCCGCTGCGGCGTGCGCAGAATATGGGGAGCGACCGCTCGCGCGGCCGCTTCAATCTGTTGCAGGGTATTCAAATCGACTGTCATCTTGCCATCCTGGGATGAGCCGCGTCCAAGCAGGTTGCGGACAGCTGCGGCTCAACTGAAGGTCTGCTCCCTAACAGAAGCTATTCGCCTGGACGAAATCACCGCTGATCCAGCCGTCTCTGCCACCGTAGCGGACATTGTACCAGTAGGGGGTTCTCGCGGCGACAAGAAGCTGTACGCCCTTCTGGATGAGGCCAATCACCTCGCCGTCTTCCGGGGTCCGGCGCAAGTTGAGAACCCCGGTGGTGGTCACTTGGCATTCCGTCAACAGGGGCTGCGAAGCCACCAGCATCACCGTGCCAGGCTGGTTGATCCAGGCGCAGGTCGAGTCGCCTGCCTGGTAACTCAGCAATTCGTGGAAGCTAGGGACGATACCGCCGTTCTCCAGCATGACGATTGAGCCAGGCTGCTCGAAACAGACTTGAGCGCCAAAGTCCAATTCGCCGGCGATGACAATAGCTTCAAGGGATTGCGAAAGCCCCGTTAAGCCGGACATGTCAACCTCTTCGCAGGTCACGCCGTTGTTGACTGCTGTGACCGAGACGGAGTCGTCGACGTATTTACAGGACTGCGGCGTGGGGTAGGTGTTTTCCGGCACAACGACCCTTGGCGCGGGCGCTTGTCTCGCGGCTTGAAGCCAGGGGTCCGCCGGCAGAGCCTGCGCCGGCTGCCGCAGCGCTGCGCTGCCATCCAGCAGAGTTAGATAGTAATCGTAGGCTTGATCGCCGAAAACGCTGCAATAGCCAGCGCTCGCCTCAACCGCTTCAACGAAGTGGACGCCGCTCCAATGCCGCGATTGCCCACAGGATTCGGCGAAACCTGACCAAGTGTCAAAGGTCAGGGTCGTATCGTCCGCCGGCGTAACGCCCGGCTCGATACGAGAGGAGCCAGCCGGGTAACTGACACTCCAATTCAACTCATCAGTGCCGCTGAAGCGCCGCAGGGCTTGGGCATGGGCATAACAGCCGCAGGTGCTGCCCGAGGGGTATTCCGGGTGGTCGGGCTCCGGCAAATACGCTTGCCATTCATTGGCTGGCATTTCCTGGGTCCCTTCGCCGGGGCCGCCCCATGCCGCCACCAGTTCGTCGCCGTACACATAGGCGATCGCGCTGTTTGGACGGACGGCGTCGTAGCGCAGCTTCTCCTGCCAAGTCACAATCGAGGCGTCCATCCAGGCGGATACCTTGAGGAAATAGCCGCGCGCGATATCGGCCGGCGACAAGTCCATTTCCCCCGCAAGATGGATGTAGGACAGGCCCAGAGAAGCGATTTTGTTGTCGAAGAGCTCGGCATTCAGTTTCATCTCATCGCTGAGATTCGCCGAGGTCTCCAGCACGACATCCGCCTGCGCCTGGTAGGCATCCCGAGTCTCCGGATTGCTGGCGGCTGGCGGGGCGACGCGCAGCTCGCGCGGGTCGAAAGGCGCCATCGGCTCCATATTCGACAACTGCGGCGTAACAAAATGCTGCACGGTATACACGCCCACGCCCTGCCGGCGCAAGCCCGGCTGCCAACGGGACGGATCGCGCAAGTCGAATGCCGAGTTGACCGGCGCGTACCCGGTCGTATCCTGGTAGTCCCCCGTCTGGTTGATGCCGTCATAGAGTCTGGCTTCATGCGCGGATTGGCCGGCGACATTGCCGATGCCGACCGCAGTCTCAAGGTCGACGCTCGTGTCATCCGGGTCCAGGCCGATGTCGCGCAGCATATCGCGCCATACGTTCTGGCGATCCGGCAGCAAGCCCATTAGCGCATTGTAGGCGCCGTGGAGCATTGCCGTGTTGATATTGGCGTCGGTCCATTCCTCTTGGGGCCGCCGCGGTATGCGGGAATACATGCCGACCGCCGTGGGATGGTACGGCGCAGCCGCGTCCACCATGGCCAGCGACACGATAAACCGGAATCGGTTAATCAGCGTCGCGTCCCCCAGCGACGGCGATATATCCGCGCCGATGATGGCGTATAGACGCGGCAAAACCACTTGATGAAGCGGGTCTGGCGATTCTGCTGCATCAAACGCAATCTCAGCGCTTGGCAGGCCCTGTCCCAAGCTCAGACCCCCTGAGAGCAGCCCGCAGAGAATCAGCACCCAGAGACAGCTCTTGATGAAATTCGCGTAGCTTCGCATCATTCATCCTCCTGTGTTTTGCTTCAAGGGTATGTTAGTGATTATCCGGAGAGTAACTGGACGGCTCGCCTACGTATGGCATACTCGCAGTCGATGATGCGCTGGAAACCAGGATAAAGAGAGAATGTTTCTTGTGGAATTCGCCCAGCGCGTTGTTGGACCGGGTCGAGGGGATTGTCAGCCGGCGCTCACTCAAATGTGAGGGGACGAGCGCCGGCGATGCAGCTGCCATCCGGTTCAGTAAGAGGATCTATAATGAATGACTTGGCCATGCGCACGGCGCAGCGATCCGAGCGCAGCACGCCATGGCCCACATGCGGCAGGACAAAGCTGTAGGCTGTCGAGAGCGTCTCGCGCGCTTGATCAGCATAGGAAGGCGGCGTGATGGGGTCGAAGTTGCCGGAAAGCAGCAGAGCCGGGATATCGCTCGCCACGGGCGCATTCGCTAGCGCAGGCCGGGCTTTTGCCTGCCATAAGTCGCAGAGCCTCGTCAAGGTCGCCGCGCCTTCGACCGGGTAACGCAGGAAGCCGTCCAGGTGGGGGTGCGCCTGCAGCATGCCGGCGTAGTCGCGGTTTTGCGTCGAGCCGTATTCCTCTTGGCATTGCACGGTATAGTGCATGCCCAGGCTGAGCGAAGTCATGGCCGCCTCGTATATGACGCCGATTCGCACCGGGTTCTGCGTATGCCCTTGCGCCAAGTCCTGGACAAGGCGCGGGATCAGCCGAATGGAATCCACTTCATACAGCCAGCTGAAGACCCAGTCGTACATGCGATAGCCGCTGATCTCAATGCTCAGCTCCTGGTAGCCACGCGGTGTATACATCGCTACCAGCGGGGTCTGGTTCAGCTGATGGTAGAGTCGGTAGAACTGCGTTTCCAAGTCGGGGTACTGGGCGCTGCAATCGGCAGCCGCCTCGCAAGCCGCGAAGAGCGCAGCCAGCGCGCGCTCGCCATTGTAGTAGGCGTCCAGGTAGATGTCGGCCTGCGGCGGATAGACGGAGTCCAGGATCACGCTGCGCAGGTATTGCGGGTGATCTCGCATCATGGTCAGGGCCAGCCGCGAACCATAAGACACGCCCACCAGGTTCCATTGCTCGTAGCCCAGGGAGAGCATGACGTTGACCACATCGCGGGCGATGTTCTCGCTGTGGAAAGTATCAAACTGTACGCCCTTGGCCGACAGTCGCTGATGGCAGTCGGTCAGTATTTCGAGCACGAGCGCGGCGTAATCGGCGTGATGACTCTGCAGAATCTCATCCAGCCGAAAGAGCGCTTCGCGGCAGTAGAGCGGCGGATTGGAAAGCCCGGTGCCGCGCTGGTCGATGACGATGATATCGCGATCGCTGGCGAAGGCGCGCAGATATTTATCAAATGACGTATTTAATAGCTGCGAGCCGCTGCTGCCCGGCCCGCCTACAAGATAGACCAATGGATCCGGCTGAGATACTGCGCTCCGGCTCTGGATCAGCGAGAAATAAATCTCGACCTTGCTGTCGGCTGGATTGTCATAATCTTGCGGCAGGGTCACATAACCGCAGCGAACCAGGTGGCCCGCCGGGCGCGCGATGCAGTCCGCCTGCTCGACGATGCCCTGCGCGCTCGCGGCGCCCAGCGTTATCGCCAGCATCAGGGCAACAATGTAGGGTCTCATGATCATGCGGCTGCCTGCAGTTGTTTCGTCAAGTTAAACACATCTCGCGCCGCAAATCAAAACTTGGTCATACGGGGGCCGGGCAATCGCATCAAAATGATAGCGGCTGAAAAGGTGGGAATCTAAACTGAAAATCAACTACAGAGGGCGCGGAGAGCACAGAGAAAACAAAAAATATGTGTTCATGTCTTATTTGAACTGTGATTTGTGGTTCACGTTTCGCTAGTGACT
>JAGWBC010000031.1:11654-22620 GCA_021296115.1 Anaerolineae bacterium | reverse complement strand
TGGCAATTCATGTGGTCGCAGACCGGCGAAGAAGGCGCGCCGGGCCAGTTGCGCGGCATGATGGAAGTGGCGGGCAACCTCATTCGCGCGCCGCTTGAGACCGATGCGCTGGCGCCGATCGATCACAAAGCGGATATTCCCTACGGCATCAATACCTTCCTCGAGCAAGAAGTCGAGCGGCCCAAAATCGAAGCGATGCTGCAAATGATCAGCGATGCCGGCTTCGTATGGCTGCGGCAGGAGTTCCCCTGGGAAGACTTGGAAGTCGATGGCCGCGGCCTATTCAGCGATTCGCGCGATCTCAACGGCGATGGCGCGCCGGATGTCCCCGATACCTGGCTCAAATATGACCAGATCGTAGACTTGACCGAATCATACGGCTTGCGGCTGATGGTTCGCTTGAGCAATCCGCCGGCCTGGACGCGCGCCAATCCGGAAGCGGGCGACAACGCGCCGCCGGATGACTTGCAGGATTTCGTCAATTACGCTCGGGCGGTGGCGACGCGTTACCGCGGGCGAATAACACACTATCAAGTCTGGAACGAGCCGAATATCTACCCGGAGTGGGGCAATAATCCCATCGACCCGGCCGGCTACGCTGAGATGCTGTGCCGCGCCTACGCCGTGCTGAAAGCGGTCGACCCGGACATCGTCGTCATCAGCGGCGCCATCGCCCCCACCATCGCGCTGGATGGCAGCCGCGATCTAAGCGACCTGGTGTTTTTGCAAGCCCTCTACGATCACGGCGGCGGCGATTGCTTCGATGTGCTCTCGGCACAGGGCTACGGACTGCGCAGCGGCCCCAGCGACAGACGGCTGCGCGCGACCAGCGTCAACATCGGGCGCCACAGCTATTACCGCGACATCATGGTGCGCAACGGCGACGCGCATAAGCCGATTTGGCTGAGCGAGGCGGCCTGGAATGCCACGCTCAATGCCGAATTGCCGCCGGAACAAATCTCACTCTACGGCAACTATGGCAACGTGACGCAGGAGCAGGCGGCGCGTTACATGCCGATGCTCTACGACCGCATCCAGCGGGAATGGCAGTGGGTCGGCAATGTCATGTATTGGTTTTTCACGCGCAAGGACCCCTTCGAAGCCGATCAAGCCTTCTATTATTTCCGCATGGCCGAGCCGGATTATCAGCCCGATAGGCCGACTTTCACCCCGCTGCCGGTCTATCACAGCGTCCGCGATTACATTCGGGGGAGCGAGCGTGTTCTGCATCGCGGAACGCATCAAGCGGAGACTTGGCAGATTGACAGCGCTGGCACGGTCATCGCTGACGAGACGGCTCGTTTCGGGCGCGCGGTGAGATTCGACGCCGGGCTGGCTTTTATGGCACAGGGTACGGCGCTGGAAATTCGCTGGCGGGCGGCTGAGGGCGAAGATTCCGGCTGGCGCGTCAGTCGAATTCCGCTCTCGGGCGGCCTGGCTCAGACCCAAAATGTCACTTTCGGCGCGGGAGCGATCATCGTCGACGAGATCACCGTTTACGATCGGGGCGCGAATCGTCTGTTCTCCTGGCTGGCGCTCGCGGCCGCGGGAGCAAGCGTGACGCTTGGCGCGATTCTGCTGGCTCTGGCGCAACGCGGGCGATGAACACACTTGGCGATCCCTCGCCTTTGCCGATGACTCAGCCGGCCCGGCGCCTACCGTTGATGGCTCTGATACTGGCGATTTTGCTGCTGGCGAGCGCGTTGCGTTTTCATCGCCTGGGCGAGCAGTCGCTGTGGTATGACGAAGGCGTGTCCTATGCGCGCTCCTTGCGCACGCTGCCCGAGCTGATACCGCAGTTGCAGCGCGACGTGCACGTGCCGGTCTATGTCACTTTGCTGGGCTGGTGGCAGAGACTGACCGGCGTCTCGGAATTCGCCCTGCGCGCGCTGTCGGCGCTTTTCAGCATCACGAGCGTTGCCTGGACGTACGCGCTAGGGCGGCGGCTGCATCATCCGCTGGCGGGTTTGGCGGCGGCTGCCTTGGTAGCGCTCAACAGCTTCAGCATTTATTACGCGCAAGAGGCGCGCATGTACGCCATGCTGGCCGCTATCGCCGGCGGCAGCATGTGGCTCTTTGTCGGCTTTCACTTGCCGCGCCGCCGCAGGATCGCGGTCATTGCGCTCGGCCTGGTCAACGCGCTGGGCTTGTATACGCATGTCGCCTACGCGCTGGTAATCCTGGCGCAGGCGCTTCTGTTTGCGCTTTGGCTGGGGCCGGCGCTCTTCCGCGAGTGGCGCGATAGTGCGGCGATGAATCGCAACCTGCGGCTATTGATGCAATTTGTTCTCGCCAACCTGCTGACTTTGACGCTTTTCCTGCCTTGGCTGCCGGTATCGTTGCGGCAAGTGTTTGCGCAGCCGAATCTGTCGCAAGTGATGTCGCTTGACCAGACGCTGCGGCAGATTCTCGGTCACTTGGCCTACGGCATTGCCTTTGAACACAACTTTACCGATATGACATTTTTCGTCTTTATCTTTTTGTTTTTCGGATTGATCCCAACTGTCATCCGCCGCCGCGCGCTTTGGAATATCGCGGCGCCCATCGTGTGGGTCATGGTCTCGGTCGCCGTCTACTTGTATCTCGGCTTGACGACGCGCTATCTGCGCTTTTTGCTGCCGGCGCAGATGGCCTTAGCGCTGTGGCTGGGGCGGGGCGTCTGGATGGCATGGAGGCTTCAAAGCCGCGATTGGGCGCTGCGTTGGCGACACCCTGCCAAGTTAATCATCGTTCTTGGCGCGGCCTTCAGCCTGCTGCCTTTTTTTGGCAATTTGAGCCTGCTGTATGACCATCCCGAATTCCAGCGAGATGACGTCCGCGGCTTGGTGGCGCGCATCAACTCAGATTTACGCGAGGGCGATGCCCTGCTGGTGAGCGCGGCTGGCTTCGGCGAGGTATTGGGATACTACTATAGAGGCGAAGCGCCAGTATACGGCTTGCCCATATCACGAGACGGCTCGGTCACCCGCGCGCATGTGCTCGAGCTCATCTCGGCTCACGACCGCCTGCACGTCATCTTCTATGGCGCCGAGGAACAAGATCCCGAGCGAGTTGTCGAAACGACGCTCAATTCTGACGCCTTCGAAATCAGCGACAGCTGGGTCGATGATATGCGTTACGCGCAATACATTAGCGAAGGCCCGGCAGCGCCCCTGGTAGCGGCCGGCGCAAGCTTTGGCGAAAGCATCAGCCTGGATGCCTACGCCGTCGGCGCGCGCGAAGTCACAGCGGGCGATGCGCTGCCGGCGCAATTGGTCTGGAGTACAGATGCCGCGCTGGATCGGCGTTACAAGGTCTTCCTGCAGCTGCTGGATTTGGATGGGCGCTTAGTGGCGCAGCGCGACAGCGAGCCCGTCGGCGGCTCGGCTAAAACAACGGCCTGGCCAGTTGGCGAATCGGTCGTTGACCAGCACGCCCTTTTGATCCCGTCCGGCCTGCCTGCGGGCGAGTATACCTTGATCGTTGGACTCTACGATATCAACAACCCGGCGGCGCGGCTAGCTGTTGAGGGCAACTCTTATCTCGATCTGGGAACGGTCGCTGTGCGCTAGCCGCAGCTGTCTCGCTTGTGCGCGCGCTCGCCGGCCACGTAAGTCGCTTCGATGGCGCGGTCGTCGGCGCAGATCATCAGCGCGAAGAGCAGCTCATCGATTGACTCGGCCACATCACTGCGCAAGGCCAGCAAGGGCGTCGCCCGCGGATCCAGGACCCCGATATCGGCGGCGTAACCCGGCTGCAATTTGCCAACCCGGTCGTCGATGCCCAGCGCCTGGGCGCTGCCGAGCGTGGCCAGGAAATAACTCTGCGCAGTCGTCACTGATATGCCGCGCAGCTGCGCCATCTTGTAAGCTTCGCTCATCGTCTGCAGCATGGAAAAGCTGGTGCCGCCGCCGACATCCGTGCCCAAACCGACCGTGACTGGCCGCGCGGGGTCTCGCGTCCTGGCGATGTCGAAGAGCCCGCTGCCGATGAAGAAGTTGGAGGTGGGGCAATGGGCGATCTTGGCGCCGGTCTCGTGGAAGCGGCGCAGCTCGCCTTCGGACAGGTGGATGGCGTGCCCGTAAATCGCTCGCGGGTCCAGCAGCCCGTAATGGTCGTAGACGTCGGTGTAATTCTCCCGCTGCGGATAGAGCTCAGCGGCGCGCGCCACTTCGGCGCGGTTCTCGGAGATATGCGATTGCAGGCGGACGTCAGCGTACTCGCGCATTAAGACGCCGGCCAGCTCAAGCTGCCGGGGGCTGCTGGTCAGGGCGAAGCGCGGCGTCACCGTGTAGAGGCAGCGTCCGCGTTTGTGCCAGCGCTCGATCAGCGCTTTGGAGTCGTCGTAGCTCGCTTGCGCCGTATCGAGAATATCCGCCGGCGCGTAGCTGTCCATCATCATTTTGCCAGCGAGAAGCAGCATATTTTCCGCTTGCGCCGCCTCAAATATGGCGTCCACCGAGCCGGGCGCGGAGGTGCAGAATACCGATGCGGCCGTCGTGCCATTGCGCTGCAGCTCGGCGATGAAGAACTCGGCGATGCGATTTGCGTGGGCCGGATCGTTGAACTTCGCTTCGGTTGGGAAGGTGTATTTGTTCAGCCACTCCAGCAGTTGCGTGCCGTAGGAGCCGATGATCTCGACTTGCGGGTAGTGGATATGCGCGTCGATGAAGCCGGGCAGCAGAATCGAATCCGGATAGTGGCGGATGTCGATTTCATCCGGAAGCTGCGCTCGGATTGCGTTATAGTCGCCGATCGCTTGGATGCGTCCGTCGCGTATCCAGATGAGCCCGTCCGATTCGTAGACGACACAGTCCTCCGGCGCGTTGAAAAAGGGGTCGGCGATGGGGCTGTAGATGACGCCGCGCAGGGCTAGCTCTTTCATGGCGTATCCCGTCTAAGGCTCGTGACATCTTCCCAGCCGCCGCTGGTCCAGGAGCGAATCATGGCGGCATGCACCTCGGCCACAGCCAGCGCATCGGCAAAGCTTGGCGCGCCGGGCCGCTCTCGCGCTACCGCCTGCAAGAAATGCCAGGCTTCGATGATTTTCATATCTTCGTAACCTAAGCCGCTGCCATCGCCCGGATTGAAGCGGCCGTGGAAGGGGTATCTGTCGCCGCCCACCAGCCGGACATAACCATCGCGGCCCCAATCGTCGTCGGGCAAATAAAGCTGCATCTCGTTCATGCGCTCGAAATCCCAGTTGAGCGCGCCTTGCGTCCCGTTGAGTTCAAAAGCCATCTGGTTCTTGGGCCCAAAGATCGACCGCGACGCCTCGAACGTGCCGCGCGCGCCATTCTTAAATTCGACCAGCGCGCCCACGTAATCTTCGTTGCTGACGGCGCCTTTGGGATCATCCGGGGCGCCGCGCGAATAATGCGTGCCTTTGCCCGGGATCGGCAGGGGACGTTCGCTGATGAAGGTATGCGAGTTGCTGACCAGCCGTTTGACGCCGCCGCAGAGGTAATGCGCCATGTCGGTCACGTGGGCCATGATGTCGCCGAGCACGCCGTAGCCGGCGACTTCCCGATCGAAGCGCCAGGACAGCAATCCCAGCGGGTCGCTGCCGTACATGCTGAAGAAGCGCCCGCGATACTGCGTCAATTGGCCCAGTTTTCCGGCGTCTATCAGTTGCTTGGCGTGCAGCACCATCGGCGCCCAGCGATAATTGAAGCCGACGAAAGACAGAACACCGGCGCGCCTGGCGATGGCTTCGATCTGCGCGGTCTCATCGGGCGAGCGCCCGACCGGTTTTTCGCAGAAGATATGCTTACCGGCCGCGGCCGCGGCTTCGACTATTTCGACGTGCAAATTATTGGGCGTGGCGATGTTAACGATCTGCACATCGGGGTGCTCAATGACATCCCGCCAGCGGGTAGTGGCGCGGGCAAAGCCGAGCGTCTCCCGGGCAGATTGCGCCCGAACCTCGACGTTGTCGGAACAAATTACCAGCCGCGCCACTACGCCATCGCCGGGGAAGCGCTGGCGCGCCAGCGCGTAGGACCGCGCGTGTACCTGGCCCATCCAGCCCATGCCGATTACGCCGATACCTAGCGTTTTGTTCTGCATTAGGTCTCCTGTTTTGGCGCGGGTCAGCGTGGTGTCCGCGGGGTGCGGAGTCAGGGTGAATCGGGTGGTTCGATATGAATGCGGAAGCTGGACTTCGGGTTTTCGCAGTATACCCAGGCGCGCGTCTTGCTCACCAAGGTGACGCTAACGCGCTGATAGGCTTCGCCTTCATAGTCGTCGAGCCGCTCCAGCTCTTCTTGGGTGACTTCAAAGAGCATGCCGTCGACGGTCGAGCCGGCGTGGGGCTGCAGTATTGAATAGACAAAGTGGATGCCGGTGAGCTTGGCCAGACGATAACCGCGCAGGGTGTCCGGCTGGCCCTCGCCCAAGGTGCGCCCGAGCAGTTTCTCTTGGGTGGCCGGGTCGCGGAGCGTGCCATAGGTGAATAATTTGTGCATGTCCGCGGAGCTCTCCTTCGCGCTGTTGCGTTCAGTCGGATTTCTGAGGGTGCGCGCCGTCCAAATAACCCGCGATCCATTTTAGCATGTCGACCGAACCTTGTGGATTGGCTTCTCCGTGCATAAGTTGACGATCTATGGTGTCGTCGCTGCGGATGAGCGACGGTTTGCTGCGGCGCTCGGCCATCTGGGTAATGCGTATGGCGAGATTGCGCAGGTTGTTGGCCAGGATGTGACGCTGCTCGGATGAAAGCTCGCGGCTGAGTACATCGACTTCGCGCCGGATCGTCCGCGGGTCAGTTTCCGCCAGGTGAGCGACGTCAAAGGCTTCCGTGATATGTTCCAGCATGATAAAGGCGGTGTTTATCGCCTCTGTCAACTCGGACGGCCCGCGACTGTGCAGCCAGCGGCGCATCGCCAGCACGGTCATCAGAATGTGCTTCTGCGCTTCCATGTGACGCTGCGCGTCCAGCTCGCGTTGCAGCCGCTGCAACTGCGGCATGGCGCAATCGTGCGTATACTCGCGCCACCAGTTGTTCACGGCGTCTTGCAGGCTTTCGCTGAATGCGATCTGACGGCAGATTCTGGCCAAACCTTCGATGACCACTTTGAGGTCTTCTTCCGCGGCAAACTGGGTCAAGAGCTGCGCTATGGCTACGCGCGTCGCGCCTTCGACCTGCAATTCCTGGCAGGCGCCGAAGAGCGTCCACAAATGGCGGTACGAAACTTGAACGTCGTGGTGCTTGGCCATCACACGGGTCAGCGCCTCCATCAGTCGCTGCGTCTGCGGTTCCCACTGGAAATAATCAAGCAAGTCGAAGTAGGTGTCGATCACATCGCGCGGCGCTGCATTATTGGCGCTGCTGGCCGCATTCATGATGGAAAGGACCTTATCCAGGGGCAGGCTGTCCCGCTCGAGCGTATCGCCCAGGCGCGGAAAGAGCAGTTCGTGTTCCGCCAGGTGGCGCACAGTCTCGGCCATTAAGTTTCGATCATCACCATCGATGACATGCCCAAAGAGGATATCCAGCGCTTCGTCCGTCATTTGGCGGCTTGCTTGCGTCGCCAGATGCCGAATAAGCGCCGGCGCGCGATAAATAGCGGGCAGCTCGGCGCGTCGTTTCGCACTGGCGAGCGACAGCAATCTTTGCGTCGAGGCTGCGGTCACCAGCAATTGGTCGGATGTATTGACGCCATGAAACAATGCCAGCAGGAAGAACTCCGCCTTTTCGTCAATCAGCGCGTCCAGAGTCTCCGCTGAAGCGTTCTGCAAGGCCGCGCTTACATTGTTGTCCAGCGCCGCGATTAGCGCCTCGTCGTCATAGAGATCGTCCACGATATCCGGGACGCGGCGGGCGGCGATCAGAATCAGCTGTATACCCAATTCGCCATCGCTGTAGGCGCGCTCGGCGGCGGCCAGGATGCTATTGCGCAGGATCTCCTGCAATTGATACGCCATTGGCTCATGCGCGATCAATTCAAGCCAGCCCGCCAGCGTACCGACGTCGCCCTCCTGGATGGCGACTTCCAGCGATTTCTGCGCCGCGTGGTGCAGGTGCGGCAGCCAGGATTCGTCCAAGCCCTGGTGAATAAAGCGATTGCGAATGAAGACGTAAACGGCGTCGGGCTGCTCGTCCAGCAGCTCGGCAAATTTGCCGAATAGCGCAGCCTCCAACTTGGCGTCTCTGTCCAACTCTTGCGACAGCCAGCGACCGGCGGCCGCGTCCCGATTGTTGAGGGCATTCTGCAGCAACTGCTCGATATAAAGGCGGCGCAGATTCTTGCTGGGCGCGTCCGCGCCTTCCAGGATTGCGATCAAGACGTCGGTGGCGACATCCTCCCCGCTGCGCACGTGATGATCGACCCAGAATCTCTCCGCCAGCTGCCGCAACTCGCTTGACAATTCCGCGGGCTGCGCCAGGGAAAAGTCTGCGACTGCCATGCGCTGTATGTCCGCCGCCAATGCGGAAATATCCCCGCTCCACAGCAGGCGCAGGACATCCAGAAAGGGATGATCGGCTGCTTCGCTTATGATGCGTGGTTCCCGCCAATCGAGCTTTAAGGCGGCGTCTGCGTCTGCGTCTGAGTCTACGGTGGCGTCTGCTATGAACAAGATTTGGGGTTTGCTTTGGCAATTGATCGGCGTATGGCTGGCGAAGGTGATGTAAGCCGCCAGCCGCCCGGGAATCAGCGCCTGGATAGCGGAGATGAGGGCCAATCGCATGCGGAAATCCGGCGGGAAGCCGCTGATCAGCAGCTGCCGCTCATCAATGACCGCGCCCAAAAGAGACAGCAGCGACTCGAAGCCATCAGCCGAAAACGTGTCAAGCATGACCTGCAATTGTTGCGCGCGGGTCATGCTGTCTGTGGCGTCGAATTCGGGCGGGGGCAGCGACGGCAGAGTGACATTGACATCGCCGGTTGCCTCCGGCAGCAGCGCCAGCCAGTCTTCAAATTGAAGGGCCGACTCCGCAACGGCGTTGACGGGTATGAAAACAAAGTGGTCGTTAAATGATCCTGCCAGGTTCGCTGGCTGCGCGGCAACGAGTAATCGCTGCGGACCGTCATACTCCACCAGAGCCAGCGATGGATGACCGGCGCCTTGATCGTCTGTCATGGGCGCCATGTCGATTATGCGCGTGTAAAATGCCGGGTCGAGCGAAGGGAGAGCGCCGTTAAACAGCAGCAGCATACACCGCGTGTCGCCAAGTTCGTCTTGCTCGTGACCGAGTACCAGATACTCCAAGGCAGATGCCACACCGGCAACCTTTGGCCCAATTTGCAAATGACTCAATACTCAATTGTGTCAAATTGTGCCCGGACTTGCAAGCGCATCCGTCCCGTAGCTATTGGCTGAAAGGGCCGGTAATGTATGACTCATCGTTTGCACTTTCTGCCATGAATGCCGCGGAGTTATTGGCAAAGCCCATACAGCTTGCCCTGGCTCCGATGTTATAATTTGCCCGTTTGACCCGCATGAATCGGGAGTCGATCATGAAGCGAAAATTGATGAAGTTCTGCGGTATACTTCTGGGCCTGTTGCTGGCCGCGTCGGTTTGGGCGCAGGGCGCGCCGACGCAGATTGATGCTGCGCTGCTGGATTTGAGCGCCCGCCTGGGACAGTCAATCAGTCTGGGCAACTTGTCCAATTGGCGCTGGGAACAGAAGAACTTTGCCGACTCGGCGCTGGGTTGCGCTACGGCGAGCGGCAGCGGCGGCTCGCTCCTCGGCTATCGATTCGAGCTGACCTACAGCACGGTCACTTATGACTACCGTGTATCGGCGGATAGCGCGATCGTCATCTATTGCGGCGAACTCGATCCCGTTGCGCCCGCGGCGGTGGAGACGCAGTATTCCAACCGCCTTTGCGGCGAGACCGCGACCGACGGGCCATATATGCGTTCGCGCCTCATCTACGGTATCGAAGCAGAGGTGATTCAAGGTTTCCTGAATCTGCGCGGGCAGCCGTCCGCAGATGGACAGGTGCTGCTGCAGATTCCGGCCGGCCTGCCCTTTGATGTCACTGCCGGGCCTGACTGCGCCGAGGGCTTCGTCTGGTGGCTGGTCAATGTCAGCGGGCAGACAGGCTATGTCGCCGAGGCCGGAGAGGGGGCTGTATTCGTGCAGCCAACCGCGCCGCTTCACATGCCCAGCCGCGAAATCTTGAATACCAGCTTGGCCAGTTGGCTGCAAGAGCTGTCACGGGTCGAGGGGAACTTCCGTCAACAGCATGCTTGGTCCTCCGACGGCAACCATCTCGCTTTGCCCGGCGCGCGCGGCTCGGACAGCATCTGGCTCTTCGATATGCGTAATCAGAGCTTGGCGCCGCAGTTGCTGGCCTATGACGGCGGCATTTCTACGCTCAAGTTCCGTCCCGATCGCCCGCAAATTCTGTTCGGGAGCGAAAGCGGCGTGATACATCTATGGCAGCTTGATCTGGGCGCGGAAACGGGTTATGTCGAACAGCTCTACCTCAACGCTCACGCCGGCGCCGTCTCCGCCCTCGCATTCAGCGCCGACGGCAGCCGCTTCGTCAGCGCCGGGGCGGAAGCGTATTCGCAGCTGCCCGGCGAACGAAAATGGGCGGCGATCGTCTGGGATATGGCGACGATCGCGCAGCAGGCCCTCTTGACCGGTCACCAGGGCCTGATTCGCTCAATCGCCCTTAGCCCGGACGGCGCGACCGTGGCAACCGGCGCCGATGACGGCACGCTGAGATTCTGGGACGCCAGCAACGGGACCAACTTGTCGGCGCTCGATATGGCGGCGCCCGTGGCAGCGATTGACTGGAGCCGGGACGGCAAACACATCGCGGTCGCCCTTGCGCGCGCCAGCAATAACCTGCAAGTTGTCGACGCCGCGACGATGACAGTCGCGCGCAGCCTGCAGGCGCCAAGCGCCGGCGTGACTTCGCTTGCCTTCGACCATAGCGGCGCCATGTTGGTCGTTGGCGCAACCGAGGGCGTTCTTTCGATCTGGGACGCTAATACCTTTGAGCTGCTGACCACGCGTGAAACGGA
>JAGWBC010000031.1:8029-11525 GCA_021296115.1 Anaerolineae bacterium | reverse complement strand
TCAATATCAGATATTGGCACTAAATGGACATACACGTTTTCAGCGCTTCTGTGATAATCGCGTCCGTTTAGCGGTCGGAATGCAGAGGGCGAAAACAGTGAGCATGGATTATCTGCAGCGGGAAGCCACGCAGATGCGGCGGGCGGATCGCGCGGTGGAGGACGAAGCGTGGATGAAAGCATTCCTCCACACGGCGGCGGTTGGCGCCTTGGCGACGCTTCACGGCGATCAACCCTTCGTGAATACAAACTTGTTTGTCTACGATGAATCGTCGCACAGCATCATCCTGCATACCGCCAGGGTCGGGCGGACGAGAGCGAACATTGAGCAGAACAACAGAGTCTGCTTTTCTATCATGGAAATGGGCCGCCTGCTGCCCGCGCCGGAAGCGCTCGAATTCAGCGCCGAGTACGCCGGGCTGATCGCCTTCGGCTCTATACAAATCATCAGCGATGAAGCAGAGGCGACGGCCGCCCTGCAGCTGTTGCTTGACAAGTACGCGCCGCAGCTGCGCGCCGGCCGGGATTACCGCCCGCCTGTGCCGGAGGAACTAAGCCGAACGTCGGTATTTCGCATCGCGATTGAGTCCTGGTCGGCCAAGAAAAAAGAAGTGGAGGACGACTTCGCCGGCGCTTTCTTCTACGATGAGTGGCCCATGCTGCGCTCGAATCAGATTTGACGGCGGGTATGGTTGACTAGGATGAAATGAATTTCAGCGAGTAAGAGACTCGGGGCCTTGAACTTTGGAATTGCTTTTAATAGTCGCGCGTGGGGCTAAAATTTTTATAAGCGGTTGCAGACTATATTGATGTGCTGGCGCCGTTAGTGTAGGGGATATCACACACAAAGACGCGCAAGCGCCTTTCTTGGCAGCCGGGCGCTAGAATAAACGGCGTTTCGTACTGGTCTTCACGTCCGCAGCAGCGCCCGGTCGTTGAAACAAATGTGATATACTGTCAGGAGATTAAGTAAGATTTCAACCGATTCACGCGGGGGAAAATATGGAAATACTTGAATTAACGGGCAAATCGGTAAAGTCCTACGAAGTAAAGGACCTGTTGGGACAGGGCGGTTACGGCGTCGTCTATCGCGCCCGTCAAAGCGCCGTCCTGCGCGAAGTGGCCATCAAGGTCATCCTGCCCAAATACGCCAACTCTCCCGAATTCATTCGCCGCTTTGAGAGCGAAGCGCAAGTAGTGGCGCGCTTGGAGCACCCGCATATAGTGCCCCTGTATGATTATTGGCGTGAGCCCGACAGCGCCTACCTGGTGATGCGTTATCTGCGCGGCGGCAGCCTGCGCGACATCATTGATACGCAAGGAAAACTGCCATCAGACGTGGCGGGCAAAGTGCTGGAACAAGTCGGCTCGGCCTTGACCTTCGCCCACCGTAACGGCGTTGTCCACCGCGATGTTAAAGCCGACAATATCCTCATGGACGAAGACGGCAACGCTTATTTGAGCGACTTCGGCATCGCCAAAGAAGTCGGCGCCGATGGCGGCGGCGGGGGCAATATCGAAGGCACGCCCGCCTACCTGGCGCCGGAACAGATCCGCGGCGGCGAAGTTGGCCCGCAGAGCGATGTCTATGCCTTCGGAATCATGCTCTATGAAATGCTATCGGGAAAGCGGCCCTTCGCCGAATTGACCCTGGCGACGCTGGTTTACAAGCATCTCAATGAACCGCTGCCGATGATCGATCACGACGAGTTGAACTTGCCGCCGCAATTCAACGCGATAATCCAAAAGGCAACCGCCAAAGTCCCGGAAGAGCGCTATCCTGACGCGATAACCTTGGTCAAGGAATTCCAGCAAACGTTGCGGCAAGGCTCCGCCACAATCGAACTTGATCTGGATGATCTGGATCTGGACTTTGCCGAATTTGAACTGCTGGAGACCAAGAACCCCTACAAGGGTTTGCGCGCCTTCCAGCAAGCGGACGCGGCTGACTTCTTCGGGCGTACGGCCATGATTCAGCGCGTGCTGGACCGCTTGCAGGAACCCGTCGTGGAAAACAACTTCCTGGCAGTGATCGGCCCTAGCGGCAGCGGCAAGTCGAGCTTGGTCAAGGCCGGCGTCCTGCCTGCGCTGCGCAGCGGCCGAGTGCCCGGATCGGAGAATTGGTTCTACGCTGAGATGGTGCCGGGCGAGGTGCCGCTGGAAGAATTGGCCTCGGCGCTGCTCAGCGTTTCGTCTTCGCCATTGCCGGGCGTCGTCGATACCTTGCGCGAACACGCCGATGGCTTGGCGATGGGCGTCTACGAAGCGCTGCCATCCCGCGAAAACAAGCTGCTGCTGATGGTTGATCAATTTGAAGAATTGTTCACACATGTCGAGCTGGAGAGCGACCGGCAGCAATTCCTGGATCTGATACTGAATGCCGTCAACGCGGAAGATAGTCCAGTCATCATCATCGCCACACTGCGCGCCGACTTTTACGATCGTCCGCTGCTGTATCAGGGATTCGGCGAGCTAATCCGCGCGCGTACAGAATTGGTGCTGCCCTTAAATGATGAAGAACTGGCCGAGACCATTGAAGGGCCGGCGCATCGTGTTGGCGCGGTATTGGAAGAGGGCCTGATTGAGACGATCATTGATGACGTAAGGGAGCAGCCCGGCGCTCTGCCGCTTCTGCAATACGCCTTGACGGAATTGTTCGAACGGCGCGATGGCGCTTTACTGACCAAGGCCGCCTACCAGGACATTGGCGGGACCTTGGGCGCCTTGGCAAAACGCGCGGAAGAAGTTTACCGCCGCTTCAACGAACCCGGCCAGAATATGGCGCGGCAGATGTTTCTGCGACTGGTCACGCTGGGTGAGGGGCAGGAAGATACCCGCCGGCGGATTTTGCAATCCGAGCTGCTGACTTTGGGCGACCGCGAAATCGTTGAAGACGTGATTGATCGTTTCGGTCGTTATCGACTGCTGACCTTTGACCGAGACGAGGCAACGCGCAGTTCGACAGTCGAAGTGGCGCATGAAGCTTTGATTCGCCAATGGGAACGCCTGCGCGATTGGCTGACCGAGAGCCGCCAGGACGTCCGCATGGAGCGCGAGTTGCTGCACGCGGCTATGGACTGGGAAGCGTCCAAGCAAGACCCCAGTTATCTCATGCAGGGCAACAGGCTGCTGACCTTTGAAGAATGGATGGAGACCTCGACGCTGCGGCTCAATGAATTGGAAATCGAGTTTATGTCCGCCAGCCTGGCTGCGCGTGACGAACGCGACGCCCTGGAGCGGGCGCGGCAAGAGCGCGAGCGCGAGCTGGAGCGGCAGAAGGCGCGCAATATGCGCATCGCCGCCGGCATCTTTGCCGCCGCCGCCGTGATCGCCGTGATATTGAGTCTGTTCGCCTTCGACCAGCGCAACCAGGCCGAAGAGCAGCGCATGGTCGCCGACGAGCAGCGCATGGTCGCCGACGAGCAGCGAGAGATCGCAGTAGACGCCATGAACGTCGCCGAGATTAATGAGCGCAAGAACCTGAGTCTGTCATTGGC
>JAGWBC010000031.1:0-8009 GCA_021296115.1 Anaerolineae bacterium | reverse complement strand
TGGCGCTGCCCGTTGCTATTGCGGCGCGCCACGTATTCGATCCGCCGGAAGCGGAAGTCTTGCGCATTCTTGGCAGATCCGCCTTCTCGCCGGGTCCGCGCTACCGCTTCCCTGACTCGCCGCGCTCTATCCTGGGCGTAGACATCTCCGCCGACGGCGCCATGAGCGCTTACGCAGGAACTGATGGCGTGATCTATCTGGTCGACACGAGCTCCGGCGAAGCGCTGGGGTCAATCGAAACGGGCAGCCCCGTCAGCGCAGTGGCCTTCAGTCCAGATGGCGCGCGGATTGCCGCCGCCCTGGCTGATACTACTGTCGGCGTTTGGAATATCGACGGCGGGGAAAAAATTCACCGCCTCAGCGGACACGAGATGGTCGTTAGCGATGTCGAGTTCAGCGCCGACGGGGCGACGCTGGCTTCTTCCAGCGCCGATACGACCGTGCGCTTGTGGGACGCGGCCAGCGGCGAAGCGCTGCATACCTTGCGGGCTCATATCGACTACGTGATCAAGCTGAGTTTCAGCCCCGACGGCGCGCGTCTCGCCAGCGCCTCTTCGGCCATCGGCATCGCCACCAGCGACCGCACGTCGGAAAACAATACCGTGCAGATTTGGGATGTCGCCACGGGCGAGAACATATTGACGATTCCGCCGGAAGGGCCAGGCTATTACCGCGATGTCGAATTCAGCCCGGATGGGCAGACCGTTGCCGCCTCGACCTGGAGTTCGGCGCTGGGCGGAAACGTCCGCATCTTCGACGCCCAAACCGGCGAACAGGTGCAGCGAATCTACGCCCACCGCGAGAACATTCCCAATATCGAATTCGCGCCCGATGGCGAATCGCTGGCCACCGCCGCGACAGATACTTCCATCAAGATTTGGAATATCGATCTGGCGGTGCCTATCGCCAGCTACGTAGACTTTGGGCTGGCGATTCAGGACATCGAGTACACGCCGGCTGGCGATTACATGATGGTCGCGCTGGGCAGCGAGAACCACTTCCCCGACGGCAGTGACAATCCGGCGGGCAGTGCCGCCATTCTTTGGGATTTGCAGAACCGCGCGCAGTCACTAGTCTACAAAGGGCACACTGACTGGAGCTGGGCGACGGATATCAGCCCCGACGGCCGTCTGGTCGCCTCGGGTTCGGGGCCGCTGCGCTTTCCGGCTTCGATTGACGATCTCGACGCCACCGTACGCGTTTGGGATGCGGAGACCGGCGAAGAGCTGCATATTCTGGAAGGGCATGAGAATACCGTAGACTCAGTCAAATTCCTGGCCGATTCGCAGCAACTCTTGTCTTCCAGCTGGGATGGCACGATACGCCGCTGGGATTTGAATGAGGGCGTCGAGATCCAGCAATATGTAGTGCCGGACGAGCGCGTTTACATGGTTGAGCTTTTGCCCAATGGCGCGCAATTCGTTTCGGGCTCGACCGACGCTATCATCCGGCTGTGGGATCTCGAGACCGGCGAGGTGCTGCGCGAATACAGCGGTCATACGGACTCCGTCAATGGCGTGCATGTCAGCGCCGACGGCACGCGCATGGTCAGCGCCAGCGGCGATTTCGGCGGCGATGACTACAGCGTGCGCTTGTGGGATGTCGAAAGCGGCGAGCTGCTGATGACCTACGAGGGTCATTCCCATATCGTCAACTACGCCAAGCTCTCGCCCGATATGGAATACATCATCAGCACATCCTGGGACGATTCGGTGCGTATGTGGAATACAGCAACCGGTGAAGAAGTCCAGCAATTTGTGGGTCATGCCGGCAATACTTTCGGCATCGCTATTACGGCTGACAGCGGTACGCTCTTGACGACTTCGTCCGATACCACCGTGCGCATGTGGGATGTCGCTTCCGGGGAAGAACTGAATCGCTTTGAAAATCACAGCGACTGGATCCAGGAAGTGGTCTTCAGTCCGGATGAATCCTTCGCTGTCTCGGCCGGGCAGGACAATGTGCTGCGGCGCTGGCGCATCCAGCGGACCGCCGACGATTTGATCGGCTGGGCGAGCGACAATCGTTACATCCGCGAGCTCTCCTGCGCCGAGCGGCAATCTTATCGGCTGGAATGCGAACCCTAAAAACGAATCCCTCTATAATGGTGGTGCGCTTTTCTGTCGTGTCTGATCCAGAGAGCCACCACCATGCCAGACGACTACAGCAACGATCAAGCGAATAAAGGCGAATCCGAACATTCCGCGTCGGCGATATTTGGCGAATTGCTGCGGCAGGCGGCTGCCAAATCCATTCCCGGCAAATCGGCGCCCGGCGCTGAAGATGCGGCAAAGGACGGGCCGGATTCGCCCGAGTCCGCAGCAAATTCCGCGGCCGCCAACGACGACGAAATCAGCCTTGAGCCCGAAGCGGCGGCGCCAAGCGTTCGGCGCATACGGCGGCGCCTGTTTCTGCCCCGGCCCCAGCCATCCAGCATGGCCAGCGGTTTCCTGGGCACTGTCTTTGTAGTGGTGCTCAGCACGGCGCTGGTGGCTACGCTGCTGATGTTCTTCGTGAATCCGGAATATGTGAACCCGGCGGTGGTACAGGGCTTGCAGCTCGAAAGCGAGGAGATCATTGCGGGTGTCTCCGCGGGGCGTCCCACGCCGGTTCGCACGCCGCACTGGCTGCGGCGCATCGGCATAATCTCCGGCCATCGCGGCAAGTCTGATTCCGGCGCTCGCGACCCCGGCGCGATTTGCGAAGACGAATACGGCAACTCTATCCTGGAAGAAGCCGACATCAACTTCGCGGTGGCGACGCGCGTGGTCGCCAGCCTCGAAGGCATGAATTACGATGTGGAATTGCTGGACGAATTCGATCCGCGCCTGAACAACTATCGGGCCGAGGCGCTCCTGTCCATCCACGCCAATACTTGTTACGACTTTGGCGAATATGTATCGGGCTTTATTGTCGCTATATCCGAGGCGCGGCCCGAATTCGGCGCGGATGCGTTTCTGCGCGAGTGCATTGCTGAGAATTTCGGCGCCTATGTGCCTTTGGAGCGCAGCTACAACTTGACTGATGACATGACCGACAACCACACCTGGCGCAAAATCCATCCGCTGACGCCCGGCATGATCCTGGAGATGGGCTATATGCTGGCTGACCAAGCGGTGCTAACAGAGGATCCCGATTTGCTGGCGCGCGCCATCGTGGACGGCATCTTGTGTTTCATGGACAATGTGAATCGGCCGACCAGCCAACTGGCGCCGGGGCGGCATGCCTCCGGTTACATCATCCCGGCCATGGTAACGCCGACGCCGATTTTCGGCCGCTAAGCGCGCGGCCAAGCATGGGCGGGCTGCGCTGTACTGCAAGGGCGTCTGTGACTTGGAAAATCCGCCCGCTCCTGCTATACTTGAGATGCTGTTAAGACGAATGGAGAAGTCGCATAGAGGCCTAGTGCGTCCGCTTGGAAAGCGGATACGGGAAACCGTACGTGGGTTCGAATCCCACCTTCTCCGCTCTTGGGAGCCCGCTCAGCGGGCTTTTTTACGTAGCAGATACCGAGCGGGCATGATGCCGCGAGGCGGAATGTTGAGGGGCGCCAAATGATCGAATTGAAGGTCAACGGAGAATCGCGCCAGCTTGAGCTCAGCCCGGAAACGCCGCTGCTGTATGCGCTGCGAAACGACCTGAGACTCAAAGGCGCGAAATACGGCTGCGGCACGGAGCTTTGCGGCGCTTGCAAAGTGTTGGTCGATGGCGTCGATGTGCCCAGTTGCCAATTGCCGGTCGGGCATGTCGCCGGCATGGAAATCACCACGGTCGAAGGGCTGGCTGAGGGCGACGAACCGCATCCGCTGCAAGAGACATTCCTGGAGGAGCAGGCGGCTCAATGCGGTTATTGTACGGCGGGCATGATCATCGCGGCGCAAGGCTTGCTGAACCGCATTCGTTACCCGTCCGATGACGAAATTCGCGCGGCGCTGTCGGGCAATCTTTGCCGCTGCGGCGTGTACGACCGCGTACGCCGCGCTATCAAGCTGCGCACCGGCCGCCTGGAAGCGCCGAACCTGCACTTGATTGAAGGCGATCCGCTGGTAGCCGGCAGCGCGGAATCCGAGAGCAGCCCGTCGCTGGAGGAATTCCGGCTGATTGACGACTGGATTGCCATCAATGCGGACCGCAGCGTCAGCGTCTTCAGCGGCAAAGCGGAATTAGGGCAGGGCATCGCGACGGCGCTGGCGCAGATAGCGGCCGAAGAGCTGGATCTCGGCCTGGATCGTATTCGAGTCGTCATGGCTGATACGCAGTTGACCCCGGACGAAGGCGGCACGACCGGCAGCCGCTCCCTGGAGACCAGCGGCGTCGCCATTCGCAGAGCGGCGGCCGCGGCGCGCGAGCACTTGCTATCGCTGGCTTTTGAGCACTTGGACTCGCTGACGCCACCGGCCGAGCTGCGCGTAGAGGACGGCGTCATCACGGACGAGCGGTCAGGGAGACAAACGGATTATTGGGAATTACTCGCTGGCAGACGGTTTGAACGGACGATTCGCGCGGATGTAAGCCTGAAATCGCCTGAGGCCTACACTTTGCTTGGCAGTTCAGCTAAGCGCCTGGATCTCGCGAGCAAGGTCAGCGGCGGCGACAGCTACGTTCACGATTTGGCGCCCGATGGCCTGCTGCACGCCCGCGTCGTAAGGGCGCCCGCATACCAGGCCCGCTTGGTCGACTTTGATGGCGACGCTGTCCTGCGGATGCCCGGCGTCATTGAACTGGTGCAGGACGGTCAGTTCATCGCAGTCATCGCTGAGCGCGAAGAGCAAGCGCTGTGGGCGGCGGATAAAGCGCGAGATTGCGCCAACTGGAGATACGAGGCGGAATTGCCGCCGGCGGAGCGGACCTACGCCGACCTCTTGAGCAAGCCGCGGCATTCTCAGCTGGTGAAAGACGGCGCCATTGTCGATGAGGCGATACCCGAGATTCATGCGCCGGAAGCGGCTGAAACGACGACGCGCGCGACCTATACGCGTCCTTTTCAGATGCATGCGTCGCTGGGACCGTCGGCTGCGCTGGCGCTGTGGCAGGGCGAACGGCTAAGCGTCTGGTCGCATACGCAGGCCGCCTTTGTACTGCGTGGCGCGCTGGCGCAGGTTCTCGAATTGGACGGGGCGCGGATACGTGTGATTCACGCTGAGGGCGCCGGCTGCTACGGACACAACGGCGCCGATGATGTCGCCTTGGACGCGGCCCTGGTGGCGCGCGCCTTGCCGGGCCGGCCCATTTCGCTGAAGTGGACGCGCTGGGATGAGCACGCCTGGGAGCCCTACGGCTCGGCGATGGCGCTGCAGCTGCAAGCCAGCTTGTCCCCGCGCGGAGAGATCATTGATTGGAATCAAGATGTCTGGAGCTACGCGCATTCGACGCGCCCGGCTACCGGGCTAGAAACATCGGGTTTGCTGGCGTCCTGGCATTTGCGGGAGCCTTTCGCGCCGCAGCAGCCCCGACCAATGGGCGGTTATCACTCGGGCGCGCATCGCAATGCCGATCCCATTTACGCTCTGCCGCGCAAGCGGGTCGCGCGCCACGCCGTCGCCGATAGCCCCATGCGCGTATCGGCGCTGCGCAGCCTGGGCGCCTACGCCAACATCTTCGCCATCGAGTCATTCATGGATGAGCTGGCGCAAGCTGCTGCAGCCGATCCGCTGGAGTTCCGCCTGCGCCACCTGGACGATGAACGCGCGCGCGCCGTCCTGCTGGCTGCCGCTGAACGCGCCGGCTGGGCGAAACGCGAGCAGGTCAAGGCGGACGGCGAAGGCTGGGGAATGGCGCTGGCGCAATACAAGAATCTGCAATGCTATTGCGCCATGGTAGTCAAGCTGAGCGTCGATCGCGAAAGTGGCGAGATCGACCTGCGACATGTCGTCATCGCCGCTGACGCCGGGCAGGTGGTCAACCCCGACGGACTAAGCAATCAGCTTGAGGGCGGCTTTGTGCAGGCGGCCAGCTGGACGCTTTACGAAGAAGTGCAATTCGACCGACGCGGCATCACCAGCGTCGATTGGGAGACCTACCCGATACTGCCCTTCTCCGCCGCGCCGCGGATCGAGACGGTGATTGTCAACCGTCCGGGACTGCCTTTCCTGGGGGCGGGGGAGGCCTCGCAGAATCCAACGCCGGCCGCCATCGCCAATGCGGTATATGACGCCGTCGGCCTGCGCCTTCGCGATATTCCCTTCACGCCGGACAAGGTCTGTGCAGCCCTTACAGGCGCCTGTGATGCCTAAATTGTCGTGGCGATATTGATATCGCTCACGTGCTTACTTCGTCAGCTTGATAACCGTCACGTGCTCGTTGGGCGCTGCTGCCGGTCCCAGAATGACCGTGCTGTCGCCAACGCAGTTCACGGCCAACGGGCTCTCCACCCCCGCATCCAGCCAAGTCCCTGACTTGACCTCCAGCTCCGGCAGAACCAGGCGACCGCTCGGCGGCCAGTCAAATATGTGCACGTAGATTGCATCGCCTTTTCGCGTCGTTCGATAACCCTCCTGCCCCTGCAGCGGACCCGGAACCGTGCCGTATATCGACTCGCCGTGCGCGTTCAGCCAGGCGCCCATGCCTTGCAAGCGCTCCACGCTGGGCTGGGGAATCGCGCCCTCGGCATCGGGACCGATATTCAGCAAGTAGTTGCCGCCCTTGCTGACGATTTCCACCAGGTTTTGAATCAGCCGCGTAGTCGACTTCCAGTTATGATCCTGCGTCTTGAAACCCCAGGTATCGTTGATGGTGGCCGGCGTCTCCCAGTCGATTTCGGCTTGCAGATCAGGCGGGATGGCGGTGTCCTGCGCGGTAGCGTAATCGCCAAGTTGATTGCCCAGCCTGCCGCAAACCAGGCAATCCGGCTGCAGCTCATGCACCAGCTCCAGGAGTTCCTGGCTCTGCTGACGCCCGATGATTTTGGGTGTGTCGAACCAGATGATGGCGATGGGTCCGTAATTGCTCAGGATCTCGCGCACCTGCGGCTTGACGTAATTGTCGATGTAGCCGACGAAGTCTTGCTCGTCTTCGTTGAAATCCCAGGTGTTGCCGAAGCCGTTGGGGTGATGCCAGTCTTGCGTCTGCGAGTAGTACAGGCCAAGTTTGATGCCTTCGCGCGCGCAAGCCTCGGCCAAGTCCTTGAGGATGTCTTGGCCGTAGGGCGTGCCATCGACGATGTTGTAGTCAGTCTCCTTGGTGCCGTACATGCAAAAGCCGTCGTGGTGCTTCGAGGTCAGGACGATGTACTTCTGCCCCGCTAATTTGGCCAGCTTGACGATCTCATCTGCATCGTACTTGACCGGATTGAATTGCGGCGCCAGCTGTTCGTATTCGGCTATCGGGATTTCCGCGCGCAGCATGATCCACTCGCCGATGCCCGGGATGTGCTCGCCCTTCCAGACGCCGGCCGGAATGGCGTATACGCCCCAATGGATGAACATGCCGAACTTGGCTTCGCGCCACCAATCCAGGCGCGGATCTTGATTGGCGCCGGGTCGTTGTCCGCGTTCCGGTTTGAAATACTCGATTTCAGTCATCTCTCTGTGCCCTCTGTGTTTCTGTGGTTAATTTTGTAATTCAATCGCATAGGCGCAGACATGGTCACAGGGCGGCTGCGACGGCACGGACAGATGCAAACCGTCCTCATTTTGCGTCCAGCTGATGGCCTCGTCCGCGCCCAACATGCGCACACCGGCGATGTCCACCGAGCCGCTGCCCAGGGACTTGATCAGGGCCTGGCCTTGCGGATAAGCCAGCAAGAAGGCGTAGAGCGTATTGCCTTTCTGCGTGAAGCGGATGTCGGCGGCGGTGAAGGCTTCGCGTGCGGTGTCGGTGAAGGCGCCTTCGGGCACAGGCGTCGGTCCTTCGCCGAAGACCTGCCAGGGGCGCGTCTCGTAGATGCCCTCGCCGTTGACCTGCAGCCAGCGGCCGATCTCGCGCAGCATGTCTTGCTCAATCTCAGGAATGGTGCCATCAGCGCGCGGGCCCACATTCAGCAGCAGCGCGCCATTCTTGCTGACGATATC
>JAGWBC010000270.1 GCA_021296115.1 Anaerolineae bacterium | reverse complement strand
AGCGATTTGACGTCGGTCGCCGAAGCCGACCTGGTCTTCGTCAATGGCGCAGGCTATGAAGAGTCGCTCCTGGCCGCGATCGAAAACGCCGGAGAAACGGTCAACATTGTCACGGTATCCGCCTGCGTTGAGATTCGGCCATTTGGCGCGGCGATGCACGACGACGAGGAACACGCGCACGAAGAAGAGCACGACGATGCCGACGATCACGATGATGACCACGACGCCGATGAAGACGACCAAGATGATGAAAGCGGCCATGACGACGATCACGCCGATGACGACGACCATGACGATGATGACAACCACGATGATGACCACGACGGCGCTCATGATGATGACGAAGATCACGCCGACGAACACGGTGAAATGGATGGCGCAATAGACTGCGATGGCCACGATGCCGAGTTTAATGCGCTCGTCGACGAAGAAGAGGATGGACACGCGCACTTTGCCACGCTGGGTCGCCTGCAGGATATTGATTGCAGCATCGCACATGGTCAAGACGACGGCCATGCTCACGGCGAAGGCGCCTGCGATCCCCATATCTGGCTAGATCCGCACAATGTGATCTACTGGGTGCTGATGATACGTGACGCCTTAAGCGCGGCTGACCCGGACAATGCGGCCAGTTACGCCGCCAACGCCGAGGCCTACGCGCTGGAATTGATCGCGCTGGAATCCGACTTCATCTTGCCGGCCCTGGAAGCGCTGCCGGCGGAAAAGCGTGTTCTGGTGACCAGCCACGAATCCATGGGTTATTTTGCCACCACCTTCGGCTTCGAGATCGTCACCACCGTTGTGCCGGGCATGTCCACGATGGTCGAGCCCAGCGCGCGCGATATCGCCGCCTTAATCGATCGCGTCAGCGCCGAGGGCGTACCCGCGATCTTTGGCGATACGCAGACGTCAGAAGCTATCATGCGCACCATTGCCAGCGCTGTGGGAATCGAGATATTTGGCTTGTATAGTGATACACTGACTGAAAGTGACGGCCCCGCGTCGACCTATCTGGACTACATGCGTTACAATATGACGACTATCGTGAGCGCGCTACAAGGCTAATTGGCGCTGAAGGCTGATCGAACTGGCCATTGGCAGGCGACCGGGAAGACGAGATTATGGCTAAAACAGCGATGATGGATAGCGCGCGAGCCGAGCGAGGCAAGCTCGCTGCCCTAGAAGTCACGCAATTGTCGGCGGGCTACCCCGGCAATCGTCACGCGCTGGACTACATTGATTTCAGCGTGGAAGCGGGCGAGCGCGTTGCCATCATCGGTCCCAACGGAGCGGGCAAGAGCACGCTGTTCAAAGCCATCGTGGGGGTTCTGCACTTCTCCCACGGCGCGATCTCCATATACGGCGCCGATTGCCACAGCAGCCATAGCAATGTCGGCTATGTGCCGCAGCAGAACGCGATCGACTGGTCGTTTCCGGCGTCGGTGTTTGATGTCGTGATGATGGGACGAAGCCGTCATATCGGCTGGTTCCGCTGGCCGAGCAGGAGCGACCGCGCCATCGTAAGCGACATCCTGGAACATCTCAGCCTGGCCGACCTAGCCAATCGACAAATCAGCGAGTTGAGCGGCGGGCAGCGACAGCGGGTCTTCATCGCCCGCGCCCTGGCGCAGGATACGCGCATCATGGTGCTGGACGAGCCCTTTACCGGCGTCGATCAGACCGCCGAGCAGGAGATCATTGAGACGCTCGACATCTTGACAAATCATAACATTACGATCCTGCTGTCGACGCATCACATGCAGAATGCCGCGCTGCACTTCGATAAGGTCCTCATCTTGCGGCGGAAGGTGATGGCCTATGGCCCGCCAAGTGAGGTACTCACAGCCAAGAATCTGCGTGAGGCCTTTGGCACGGCCGCGCCCGTCCTGCACCATGATGAGGACGATCTGCTGATGTTCAGCGTGGATCACCATCGGGATTCGTAACGTGGATATCGTCAGTCTGCTTTCCGAGCCGCTCAGTTATGCCTTTATTCAGCGCGGCATGTTGGCGTTGATTCTGGTCGGCGGCATCAGCGCTGTGGTGGGTTGCTTTGTCGTGGTGCGGGGCATGTCGTTTTTTGGCGATGCGCTGTCGCACGCCATACTGCCCGGCGTCGCCCTTTCCTATACGGCGAGCGGCGGATATGTCGCTAGCAATCTGTTCCTCGGCGGCTTGGGCGCGGGGATCGTGTCGGCCCTGGTCATCGCCTGGCTGACGCGCAACCAGGAACTTAAGGAAGACAGCGCCATCGCCATTGTCTTCGTGACCATGTTCGCGCTGGGCATCGCCATCGTCAGCACGCAGTCGAGTTATTCCGCTGATCTGTCGCATATTCTCTTCGGCAGCATACTCGGCATCAGCCAAAGCGATTTGCTGATGGTCGCGGCCATGGGCGCCGCCGTGCTGCTGATCATCGCGCTGCTTTACAAGGAGTTGCTAATCGTCAGCTTTGATCTCACGCTGGCGCACAGCCTGCGCCTGCCGGTGGAACGCCTGCGCATCCTGCTGCTGCTGCTGATCGCTGTCACCATCGTCGCCAGCTTGCAGGCGGTGGGCATCGCGCTGATGCTGGCGCTGCTAATCACGCCTGCGGCGACCGCCCGGCTGCTGGTCAAGCGGCTGCATCATATGATCCTCATCGCCAGCTTGATCGGTATCGTCAGTGGCGTGGCCGGCTTCTACGCCTCCTATTATCTGGACATCCCCTCGGGCGCCTGCATCGTGCTGACCCTGAGCGTGATTTTCGGCTTGGTTATCGCGCTGCAGTCCGGGCTTGCCCAGCTGCGCGAACGCGGCGAGTCGTAGTGTTGGAGCGGTGAAATTCAAGTACACAGGATTAATCTCAAATTCCCTACCGGGGGATTCACCACGGAGACACGGAATTAAATGCAAGTAAGTAATGAGAATGTGGAATGCCTCTTTTCTTACCCCATCCCCCGGCCCCTTGCCCCAGCGAGCTAG
>JAGWBC010000269.1 GCA_021296115.1 Anaerolineae bacterium | reverse complement strand
TAAGTCGCCCGCTTCGCCGCGGTCGCAGAAGGCGCGGTAGGTGCAGTACTTGCAGCGCCGGAGCTCATCCGTCAGCGGGAAGGCTGTCGCCGAGCCGATGGCATTGATCATCTCCAGCAGCCGCGCCTCGTCTTCGGCCAGTTGCGCAGCCGAATAATCGAAGCTGAGGCGTTGCCCGCCCTGCGCCACGTAGACATAATCCATGCGGATGCGCTCCGGCGGGATCGGCTCGCCATAGAGATGCGCGCCGGCCCGCGCCAGCACGTAGCGATAGACGACTGTTTGCAAGCGCCACTGCAAGGCATTCCGCGCGGGCAGGCCTTCGCCCGTCTTCCAGTCCACAATGACGGCCGCGCCGCCGGGCTCTAGCGCCAGCAGGTCGTACTTCGCCACCAGCCGTTGACCGCCCAGATGCGTTTGCAAGGTGATCTCCGCGTGGTGCTGCGGCGGCAGGTCGTTCAGGCCGTTGCGCAGATAACTCTCCCACCAGCGGGCCAGGTCTGCGTCATCGGCTAACGAGCTCCCCAGCAGGTCAGCCGGGTTGCCGTTGAGATGCTGCTGAACCAACTTGTGGAAGCGCACTCCTTGCCGCATTCGCCTTTCGTATTCCAGGCTCTGCTTCACTTCGGGGGCCGGATAACGCAGCCGCTTGATATAGCGCAGTTCAAAGCGGCGGGCGCAATCGGCGTAGTCGCCCAAGCTGCCTTGCGTGAAAGCGAAATCAGCGCTGAGGTTCATAAACTCTGCTTCTCTCCAGTTCCGCTTCCCAGTACGTGCGCAGCGCCAGCAGGGGCGTGGCTTCGGTCGCCTGGCCGCGCCCGGTGTTCCAGGTGATTGTGAGGGCTTTGCGCGCCCGCGTGATGCCCACGTAGAGCAGCCGCAAACGCTCGGCAGCGTAATCGATACGCGCCGCCAGACTGGCGAAGCCCTCATTGTATCCGCCGTATTCAGCGCCCTCTTTCAACGCCGCCAGTTGCGCCAGCGCCTCGGCTGACAGATTCAGGTCGTCGCGGATGAACCACTTCTCGCCGATGAAGCTGTCGTTGGCATCGGCCGAGGGGAAGTCGTAGTTGTTGACCGAGATGAGATAGACGCGGTCCCACTCCAGCCCTTTGGCTTTATGCAGGGTCGTCACGGTGACTTTGCCTTTATGCGCGTCGGGGTCGAATTGCGCGGCGTCATCGCCCAAGCCCGCGAAACGGCGCTTGTTGCCGGCGATGTCATAGAGCTCGGCGGCGAAATCCGGCAGGCGCATCAGCGGATGCGTCTCGCCCAATTGCGCCAGATGCAGCGCCACCATATGCGCCGTGGCGATGTCGCCCACATCGCGAAAGATATCGCCGGCGATGGTCAGGACCAGCTGATCGATGGGCATTTCGGCCGCGCGCAGCCAACTGCCGACTTGGTCGCGGAAGGCGGTCATCTGCCCTCGTAGCTCGCTGTAATCTTCTTCAGGGAGCGACTCGTCCAGCCAGTCGCTCAGCCGCGGCGCCACCAGGTCTTCCACTTGTTTGATGCGCTTCAGCCCGTCCGCCACGCCCTTGATTTCGGCTGCTACATCGGCGTCCTCGCGCTCGTCGCGCCGCCAAACGCGGTAGACCTCGGCCAGCTTGGCGGCTTGTTTGGGGTCGGCCAGGTAAGCCAGGGCCCGCGCCAGCGCGCCCACCACTGCCCGCGTGGTTGAGGAGCTGTTGAGGTACTCGACGTAGGGGATGCCTTTCTGCCGCAAGAACTTGACGATTTCCGAGCCGCGCCCGTTGCGCGCGACGAGGATGGCCGCGGTTTGATCCGGGTGCGCTTCCAGCCAACGCCCGCAGGATTCCGTCACCAGCAGGCCCTCTTTGGTCGCGCTATAATTCTCGCCTTGCAGTATCACGGCTGCCGGATCATCAGGCGGGTTGGGTTGGGGATCGCCCGGCGGCGTGGGTTGGATATAGGGCGTGGTCAGCGGCGTCCGCTCGCGTATGGCATGATGCGGATGCTGCAGAGACCATTCGATCAGACGGTTGGCCAGCTTCTGAATGCTGCGCGTGCTGCGGCCGGAATTGGGCAATTCGCGGCCCTCGACGCCCGGCGCGCTTATGAACTCGCGCAGATACTTGGGGTCGGCCGTGGTGAAAGTTTCGAAGATCGCTTGATTGGGATCGCCCACCCGCACCCAGTTGCCGCGCTCTCCAGCAAGCAGGCGCAGAATATCTTCTTGCAGCCGCGAACTGTCCTGCGCTTCGTCCTCCAGGATGTAGACCCATTTCTGTTGCAGCATTGCCAGGAAGTCGCTGTCCCGGCGCAGCACCTGCAGCGCCAGCCGGATCAAGTCCTGGAAATCAACCGCGCCGCGATAAGCCAGCGCCCGGTCATAATCCTGATAAATCTGCGCGCAGCTCTGCGCCAGGGTCAATTCGCCCGGGTATCGATTTAAAGCGGCGAGGACTTCGACCGGCGTCAGCAGCTCATCTTTCGCTTGCCGGATGAAATTGCGCGCGGTGTCGCTGAGAATCTCGGCCCATTTCTGAGTACGATAGTGTCCTTTGTCGACGTAATCCGGCGCCAGGTAGGCATCCGGCGCGTCGGGCGAGCGGCGAATCCAGGCATCAACCGCATCGGCGAGAATCTCGTTGCTTTCGCGCTCGTCGACAATGCTGAATTGATCATCCAGGCCGGCGACTGTCGGTTTCTGCCGCACGATGTCGTTGGCCAGGCTGTGCAGCGTGCGTACGCGATAGCCGTAACCCGGCAGCAAGCCGTCGTCTTTGACATATTCGTTGACCTGGCGCGCGAAGTTAGCCACGGCGGAATTGACCAGCGTGACAATCAGGATTTCCTGGCCGTCGGCCAGTTCGGTCTCGGCCAGTAGCTGCGCCGGCCGGGCACCGCGGCCACGCCCATAGCGCCGCGCCGATAGGCCAATACTTCCGCTTGTTTGGGACGTGGTATGAACATCGAGTCTCGCATAATGCTGCGTCGGCTCAACTATACTGCGCTTTGACGCAAGCGGCGAGAGCTAGGGAAGACGTGCCAGCCGCTACATTTCGTGCTACAATCAGGCGCACATGCCTCAGATCCCTTGTCGGGATGAGTGGAATGCCAGGCGCTTCCTGCTTGCCGCGTGAAAAGAGCGCAATCCCGGCGAAGCGGTCATAAATCGCGATAGTCCACGTTTCAAAGAGGAGGAGCTTATTGTATAATCACTGCGTTTTACCCACCGTATCCATACAAGAGTTTACAAGGACAAACTCATGCGCAAACTCCTACTTCTGATGCTGGTGCTAGCGCTGGCCATTCCGGCCGGCGTAGCGCTGGCGGACATGCACGGCGATTTTGATTGCGGCACCGATGAAGAAGTCACCATCAAATTCTTTGGCGACCCGGTCGGAAATTATCCGGCTGCCGAAGACCGGGTGATTTCCGCCTTTAACGAGGTCTGCCCGAATATCACCGTTGAGCGCAACGATGGCGCCGCCAATGTCACTGACTTGATCGCCTTCTATTTGACCGCTTTCGAGGCGGAAAGCAGCGACCTGGATGTCATCCGCGTCGATGTTATCTGGCCCGGCCAACTGGCTGAGCACCTTATCGATTTGAGCGGCATCGCGCCGCAAGCGCATATTGACGCGCAAATGCCGGCCTTGATCGACAACAATACCATCGACGGCCGCCTGGTCGCGCTGCCCCTGCGCATCGGCTTCGGCATGCTCTATTATCGCACCGATCTGGTTGAGGAATATGGCTACGATGGGCCGCCCGCCACTTGGGACGAGCTTGAGGAGATGGCGACTGTCATCCAAGCCGGCGAACGCGCCAAGGGCAACGACGAGTTCTGGGGTTACGTCTGGCAAGGCAATGCCTACGAAGGCTTGACTTGCGACGCGCTCGAATGGCATGTTTCCGCTACCGGCGAGAACTTCCTGCAAAGCGACGGCACCATCAGCGCGCTCAGCGACGCTGCCGTTGACATTTATGAGCAGGCCGCCGGCTGGGTCGGCACGATCAGCCCGCCGGGCGTGGTCGGCTACCAGGAAGAAGATTCGCGCGCGGTCTGGCATTCCGGCAACGCTGCCTTCATGCGCAACTGGCCCTATGCCTATTCGCGCAGCCAGGCCAGCGAAGACATCCCGGCCTTTGACGTGACAGCCCTGCCCGCCGGCGATTCCGGCCGCGGCGCCTCTACCCTCGGCGGCTGGCATATCGGCGTTTCCAAGTACTCCGAAAATCAGGAAGCGGCGGCTGCATTCGCCATCTTCTTGACCAGCGTCGAAAGCCAGAAGGACTTCGCCATCTTCACATCCAACCCGCCTGGCGCGACCGAGCTGTACAACGATCCGGAAATCATCGAAGCCATGCCATTCATCAGACCGGATCTCGCCGATGTGACTTCCGCGCGTCCCTCGAATTTCTCGAAGGATAAATACAACGCTGTATCCACCCTCTACTTCAACGCCATTCACTCCATTCTCACCGGCGAAGAAGATGCTGAGGTAGCGCTCGAATTGCTTGAGCTGGATCTCGCCGACTTGTTCGAGCAATAGATCGGGCCGGTCGCGACAACGCCTTTCCCCTTCTCGATCTG
>JAGWBC010000268.1 GCA_021296115.1 Anaerolineae bacterium | reverse complement strand
TCCATCTTGCTCTACGTGCCTGAAATCTTACTGCATGTCAGCCGCGGCGTGCGCTGGGACAGCGACCATGTCGTGACCCTCAGCGACGATTTGCAGGCGATCATGCAAGAGATCGTCCGCTGCGACGCGCTGGAGCGGGTGCACATCGGCCTGGACTTTTTCGACGCCAGCATCAATCGCATCGGCGCCTGGGCCATCGGCACGCGCAACGCCTGCCGCGCCCTGCTGATGGCGCTGCTTGAGCCGCGCGAACTGCTGCGCGCTTACGAGAACGAGGGCGATTTCACCGGACGCCTGGCGCTGCTGGAAGAGTTGAAGGGCCTGCCCTTCGGCGCGGTCTGGGATTACTACTGCCGCTCGCAGGGTGTGCCGGTCGGCATGGCTTTCATGGACGAAATCCGCGAGTACGAGCGGACGGTAATGTCGCAGCGCAATTGACAGCGCCTGATCCGATCCAGATTTGAATCTGTAGGGGCGAGTCATTGGCTCGCCCTTATCTGTTCCCCGGACAGTACTTATACTTGCGCGACAATTGTCAATCCTCCACCTACGGGAGACCCCATGCAAACATTCAAACCCTCCGAGTACCGCCACGTCAACTACTTGTGGGATGACGCTCGCGCCGATGCGCTGGACGCCGTGGAGCGCCTCGTCTACCGCTCCAACCTGCTGGGCGCCGACCAGCGCATCACCAATACCGGCGGCGGCAATACCTCCAGCAAGATCGCTCAAGTCGATCCGCTGACCGGCGCTGAAGTGGACATCATGTACGTCAAGGGCTCGGGCGGCGACCTGCGCACCAGCCAGCGCGAAAATTTCGCCTCGCTGTACATGGACAAGCTGATGCGGCTGCAAGCTGTCTACAACTCAGCCGAGACCAAGGGCGTCAAGACGCCGATCGAAGACGCCATGGTGGCGATGTACCCGCATTGCGTCTACAACTTGAATCCGCGCGCCAGCTCCATCGACACGCCGCTGCACGCCTTCATCCCCTATCGCCATGTCGATCACAGCCATCCCAACGCCGTCATCGCCATCGGCGCATCCAGCAATGGCGAGCAGCTCACGCGCGAGATCTATGGCGACGCGGTCGTCTGGGTCGATTGGCAGCGGCCCGGCTTCGACCTGGGTTTGGTCCTGGGCGAGACGATCGCGGCTAATCCGGGCTGCGTCGGCATCGTCCTGGGCGGCCACGGCTTGATAAACTGGGCGGACGACGACAAGGACTGCTACGACCTGTCGCTGACTTTGATCGAGAAGGCGGCGCGTCATCTGGCGGAGAACGACCAAGGCGACGCGGCATTTGACGGCGCGATTTACGAGAATATCAGCGACGGCCAACGGCAGACCTTGCTGGCCGAGATCCTGCCCCATCTGCGCGGCATGGTATCGCAGCAGAGCCGCTTCATCGGCACGGCGCAGCACGACGCTGACATCCTGAGTTTCGTCAACAGCGCCGACGCCGCGCGGCTGGCTGAACTCGGCACCTCCTGCCCCGATCACTTCTTGCGCACCAAGATCAAGCCGCTCTACATCGACTGGGATCCGGCCGGCGCAGATATGGCCGCGCTGCTGGACAAATTGCGCGACGGCATCGCCCAGTATCGCCAGGATTACGCGGCTTATTACGATGCCTGCAAGCGCCCGGACAGTCCGCCCATGCGCGATGCCAATCCCACGGTGATTCTGATCCCCGGGCTGGGCATGATCGCCTTTGGCAAGAATAAAAGCGAATCGCGCGTGACCGCCGAATTTTACAATTGCGCGGTCGCGGTGATGCGCGGCGCCGAGGCCGTCGGCGGCTACGTGGCGCTGCCGCGGCAGGAAGCCTTTGACATCGAATATTGGGCGCTGGAAGAAGCCAAGCTGCGCCGCATGCCGCCCGAGAAGACCCTGGCGCGCAAGGTCGTAGTAGTCGTTGGCGCCGGCAGCGGCATCGGCGTTGCCACTGCCCAGCGCGTGGCGGCCGAGGGCGCCCACGTGGTCTGCGCCGACCTCAACAGCGCGGGCGCTCAAGCGACTGCTGATGCGCTAACTCAAACTTACGGGCACGGCATCGGCGTGGGCGGACCCGCCATCGCGGCGGGGGTCGACATCACCTCAGCCGACAGCGTAAGCGCGCTGCTGCAGCAGGCTGTGCTGGCTTATGGCGGCGTTGACGACATCATCGTTACCGCCGGCGTCTTTTTCACGCCCGACGCCGAGGGCGGCAATTCCGCCCAGCAGTGGCGCGCTTCTTTCGATGTAAATGTGCGCGGAGGCTATATGGTGAGCCAAGGCGCGCGCACGATCTGGCAGGCGCAGGGGCTGGCCGCTTCGCTGGTTTTGACCACCAGTGTTAATGCCGTCGTCTCCAAAAAGGGCTCCATCGCCTACGATACCAGCAAAGCCGCCGCCAACCACCTGGTGCGCGAGCTGGCGATTGAACTGGCGCCGCTGGTGCGAGTCAACGGCCTGGCGCCGGCCACAGTCGTCAAGGGCAGCAGCATGTTCCCGCGCGAACGGGTCATCAACTCGCTTATCAAGTATGATCTGGATTACAGCGAAGACGAAGACACTGAGATTTTGCGCACGCGACTGGCGGAGTTTTATGCGCAGCGGACGCTGACCAAAGCGCCGATCAGCCCGGAAGACCAGGCCGAGGTGGCTTACCTGCTGATCACCGATGCCTTCAGCAAGACTACCGGGCAGATTATCAATGTGGACGGCGGCCTGCACGAGGGCTTTTTGCGTTAGGGTAACGCCCCAACAGCCGCTCGCAAGTCGTGGCTTGGCTCGCGCAAATCAGCGAGCGCATTGCCTTGAGAATATGTAGGGGCGACCAACCTGGTCGCCCGTCGTAGTGCTAGGACGTTTGCGGGCGACTTGATAAGTCGCCCCTACCAATTTCGACATGATTGTAATTGGAATTAAACAATTACATTGAAATGAGAGACTCAGAGTACACAGAGAGACTACTAACCTAGGAACGCCTCTTTGGTCGCCCGCTCTCATCAAGCTTTGTCGCGTAAATCCATACGTAGGTCACGAATCATGCCGCCGCTCAAAGGTCCGGAAGTAGTTGACCACATCCCAGCGCTGCTCGACGCTCAACCCCGCCCCGCAGGGCGACAGGCCGCGCCAGCCTGAGGCCACCGCCTCGTACAGGAAGTCGTCGCGCGCGCTGGCCAGCCGATTGCGCAGCGCCCGGAACTCCGCCGACTCGCCCTGCCAAACCAGGCAATGTTCGCGGTAGAGCGCCCCGCCGCGCGCCAGCGAAGCGGCATCGGGCAAGACGCTGTTGACCACAGCCGGCGGCGGATGAAGCGTCAATGTATATTCGCGCTGCCGCTCGTCCAGCATTAGCGCGCCGGCCGCCATGACGCCCAGCGAGACGGCAATCGCGGCGCCCGCTATCAAGAGGCTGGCCGGCGATAGTTGAAGAGCTGCCAGGGTGCGGCGAACCCGGCCCAGCGACCAGGCCGCCAGAACACCTGCGATGCAAAGCAGGGCGACCAGATGAATGAGTTGGGGCTGCCGGGATTGCTGCACGGCGGCGGCCTCGCTGATCTGCCAGATGAAGGCGGCGCGGCTGATTTTGCCGTCGGGCGTCGTGATATCCAGCAGCGTCCACCATTCTCCGGCCCGGTCGATCTCGTCGCCGGCGCTGACATACAAGCCGTCCTCGGCCTGCTCCGCGTTAAGCCAGGCGCTGCGGATGTCGCGCTGTGGATCGACCAGTTGGATGTACACCTCAAGGTCAGAAGCCGGCGCCTCGGCGCGATTGAGGACCAGGTCATAGCTGTTGACGCCGGGTCCGCCCGGGATGATGGCGGCGCTGAGGCTCAAGTCGCCCAGAGTTGTTTCGGCTTGCGGCGCTGCGATATCAGCCCGGGCCAATTCAGGCTGCGGGATCGGCGTTGCGCTTAACCAGGCTGCCGCGGCCAGCGTCAGCAGCATCAACGCGACCTCCAGCCGCAGCAGCCCCCCGCCAGCCAATCCAGCGCGCAGGCGAAAGCGCGCAGCCAGTTGCGGGCGCAGGGCGATATGCTGCCAGCCGCCCAGTACGAACACCGGCGCCGCCAGCAGCAGCTTGATGCCCAGCGTCCGTCCATAATTGCTGGCGATATCGGCCGGACTCACGAAATAATTAAGCGCATTGTACAGACCGCTCAAGATCACCAGCGCGACTAAGGGCAGCATGATGCGCGAGAAACGCAGCAATACCGCCCGCAGCGCCCTCGCCTTCTGCTCAGCTTCATAAGGTTCTAGCGCAGTCGGCAGCAGCAGCGTCAGCGTCAGCACGCCGCCGAGCCAGAAGGCGATCGCCAGGGTGTGCAGCCAGTCGACCGCGATGGCTACCCAGGGCAGCAGCGGCGAGCCGGCCGCGTGACTGGTCACCATCGTCAAGCCGATGAAAATCGCGCCCAGCCAGGGCAAACCGCGCAAGATGCCGGCCGCCAATTGCGGCATCAGAGCGCGAAAGTACTCGGCCACAAAGAGCAGGACGGCGCAGAAGATCAGCAGGACCACGCGGAATTTCCAGATGTCGCCGAAGCGCGAGCCGATGAGCACAACTTGCCAGAGATTCTGCTGCAAAACTTGCGAGGCATCGGTGTTGAAGAAAGCCATCGATTGCTGCAGCAGACCGATCAGGTTGGCCGCGAATGCCAGCATGACAGCGACGACAAAGCAGGTCCGCAGCCGGCTCGTGATGCGCGGCGGCAGTTTGTCTTGAGCGTTGCCCCAGGCCGGAATCAGCACCGCTGTGTAGAGCAGGGACGCGCCGAAGAACAAGAAATTCGCCAGGTTGAGCAGAGCGCGCCAAAATACTTCCAAGGGGATTGCTCGCGCTTGGTAACTTGGCGCCAGGCTGCCGCTGACGCCGCCGACCGCTTCGCCGACGAAGAAAACGCGGCTCTCGGCGATGACGTGGCCGTCGCTGGCGAAGGCCGGGCGCAATTCAACCACGTAGGCGCCATCGGGCAAGCCGGAGGGGACGCGCAGCGTCAGCAGCGCATGATTCGCCTCGTCAACGCCGCCGCTGGCGATCACGGCGCCAGCT
>JAGWBC010000267.1 GCA_021296115.1 Anaerolineae bacterium | reverse complement strand
GTACAGCAGGCCCTCTTCGCGTCCGCCGCCTTTGTAGGGGACGCGCGGGCGCTCGGCCAGCGGCGTGCTATTGGAAGATGGGTCGATTAGAAAAGACTTGTACCAGCACTTGAAGATGCCCTCTTCTTCGTCATAGATGACGCTGGGATAGACGTTGTCCAGGCGCGCCTCCCAGGGCTTGGGCGGATCGGCGAAATAGTCTTCGCGGAAGAGCGGATTGGCGGCATGTTTCGCGACGCGGCCCAAGGTCAATTCAGCGAATTGCGCAGAGGAGATGTTGCGCGGGTCGAGCAGCAGGAGCGATGAGGGCATTGGCGGCAACTCCTTCTGGTTGGCGGACTACAGCTGGCGACCTGCCTACACACGTTCCACTAAGGCTCGCCCCTACGGATTTCGCGATTCGAGCATGCGAGCGCCTTCAGATTCAAGGGGGATGCGGATCGTCTCATCATCCGGCATGTACATTTTGCGCCTGGGCGGTGAAGCGGTCGATCATATCGTCAATGGCGAATGAGTCTATGCCCTTGATGTACGAATGCGCCTTGTTGTTGAAGTTGCGCGTCCAATGCGCGGGGATGGCGTCTTTGCCGTAGGCGGCGCCGAAGATGCTGCCGGCGGTGGCGGCGGTGCAGTCGTTGTCCAAGCCCATGGCCACCGTCTGGCCGATGACCTTGCTGAAGTCGTCGCCGCCAATAGCAAGCCCCCAGATGGTCAGCGCGGCATTGTTGATCGTATGCACGGGGTGCATGCCGGTATAACGCTCGTCGGCGGCCGCGCGCGCTTGGCGATAATCTTTGATGCCGTCAGCCGCGTCCAAGGCCCAGCGCGCTTCGCGGGCCAGGACGCAATCAGCCGGGATTTCGCTCAAGCCTGCTTCAAGCGCGGCCAGCGGATCACCCAGGGCGAAGGCGGCTGAGATGACAGCGGCGAAGTACATGCCGCCGTAGATGCCATTGCGCCTACTGCTGACATAGGCGCCGCGCCAGGCGAATTCGGCGGCCAGCTCGGGATAACCGGGCGCGGCATAGCCCCAGGGGTCGCAGGCGATATCGCCGATGATCCAAAACATGGTGGGATTGTCGACCCCCGCCATCTTCGTAGCCGGTACCCCGGCTTGCAGATTACCGAGCACGGGCGACGCGGGCGAGACAGGCAAGTACTTGAGCCAGGCAGCGCCGACATCGTCGATGCTGAAGTCAAGCCCGTAGTCTTCCAGGATCAGCAGGCCCACTTGGGTATAGATGAGGTCATCATCGGTGGGCACGCCGTCCATTTTTGCGGGCGTGAAGGCGTCGCGCCGGCTGGTCTCGTATTTGAACTCGAAAGGTCGCTCGGCTTCTTTCCAATAATCGACGGGCGGGAATTGGTCGCCGAGATAGTCCGCCCAGCGCTCCATCTTGTCGATATCCCATAGCTCGACGATCGAGCCGAGCACGTTGCCAGCGCAGCGCCCGAGCCAGGCGCCCGCCAGCCGGTCGCGGTAAGTCGCCTCCGGCAGCTCGGTCCAGTAACGGCGTTGGCCAGCCGGACGCAGCGCGCGAATGCCGGGCAGGTCATCCGGTTCGGCCGCGCGCATAGCGGGGTCATCGGGCAAAGCGCGCAATTCCGCCAGCTTCTCGGCGAAGACCGCCTTAATCTCCGCCACCTTGTCGGCCACACCTGGGGCGCCGGTTTCCGCCTTCAGCTGCGCCCAGTGGTTGATTTGTCGCTCAATACCGTCGAGGTATTCCGGGTAATTGTATGGTGCCATAAGTTACTCCCTTTATGCGCATCTGCGGGCGAGCCAAGGGGCGCGTAGACACTGCCCTTCGCTAGCCCCTACGATTTCTGCGTTGGTGCGGGCGAGCCAAGGCTTGCCCCTACAGTTCTCGCTTTCGGGTGGGCGAGCCAAGGCTCGCCCCTACGGATTTCGCGCTGATTAAAGGCCTAGCCGCCAGCGTGCGCTTGTTCCGCCTGGGCGGTGAAGCGGTCGATCATATCGTCTATGGCGAAGGCGTCGATGCCGATGATGTAACTGCGCGCCTTGTTGTTGAAGTTGCGGGTCCAATGCTTGGGGATGGCGTCTTTGCCGTAGGCGGCGCCGAATATGCTGCCGGCGGTGGCGGCGGTGCAGTCGTTGTCCAAGCCCATGGCTACTGTCTCGCCGATGACCTTGCTGAAGTCGTCGCCGCCGATGGTCAGCCCCCAGACGGTCAGCACGGCGTTGTTGATGGTGTGGATGCGGTGCATGCCGGCGTAACGCTGGTCGACCGTATCGCGGGCCTCGCGATAAGTATTAATGGAAGGCGCTACTTCCAAGGCCCAGATCTCAGCCAAGCCCGCCTCCAAGGCTTGTCGAGGATCGCCCAGGGCGAAGGCAGCCGAGATGACAGCGGAGAAATACATGGCGCCGTAGATGCCATTGCGCCGGTGGCTGATGCTGGCGTCGCGCCAGGCGAATTCGGCCGCCTTCTCGGGATAACCGGGCGCGGCATAACCCCAGGGGTCGGAGCGGATATCGGCGCCGATCCAGTAGATGAAGGGATTGTCCACAACCGCGGCTTCACCCTCCGGTACGCCGGCATGCAGATTCGATAGCGCGATGCCTTCCGCGGTCGCCGCATGGGGCAAGTATTTCATCCAGGCAGCGCCCACATCGGCCAGGCTGAAATCCACGCCGTAATCTTCCAGAATCAGCAAACCAAGCTGGGTGTAGATGAGGTCGTCATCGGTGGGCACACCATCCATTTTAGCGCGGGTGAAGTCTTCGCGCGGGCTGGTGAGATATTTGAGATCCTGCGGGCGCTCGGCCTGGCTCCAATAGTCGGTGGGCGGGAAGGCGTCGCCCAGGTACTCCGCCCAGCGCGCCATCTGGTCGACTTCCCAGCACTCGACGATTGAACCCAGAACACAGCCGGAAAAGCGTCCCAGAATGGCCGCCTCCAGCCGGTCGCGATAGGTGTCGCGCGGCAGTTGCGTCCAGTAGCGGCGCTCGCCATCTGGACGCAGCGCGCGGATGCCGGGCAAGTCATCCGGCTCGGCTTGGCGCAGCGCCGGGTCGTCTGGCAAGGCGCGCAGCTCGGCCAGCTTCTCGGCGACCAGGGCCTTGATTTCCGCCACCTTGTCGGCCACGCCGGCCGCGCCGGTCTCGGTCTTGAGCTGGGCCCAGAGGTTAATTTGTCGGTCGAGGTTCTCAACTGGATCCGGGTAATTGTTGTTTGACATGGGGCCTCCTAGGTCGATTCAAATTTGTCGGGGCGCCCTATCAGGCCGCCCGCGTATGCGCATTATTTTCGGGGGCGACCCAAGGGGCGCCCCTACGATACGCTGGGTGGTATGCCCCGATTCACCCGGCGTGCACTTTTTCCGCCAGGGCGATGAAGCGGTCGATGGTGTCGTCGATGGCGAAGGGCGACTGGTGATACAAGAAGGTGTGCACTGTATTGTTGAAATTCTTGGTCCAGTGCTTGGGTATGGCGCTTTTGCCATAGACCGCGCCCCAGATGCTGCCGGCGGTAGCGGCGGTGCAGTCATTGTCCTTGCCCATGGCGACCGTTTCGCCGATGACCTTGGTCAGATCGTCGCCGCCAACGGTCAAGCCCCAGACGGTCAACACCGTATTGTTGATGGCGTGCGCGCCGCCCATAACCGTGTAGCGTTCCTCGATCAGCGCGGCGGCATCGCGGTAGTTGGCCACGTCCGGCGCTTTGTCCAGGGCCCAGCGCACTTCGCGCGCCAGCAGACAGTCAGCCGGAATCTCCTCCAAGCCGATGCGCAGCGCGTCAACTGTATTGTCTACAGTAAAGGCTGCCGAGATGGCCGCGGAGAAGAACATGGCGGCGAAGATGCCATTGCGGCGGTGGCTGACGTAGGCATCGCGATGAGCGAGTTCGGCGGCTTTTTCGGGCCAGCCTGGCACGGCGTAAGCCCAGGGGTCGCTGCGGATATCGGCGCCGATCCAATTCAAGAAGGGATTGTCGACTTCGGCCGCCTGCAACGCCGGCACGCCCTTGCGCAAGTTGTCCAGCGCGATGCCCTCCGCGGTAAATGCGAAAGGCAGATACTTGACCCAGGCCTCGCCTAGCTGCTCGGTCGTGAAATCAAGCCCGTATTCTTCCATGATCATCAGACCGAGAAGCGTATAGTTGAGGTCGTCGTCGGTCGGGACACCGTCCATCTTGGCGGGCGTGAAGTCTTCGCGCAGGCTGGTCTCATACTTCTTCATGTGGGGCTGCTCGGCCTGGCTCCAGTAGTCGACCAGCGGATATTCATCGCCGAGGTATTTCGCCCAGTCTTCCATGCGCTCGACCGTCCAGCCTTCGACGATGGAGCCGAGTGTGCAGCCTGCGCAGCGCGCCAGCCAGGAGCCCTCGAGACGCTCGCGAAAATCAGGCGCCAACTCAGTCCATTGGCGGCGCGTGCCGGCCGGCCGCAGCGCGAGGATGGACGGCAAATCGTCGGGTTCCGCTTGGGCCAGTTCGGCGTCATCGGGCAAGGCGTCCAACTCGGCGATCTTCTCCGCGAGCAAGGCTTCGATCTCGGCGACTTTGTCGGCGACCACCGTCGCGCCGGCGCCGAATTCGACTTTCTGCTGGGCGTAGGCGTTGATCTTGCGTTCCCACATCCCGACCTTTTCCGGATATTCAAAAAGACGCATGGTATTCTCCTGTTTCTAAGTTGTTCCAATCAAGCGCACAATAGTTTGCGGGCGACTCACAGAGTCGCCCCTACACATCATCTTTAGCCGGCCATTACGCGGTCGGCCTGCGCGGCGAAGCGATCGACCACATCGTCGAGGGCGAAGGTCGGATGCCCGTTCAGGTAGCAGTGAATCTTGTTGTTGAAGTTGCGGGTCCAGTGCTCGGGGATGGCGCCGGCCCCATAGACAGCGCCGAAGATGCTGCCGGCGGTGGCGGCGGTGCAGTCATTGTCCTGGCCCATGGAGACGGTTTCGCCTATGGTTTTGGTGCAGTCAGCGCCGCCGACGGCCAAGCCCCAAATCGTCAGCGCGTTATTCTGGAAGGAATGCGACTTCCACATGCTGGGATAACGCTCCTGGACCAGCGCGTCGGCGTCTTTGTAGCCGGTAACTGACGGCGCCTTTTCGAGCGCCCAGCGGATTTCACGCGCGGTAATGCAATCGGCGGGGATTTCTTCCAGGCCGATGCGCAGCGCCTCCATGGGATCATCGACGGCGAAGGCGGCTGAAATCGCGGCTGACCAATACATGGCGGCATAGACGCCGTTGCGCCGGTGGCTGATCATGGCGTCGCGCCAAGCCATCTCAGCCGCTTTTTCGGGCCAGCCGGGCGCGGCGTAGCCCCAGGGGTCGCTGCGGATATCGGCGCCGATCCAATTTTGGCAGGGATTGTTGAGCGAGCCCGCTTCCATAGCCGGTACGCCATTAAGCAGATTCTCCAGGGCGACGCCCTCGGCCGTGAAGGCGAAAGGCAGGTACTTGACCCAAGCCGCGCCCATGTCCTCGACGCTGAAGTCGGGGCCGAAGGTTTCCAGGACCAGCAGACCGAGCAGGGTGTAGTTCAGGTCGTCATCGGAGGGGACGCCGTTCATCTTTGAGGGCGTGTAATCATGGCGCACGCTCATTTTCAGGCGGGGCAGATGCGGCTGTTCCGCCTGGCTCCAATAATCCACCAGCGGGAAGGGATCGCCGAGGTAGGCGGCCCAGGCCTCCATGCGGTCGACCTTCCAACCCTCGACGATGGAGCCGAGCGTGCAGCCGGCGCAGCGCGTCAACCAGGCGCCTTCCAGGCGATGGCGGAAGTCCTCGGGCAGCGATGTCAGCAGGCGGCGGCTACCGGCCGGGCGCAGCGCTTTGATCGCCGCCAAGTCATCGGGCTCGGCCTTTGCCAGCTCGGGATCATTTGGCAGCGCGTCCAGCTCGGCGATCTTCTGCTTGAGAAGCGCTTCGATTTCCGCTACTTTTTCGGCCACGCCCGGCGCGCCGAATTCGACCTTTTGCGTGGCGTAGCGGTTGATCGTTAAATCCCAGCCTTCTACGGTATCGGCATAATCAAATAGTTTCACGACTCTCTCCTATCTCACTGTATTTAAGTAAATCGCATATAGACGGACATCTTCAGGGCGGATGCCGGTGAAATCAACACGCAGGCGAATACGACCAGAGGGATGCGATATCGCGTCTCGGTCACCCCAAGTCACCAACTGATTGTACCCACTTTCTCTGAGCAAGTCACAGTTTTCGCGGGAATAAGCGGGCAGCGGAT
>JAGWBC010000030.1 GCA_021296115.1 Anaerolineae bacterium | reverse complement strand
TGAAAAAAGTCTCCCCTATTTCAATGGGGGAGATTTAGAGGGGGTAGAATGAAACCAGCCACAAATCCAGGAGACGCAACATGAGAGGCATAATCGAAGAATTCAAAACGTTCGTCATGCGCGGCAATGTCGTCGACCTCGCCGTCGGCATCATCATCGGCACCGCCTTCAAGGGCATCACCACCTCGCTTGTCAAAGACGTCGTCATGCCGCCAATCGGCCAGGTCACCGGCGGGCTCGATTTCTCCAATTGGGTCATCCCGCTCGATCTGCTCAACTTCGGGCGCGAATCCGCTGAGATCGCCACCATCAACATCGGCAACTTCGTCAATGTCCTCATCGACTTCGCCATCACCGCCGCCGCCATCTTCCTGCTGATCAAAGTCGTCAACAAGCTCGACGAAGCGGTGGACGACATCGGCGATATGCTCGATGGCGACGAAGAAGAAGTCGCGCCCGAGCCGGAACCAGAGCCTGAGCCGGAACCCGAGCCCACGACCGACGAAAAGATCCTCGCCGCCCTCGAGCGCATCTCAGCCCAGTTGGACAAGGGGGCTGCTTAATCAAGTGCAAGGCAATCCGCCAGCAACCTGAGATGGGCTTAGAATCTCCCCTCTCCAATGCTTTGGGGAGGGGCCGGGGGTGGGGTTGGTAGTTGGACAAGGCCTGACAGCCCTGCTATAGTCAAGCGCATCACATCCCATCGACTGAGGAGAATCGCAGCATGTCAGACGACACCATCAGCAACGCGCTCAAGATGATGCCCTACGGCTTCTACGCCTTCACCACCAAAAGCGACGATGACGCCAATATCATGGTCGTCAACTGGGTCTCGCAGATGTCTTTCAGCCCGCGCCTGATCGCCGTCGGCATCCAGAATTACTGCCATTCATACGGCGTCGTCTCGGCCGGCGGCGTCTTCGGCTTGAACATCTTCCTGCAAGCTGACGAAGAAGCCATCAAGCCCGCGCTCGGCGGACGCGCCAAGCGGCCCGACAAAATGCAAGAAGCCGAATTCACGCCCGCGCCCGAAACCGGCGTGCCCGTCATGGCCGGCGCCGCGGCTTACATCGAATGCAAGGTGACGCAGATCGTCAACATCGGCGGCGATCACGATATCGTGGTCGGCGAAGCCATCAATGCCACCATCATAAAAGAAGCCGGTGCTGCCGAAGTCTTGTCGCTGCCCGGTATCGGCTATAGCTACGCCGGCTGGGCAACTCCCCCGTCCGCAGCACCGCCAGCAGCCGCTCGGTCATGGCCGGCAAACTGTGCTCGCGCCGCACATTCTCTCGCAGCGCCGCGCCAATCTCCGCGCGTTCAACGGCGGATAGCGCAAACAAGCGCGTCAGCCGCTGGCTTAATCCGCCGACGTCCTCCGGCCCGGCCGTCAGCAGCAGGGGAGCGTGCTCGCCCAGCAATGGCGCAAAGGCCGGATTGCAGACCACCGTCGGCACGCCGCAGGCCATGCTTTCCAGCGCCGCCTTGTCGAAGAGCCCGGCCGGGCTCATATTCACCGCCACGGTCGCCCGCCGATACCACTCCAGGACCTCCGCCGCGGGCATGTCGCCCAGCAGCCGGCAGCGCTCCTCGATTCCCAGCCGCCGTATCTGCTCGCGCAGCCCCTTCTCGTACCCCTGCGGAGAGCCCGCCTGCGCACCGCCGATCAGCGCCAGCCGCGCCTCGGTCCCGGCGACCGCCCCTATCGTGGTCGCCTGATGCTTGACCGCCGCCAGCCGCGCCACCTGCGCCACCAGCGGCGCCGCGTCCCCAACCGCAACCTGATCCGGCGCCGGCGCGTAGAATTCGCAGTCGATGCCATGCCCGATGACGCGCAGCTTGTCGGTGTCGTAGGGGAAACTCGTCTCGTCTGCGCTGACCACAGTCCGCGACATCGCCAGGCCCCAGCGCAACTGCGCCGAGCGCGCCCGATGCGTATACCAGAGCGTGGTCGGTATGCCCCGCGCGCTCAGCAGCGGACCGGCCAAGCCGGCGAACAAGGGCATCATATGGGCGAAGCAGGCGTCATAGCGCCGCTCCCGCAGCAGCTGAAGAAGATGCCGGTAGAAGCGGGCGAGGCGCAGCCTCGCGCCCCGCCGAGAATACGCGCACATTCGACGGCAGCTGATACGCCCCGCGGTACATGGTGATGACATCGACGTACTCGCAGCGCGCCGCCAGCTCACGAATCCAGCCGCAGGCGAAGCCCAGCACCGGGTCCGCTTCGTCGGTCATGAGGTTGAAGAGCAAGAGACGCATGGAATGTGCCGCTTAAGGCGGTCGATTAGTGAAATCGTATTTCAGTTTACACACGATAACGCCAGCTACCTTCCTCACGAATACCGAAGCTCAGGGCGAAGCCGCGCAATGCCCTGCGGTCTGTACGCGCTGTCGTCTATGAGCGAGGATAGCCCAGCCCATCTACCGCGGCGGCCGCAGCCATATCCTTCGCCGACAGCTTGTTGCCGGCATCGTGCGTCGTGAAGGACACGGTAACGCGCCGCCAGCCAATCGCCATATCCGGGTGATGACCTAAGCCCTCGGCAACCACGCCAACGCTCGACGCGAAAGCCACGCCAGCCAGATAGCTTTCGAAGGCGAACTCCTTAACCAGCGCATCGCCATCCCGCATCCAGTTGTTCAGCCCCGCCAAGCCCGCGCTGATTTCCGCTTCGCTTAATGCCTTTGCCATGTCACGTTCTCCCATTCTACGAACCGTCTCAATCGATCACAATCTCGGCGCAGCCGGGATATAGCCATCGATGCCATAGCCCAGGCCAAGCTGATCAGCCAGCGCGGACAACTGCTCAATCACCCGCGCGCCCGGGCAGACCGTGCCCTCATTGAACTGACTGTGCGCAGCCAAATGCGTCAGCTCCAACTCGGCTGCCAGCCAGCGCCCCAAGACTACAAGCGCGCTCCACTGGGCTGGCGTCGGCGCGCGAAAACGGAAATCCCCCAGCAAGCAGACGCCTGCGCTGCCGGTATTGCGCCCCTGCGTATGCACGCCCCGCACGCCCAGATTCCGCCCTTCATATATCACGCCGTCGACATCCAGCATGAAGTGATAGCCGACATCGGCCCAGCCGCGATCTCGCCGATGCAAACGCTGCGCTTCCAGCAGCGTCGCCCGACCATCAGCTTTGTAGAATGCGCTATGGTGCACGACCAGCGTCTGATAGCTATCGCGCAAATCGCCCGCATACTCATACCAGCCTTCCGGGTTGACGCCGCTCTGGTAGAGACCGCCTTCGTTACGCGCCGTATGATCCACCGGCAGCGCGCCCCATTCGTCGCGGCTGACGATCCGCGGCCGAAAAGCGTCTTCGCTTGATTCGGCCTCGTTGGGCAGGACGACAACCCGCGGCCGCTGGGAGAATAACCCGGCGGCAGCGCCCAAAGCAGCCAGGGCAGCGGCGCCCCCGGCGGCTGCCAGTTTCCGCAGCATGCGCCTGCGGCTGACCTCTGGCTGATTGGTATGACTCGGTCGCTGCATCAGGTTCCATCATTCCGCGATTGCTTCACACCAGTATAGCCGAATTGACGCCGGAAGCGCTGTCTTCCGTAGAGCGCGCGAGTTGCGATTTCCAGCTCGGCGCTACGCTTGTCAGCCGCCATTGAGAACGTTATGCTAAACATGCGACGATGAGCTAAGGAAGCGGTAACTCTGATGACATGCGAGGGCTTTTTCTTTGTGATAGAAGGCATGGACGGCGCCGGCAAATCCAGCATCGCCCGCCAACTCTATGACGCCCTGTCACAGACGCACCGTGACCAAGTCGCCCTGACCTATCAGCCGCACGACCCTTCCGCTGCCGGAATCTATATCCGCGATGTCTTGGCCAAGCGCAGCAAAGCCAGCCCGCTCGCCCTCGCATTAGCCTTCGCTCTGAATCGCGCTGACCACCTCGACAAGGTCGTCGACCCCTTTCTGGCGGCCGGCGAGCAGCGAATCGTCATCTGTGATCGTTACGCGCTCTCCTCGCTGGTCTATCAGTCATGCGACGGCTTGAGCATGGATGACGTCCTGGGATTAAATCGCTGGGCGCGCCAGCCGGATCTCACGGTCTACCTCAGCGTCAGCCCGCGCCAAGCATACGCTCGCATGCGCCAGCGCCCGACAGATCGGGAGCTTTTCGAGCGGAATCTGTCCGAGCGCGCGGAGAAGTACCAGCAAGGTATGGCCTTGCTTCGAGACAATGGCGAGACCATCGCCGAGGTTGAAGCGAACGTAGAGTTTGATCAAGTGCTGGCCAGCGTATTCGATGTTTTGAAGTCTCAGGGTCCCGCCTGGCTTCGTATTCAGCCGCCCCTGCTGCTCGACTGGCGCGACTCGGACAGCACCGCCTGAATACCCAATCGTGGATTCTCCTCAGAATCATATCTAAAGTCACTTGACATGAAAACAAATGTTCTATAATATAAGGGCATGGCTGGCCGACTTGTCTCCGAAACCTTGACCAAACTCTCGCAAATGGGCGATGTCACCCTGCACGAACCGGCCGGCGACAGCCCGCAGACGGAGCGCAAACGCCGCAGCCGCAAGCAGGAGTTTAACCTCAACGATTGCATCAGCCACCTCAGCACACCCCGCGGACCCAAAGCGGTGATGAAGTCGATGATGACTACGGCTTGCGAGCGCAACTGCCATTATTGCGTCTTCCGCGCCGGCCGCGCCAAAACCAAGCGCGTCACCTTTGCGCCGGACGAGATGGCGGGCGCCTTCAACACGCTGGAACAGGCCGGCAAAGTCGACGGCCTCTTTCTCTCGTCCGGCATCATCAAGGGCTCGGTCACCACTCAGGACAAGATCATCGACACCGCCGATATCATCCGCAACCGGCAGGGCTACCGCGGCTATATCCACCTCAAGATCATGCCGGGCATCGAATATGACCAGCTCTATCGCTCCATGCAGTTGGCGGATCGCATATCGGTCAATCTGGAAGCGCCGACCACTGCGCGCCTGGCCGCCCTGGCGCCCAAAAAGATCTTTATCGAAGAACTGCTGCGGATGCTGCAGTGGGCGGAGCAGATTCGCCGCGATCACCGCAATGAAAAACTGGCCAGCAGCGTCACACAATTTGTCGTCGGCGCCGTCGGCGATACCGACCTGGAATTGCTTTCGATGAGCGACAAGCTCTACAGCCTGGCGAAACTGGCGCGAGTCTATTATTCCGCTTTTGGTCCGGTGCCGGGCACGCCCTTTGAAAATCTACCGGCGACCGAAGCAATACGCGAGTTCCGCTTGTATCAATCCAGCTTCCTGCTGCGGGATTACAAATGGGACGTAGAAGAACTGCCCTTCTTGCGCGACGGCAACCTGCGAACCGATGTCGACCCCAAGCAAGCCTGGGCTGATGTCCACTTGATTCATCAGCCGGTCGAACTCATGCGAGCCGAGCGCGAGCAGCTACTCCGCGTGCCAGGAATTGGTCCCCTCGGCGCGAATGCCATCATCAGCGCGCGCTGCCGCGGCAGCCTTTCCGAGCTGGTCCATCTCAAACAGATCGGCATCCGCAGTCCCCACAAACTGGCAAAATACGTTCTGCTGAACGGCCGCCAGCCCGCGCGCCAGCTCAGCTTGTTCTAGGCGTCAATTCTTAGCCACCCCAGTAAGAAACAAATCCACATCTTTTATGCGAGAAGCAATCCGCAGCGCATGGCGCAAATGACACTGCAACATTGCCTTATGTAGTTCGCGAGGCTAAGATAACGTCGCCTTGATTTCGGCTACGCGGGAGAACGCGATGACATCAACAATCCGAACGCTGATGATGCTGTTAATAAGCATTGCGACAGCGGCCCCGTCAGCGGCGCAAGAGCGCTTCCCCGATGGCACGGAAATCAGCCTGCTGCAGTGGAGCCACTTCGTACCGACTTACGATGAGTGGTTCGACAACTATACTCGCGACTGGGGCGCGGCCAACAACGTTTCCGTCACTGTTGATCATGTCAACTTCACCGAACTGCCCACATCCCTCGCGGCTGAAATCGACGCCGGCCAGGGCCACACCATTATCGAATTGCCATCCTCTCCCGCTTCTCTGGTTCAAGGTTTGCGCGATCTGAGCGATATCAACAGCCAGGCGCAGGCGCTATTTGGCGAGCAACGCCACCACTGTAAAGCGGTGACATATCTGCCTTCTGTCGGGGTGTATTACGGCTTCTCGGCCGGTTACGCCCTCAATCATGGCAACTATGACATCGAACTCTGGGCGGCGGCGGGTTATCCACAAGGTCCAGAAAACTACGAGGATCTGCTGGCTGGCGGGCGCGCCATCTTCGAAGCAACCGGCATTCCCGTCGGCATCGGCATCAGCCCGGAAATCGACAGCGAAATCGCCAACCGCGAGGTGATATGGAGCTTCGGCGGCAGCGTTCAAGATGCGGACGGCAAGGCCGTCTTCAACAGCCCTGAAACTGTTGCAGCGGTCAAATACTTGGCGCAATTGCAGAACGAAGCCATGACCGCAGAAGTCTTTGGCTGGACCGGCGCCAGCAACAACCAAGCGCTTGTGGCCGGCGAAGCCAGCTTTATTCTCAACCCTGATTCGGCTTACCGCAGCCTGCAAAGGATCGACCGCTCCGCCGCCGCCAATATCGGATTTTCACCGGCGCTTGTCGGGCCAGCGGGCGCCTTCGGCGGGACGCATGCCTTCATCAGCGTCATACCCGCCTACGTCGAAGGCAGTCAGCTGCAAGCCGCCAATAAATTCCTGCTCGACCTGGCCGCCAATTACAGCGAAGTCACTTACCATAGCGAATTGTTCAATCTGCCCTGCTTCCCTGATGCCGTCCCTGAACTAGGAAGCTGGCTTGACAATGACCCCTTCGGTTCTAGCCCGGCGAATAAATTCGCTGTGCTGAAGACTGCCATCGATCGCGCGGTCAATTTCGGCTATCCCGGCTACAGCAACCCGGCTATCGCGCAAGTGTACGCTGAGCACATCATCCCCAAGGTGATTGCCCAAGTCGCCCTGGGCGAGGCAACTGCCGAAGAGGCCGTGGCCGCGGCCGGCGCGCGCATCGCTGAAATCTTCTCGTACTGGCGCTCCCTTGGTCTTGTCGGCGGCGCGGACTGAGCCAGCGACTTCTATGCTTCGCGCGACGCAGTGGAATCATTGCCAAGCAAATCACAGTTCGTTAGAATCACAATTGGAAACCGGCCGCTGGGCTGGTGCAAAGACTTTCTATGATTTAAGGAGACTGTTTCATGAACCGAGCGATACGTTTGCTAATTGTACTCAGCGCTTTTGCCGTCCTAGGCATCGGCATCAACGCCCAGGGCGACTACGCCGAAGGCACGGAAATCAGCCTGCTGCAATGGAGCCACTTCGTGCCGCGTTACGATGAATGGTTTGATGGCTACGCCGCCGAATGGGGTGAAGCCAATGGCGTCGGCGTGACGGTTGATCACGTCAATTTCACCGAGTTGTTCTCCACGCTGGCCGCCGAGATCGACGCCGGCGAAGGCCACACGATCGTCGAAGTCCTCTTCTCGCCGGCTTCTTTCATCGACGGCTTGCATGACTTGCGCGACATCAACGAAGCCGCGGCCGAAATGTACGGCGAGCGCGCTAGCACCTGCACTGCCGCCTCCTACCTGCCGGTCGCTGATACCTGGTACGCCTATACACACGGGTACGTGCCTGATCCCGGCGATTACGATATCGCCCTCTGGACCGAGGCCGGCTATCCCGATGGACCCAAGACCTACGACGACCTGCTCGAAGGCGGACGCGCCATCTACGAAGCTACAGGCATCCCCGTCGGCATCGGCATGAGCCCCGAGCTGGACAGCCGCATGGCCAATCGCGCCGCCATCTGGAGCTTCGGCGGCAGCGTCCAGGACGAAGACGAAAATGTCGTGCTCAACAGCGAGGAGACCATCGCCGCGGTCAAATACCTGGCGCAGCTGCAAAACGAAGCCATGACCGACGAGGTCTTCGGCTGGACCGCCGCCAGCAACAATCAGGGCCTGATCGCCGGCGAACTCAGCTACATCCTCAATTCCAATTCGGCCTACCGCAGCTTGCAGAAGATCGACGAAGCGGCTGCGGCCAACATCGGCTTCACCTCCGCGCTTGAGGGTCCCGCCGGCGCCTACGCCTCCTCGCATGTCTGGCAAATCTACGTGATTCCTGAGTATGTCGAGGGCGATGAGCTGGCCGCCGCCAAGCAATTCATCCTGGACCACACGGCGAATTACAGCGAAGCGACCTACTACAGTGAACTCTACAACTTCCCCTGCCTGGCGAGCACGGTGCCGGAATTGGACGGCTGGCTGGAAGAAGATCCCTGGGGGTCGTCGCCGCCAAACAAGTTTGAAGTCCTGAAGACGGTCAACGACTGGTCGGTTCACCTGGGTTTCCCGGGCGTTACCAACCCGGCCGTCAGCCAGGTTTTCGCCGAGAGCGTCATCCCTAACATGGTGGCGCAAGTCGCCTTGGGCGAGCAGTCCGCCGAAGATGCGGTAGCCGCGGCGCATGAACGCGTCGAGGAGATCTTCGGCGAGTGGCGCGCCAAAGGTCTGGTCGGCGGGGGCGATATGTAGTCCCTATCCAAAGCGCAGCCTGCTTACCCCATCCCCCTAGCCCCCTTCCCCAATAAATTAGGGAAGGGGGAACGCTGCAAAATCGCTCTCCAACTGATGAGGGTGCGCAAGTCGCGCTAAACAGATAAATTCTGAAATACGCTGCCTTGCTCCCCTTCCCTAGCTTGCTGGGGAAGGGGCCGGGGGATGGGGTAAACGTATGGGCGACAAGCCAATCACGCATACCGACAGAAGCATCCATGACAACATAAGGGACCTGGCCCGCTACATGCGCCGAAACCCGACGCCTACGGAGGACAGGCTTTGGCAGCGCATCCGCATGAAACAAGTCCACGGCTTTCGTTTTCGCCGACAACAAGCGATTGGGCGATTTATCGTCGATTTCTATTGTTTCGAGGCCAGGCTAGTCGATGAGATTGATGGAGCCATCCATGACGAGCCTAGCCAAGCAGAATATGACAAAGAAAGAGAACTTCACTTGGAGTCATTAGGATTCCACGTGTTGCGTTTCACAAATAATCAAGTCACAAACAACTTAAATGCTGTAGTCGATTTCATCGGCGACTGGCTTGCGAAACACGCGCCGTCTCGCACAGCGCGATCTGGCAGGAATTAAACATAAATGAGCCTGGTTCAAATCAGCAGCCTCAAGAAATACTTCGATACAGTCCACGCCGTTGACGGCGTCGACCTGGAGATCGAACAGGGCGAATTCCTGGTCATCCTGGGGCCCTCCGGCTGCGGCAAGACCACGCTCATGCGCATGATCGCGGGCTTGGAAAAACCCACCGCCGGGCAGATCAGCATCGGCGGCGCGGACGTCACGGCGCTGCCGCCGCGCAAACGGGGCGTCTCCATGGTTTTCCAGAGCTACGCCCTCTATCCGCATATGAACGTTTTCAACAATATTGCCTTCCCGCTGCGGGCGCAACGCCGTGAGAAGAAATACAACAAGCGCAGCATCCGCGAAAAAGTGGAGACCACGGCCGGCCTGCTGGAGATTGACATGCTGCTCGATCGTCGCCCCAGGCAGCTCTCCGGCGGGCAACGGCAGCGCGTCGCCATCGCCCGCGCCATGGTCACGCAGCCGGCTGTGCTGCTGCTTGACGAACCGCTGTCGAATCTTGACGCCAAGCTGCGCGCCAACGCCCGCGACGAGCTCAAGGACTTTCAGCGCTCGTCGAATATCACCGCCGTATTTGTCACGCACGACCAAATTGAAGCGATGGGCCTGGGCGACCGCATCGTCGTCATGTCGGAGGGCAAGATTCAGCAGATCGGCACGCCGCAGCAGATATACGACGACCCCGCCAATGAATTTGTCGCCACCTTTCTCGGCTCGCCCAGTATGAATATGCTCTCCAGCAACCACTTCAAGTTCGGCTTCCGCCCCGAACACTTCTTGCCCAAGACCCTGAACGACAATCCGGAGAACGCGCGCATCTTCCACTACTATGTCAAGCGCGTGGAATATCTGGGCTCGGACCGCTTGGTTTACGGCTATGTGCAAGGCCGCGAAAGCGAGCTAACGCTGGCGAAAGTACCCTCCAACGTGCGCGTCTCGCTTGATGTCGAAAGCGACTACGAGTTCGCCGTTCACAACAGCGATCTCAAATTCTTCGACGCGCGCAGCGGCTTGCGCATCGCAGAGCAAAACCTGGCCGAGGCGCTCTAATGGCGAACTTGGCGCTGCCCGCCTTTCCGCTGGATAATCGGCGCTTCGTCGGCCTACTCTTCCTGGCGCCGGCGCTGATTTACATCCTGCTGCTGGTCGGCTTTCCATTCCTGCTGGCCATCGCCTTTGGTTTCTCCGATGTCACCGTCGGCAACACCGATCTCAGTTTCGTCGGCCTGCGCAACTTCGAAGCCGTCTGGGAGAACGATATCTTCCGGCAAGTCTTCGAAACGACCATCCGCTTCACGCTTATTTCGCAAGTATTCATTCTGCTCTTCGCCAATATCCTGGCCATCATCTTCACGCAGGAATTCACCGGCAAATGGTTCGCGCGCTTCATCTTCATCTTGCCCTGGGCCACGCCGGTTTCGCTGGCGATGATCGGCTGGCTCTGGATGCTCGATACCAAATACAGCCCCATCGATTATCTGCTGCTGCAGACCGGCTTTCTCGGCCCCGGCGGCCTCTTGAGCAAAGATCGCAATCTGTTCTGGCTGGCCTCGCCCGATCTGGCGCAGATCAGCGTCATCTTCGTGCAAGTCTGGCGCATGACGCCCCTGGCCACGGTGATATTGATGGCCGGGCTCTCGTCCATCCCGACCGACATTCTCGACCAAGCCGAAGTTGATGGCTCGCGCTTTATGCGCACCTTGCTGCAAATCAAGCTGCCGCTGATCCTGCCCATCATGGTCATCGCCCTGCTCTTCAGCATGATCACCATGTTCGGCGATATGACGGTCGTCTATGTGCTGACGCGCGGCGGCCCCGTCGATTACACCCGCGTGCTGGGCCTGTATTCCTTCCAGGTCGGCATCGAAGGCGGCAATTTGGCGCAGGGCGCGGCCATCTCGCTCTTCGCCTTTCCCCTGCTGCTGGCGATGGCGATCTTCATGCTGCGCACTGCCAGCCGAGCCGAGGTGCGTTGATGGCACTGCTGACCTGGATACTGACCAACTTCTGGACGCTGCTGCTATTCCTGCTCGTCCTGCTGATCGGGCTGCGCATCGCCTGGCGCCTCCGCAAATACGGCGCCACGCGCGAAGAGTTCTCGTATATCCTGCGCCGCTCGCCCTTTTATTTCGTCGTGCTGATCTTCTGCTTCTTCGCGGTATCGCCCTTCCTGATCATGTTCTTGCATACCTTCAAGGCCGATGGCGATCTTTACCGCCGGCCACAGCCCTTCATCTTCCGCCAGGAACCCACCATTGAACATCTCGACGCCCTCTTTAACAACACCGCCTATCTCGATTTCATCCGCAATTCCATCGTGGTCGGCGTGGCTGTCGTTTTAATCACGCTGGTGCTATCACTGCCCGCCGCCTACGCCTTGGCGCGCCTGACCGGCAGATGGGGCGAACGCGCCGGCATCTTGATGTTCCTGGTCTACCTTTTGCCGCCGACGCTGCTCTTCATACCCATGTTTCGCATTGTGGTGCTGCTGGGGCTGAAGGACAGCCCAATGTCGCTGATCGTCGTCTATCCCACCTTCACCGTGCCCTTCAGCATGTGGCTGCTGCAAGGTTTCTTTAAAGCCGTCCCGCCGGAACTCGAAGAAGCCGCGCTGGTGGATGGCTACAACCGCGTGGAAGCCTTCTTGCGCGTGGTCCTGCCGCTGTCGCTGCCCGGCATCATTTCAACGGTCGTCTTCACCTTCACCTTGACCCTGCACGAATTCATCTACGGCTTGGTCTTCATCGCCGATACGCGCCAAAGGACCTTGAGCGTCGGCGTGCCCACCGAGCTCATCCTGGGCGATGTTTACTTCTGGCAGCCCCTGCTCGCCGCCGCCCTGATCATCGCCATACCCGTCGGCCTGGCCTATAACCTTTTCCTTGACAGCCTGGTGCAAGGCTTTACCATGGGCGCTGTCAAAGGCTGATCCAAGCAACACCTCGTAAGGATTTGTAGGGGCGACCGACCCGGTCGCCCGATATATAAACAGGAGTCTCCAATGCCAACTATCAAAGTCAAGCTAAACCAGGTCGACGACGCCACCACCGCCGCGCAGATTCGTAATCACGCCATCGACATCGACCGGCCCGAAGCCAAAGGCGGGAACGATAAAGGCGCCATGGGCGGCGAACTGCTGCTGGCGTCTTTGGGCGGCTGCTTCAACAGCAATCTGCTAGCCGCCGTCCGCGCCCGCGATCTCGACATCGATGACATCGCCATTGAAGTCAGTGGCGAATTGGCAGAAGCGCCGGCGCGTTTCGCTGCCATCGACATGGTCGTCACTTCCGCCTTCGCGGACCGCGCTGAATTCGAAAAGCTGGTGCTTATGTGCGAGCGCGCCTGCATCGTCGCCAATACGCTCAAAGGCTCGGTAGATCTCACTGTCTCAGTCGGCTGATGCCGATATCGGCCTACATCAGCAAAATCCGCGCCAAGATCGGTCACGACTTGCTGCTGCTGCCCGGCGTGACCGCGGTCGTCATCAATGAGCGAGATGAGGTCTTGCTGCAACTGCGCCGCGACAGCGAAACCTGGGCGCCGCCAAGTGGCGGTGTCGAGCCCGGCGAGACCGTCGCCGACACAGCCATCCGCGAGGTCTACGAGGAGACCGGCATATCAGTCGAGCCGGAGCGCGTGGTATCGGTGCTTTCCGGCCGCGACTATAGCGTGACCTACCCCAACGGCGACAAATTGGCGACAGTGACGACCGTCTTTCGCTGCCGACCGCTCGCTACCGAAGCGCCTCGCGTCAACGATGACGAATCGCTGGATATCCGCTACTTCCCGCGTGATGCCTTGCCCGACAACATGCTTCCGCGACACAAGCGGATTATCGCGCAAGCTCTGGCAGATGACCCATGCGCCTTTTTCGATCCACCTCTGCCATAGTCTAGCCTTCGGACTATACGCGGTCTGAGCGTTGAGGAATTTGGCTCCGTCGCGCGTATGTTGAATTCGTACCTGACGTCGGGGGCTGCCAATGCCTATATCAGATTACATCAGCCGCATCCGCGCCAAGATCGGCAACGACCTGCTCATACTTACCGGCACGAGCGCCGTCATCATCAACCACAGCAACGAGGTGCTGCTCCAACTTCGCAGCGATCTGGATATCTGGACCTTATTGGGCGGATACCTTGATCCGGGCGAAGACCTTGCTGACGGCATCATCCGCGAAGTACGCGAGGAGGCAGGCATCACGGTCGTGCCCGAACGCATCGTCGCTGTGCTCTCCGGACGGGATCACTTCCATACCTACGACAACGGCCACCAGGTCGCGATTATCAATATCTGCTTTCGCTGCCAGCCGCTCGATGACAGGGCGCCACAGCCGAACGATGATGAGTCCGTCGATGTGCGCTACTTCCCGCCGGACCAACTGCCCGACAATACTTTCCCCTGGCATAGAACGCTCATCGAGAAAGCGCTGGGCGACAAAGTGACAGCTTATTTTCGCCCGCCATCCATATAAACAGCGCGGAAGTCTTCGCGATTCAAGTCACTATGCCACTCGCCTGTCGCGCAGAGCAGCGCGCCGATCCTGCCGATCTCGTCCGACGACTTGGCGCCCATGCCATTGCCGGCAGTTGTCACGTACAGGCGGCCCGCTTCCAGCGCGTCAATATAAGGATTGCCATGCGCCGAATAGGTGATCAAGCAGGGTACTGTTTGATATGACAGCACTTTCAAGTTGGGGATCATGCGATGCAGCGCCGCTTTCAAATCGGCGGCGGTGAGGGGGTTGCCGTCGCTCTTGAACCAGGGCGCCAGTTCGCGGTCATTTTCCATGGCGTCGAAGAACTGCTCGTCCCGTCCGCTCGGCCCCAGCTTGATGTAAGTCTTGCCATCCGGGTACAACACCGGCGGCAGCATGTAAAGCGATTCCACCTCGAGATGATCGAATGAGCTGATGATCGACGGCATGCCGCGCAGGCCTTCAATCTCCTCGGGCGGTAATTCCGCCAGCAGAATCGTATGCGACTTGGTCGGCATATCAAGCTTCCGCCGCAGCAAGGTATTGCTGTAACCCCCGGCTGTCAGCAGCGCCTTCCTGGCGCGCAATACACTGCCTTCTCGCGTTTGTACCGACACGCCATCGCCGCAACTTTCCAGTGATTCGACAATCTCGCGGATGATAGTGGCGCCGCCCTTTGCGGCCGCTTTCAGCTGCGCCTCGATCAACTGGCGCGGGTTGATATAGCCGGCTTCGCCCGCTTCATCCCAAGCCACGAATTCATCGGAGAAGGCGAGAAAAGGATAAGCTTGCTTGCAGCCGGCGGCATCGAGTCGTTTGTACGGCGGCTCATACGCAGCCGCGCAGGCGTCAATATCGGCGACGCGCTCGGCGATATCGGTCGCGCGCAAGCAGCCGACGCGATGGTGGAAGCCGACGCCGCTCTCGGCTTCAATGTCGGAGTAACGCGCGATGGATTCACGGGCCAGCTTGCCCCATAGCGGGCTGGGATCCAGGATGCGCGTGATCCGGCCTTGGTCGTAGTGGCTGGCGAAGACGCCTTGATGCGTCTTGCGATCGCGTGGCTCAGCCGGCCCGATTCCGCATACCTTCAACTTTGGGCAGCTGACCGTCAGGTGACGCAGCGCTGCGCTGCCCAGCAGACCGTTGCCGATCACCGCTATGTCATAAGTTGCCATGCTCAGCCTTTCACCAAGATATGCAGCTTGTCGCGTTGCCTATAGATGATGTATCGCACCAATTAGAACCCGCCGCAAGTCGCGCGTCAACGCTGGGACAAATCGTGGAGTGGTGGATTACGACTACCTGATGACTGCGACAACCAACCAGAATCTCTGCGTCCTCTGTAGTTAAATGAATGCGGCGCAGTATTCGCTACGAGAGCTACATCCGCAATGTCTGCCGGTCACGCAGTTCGCGCGCCGCAATGAACCATTGCCACAATGCCTGTTGCCGGGCAAGATGATGGCCGGAGACGCAAACCAAGCAAGAGGCAATCGATGAGCAGTAATTACGGACATGTGCCGGACGACAAATTGGCGCTCTACCAGCAGCTGATCGACGCTCACCCGGACATTGAACTGAAAGGCGGCACGAAGCTGCCCTACACCTCGCATGGGGGCAATATGTTCAGCCAATTGACCAAAGCCGGAACAGTCGGATTGCGCTTGGAGAAAGCGGAGCGCGAAGCTTTTCTGGCGAAATTCGACAGCGAATTGCTGGTGACCTACGGGACGGTCATGAAGGAATATGTCGCCGTGCCCGATCATCTGCTGCAAGATACCGCCAGCCTGCTGCCCTATCTCGAGCAGAGTTACGCCTACGCCAAGACGCTCAAACCGCAAGCGAGAAAGCGCAAAAGCTGATGCGCTGGGGCCAGTCTTGCCGCGCCGAGAATGGAGATTAGCAATGCCAGCCATCGAGCTTGACATCCGCGACCCGCAGCTGACCAACCTCTTTGGCCGCCACGCCGAAATCGAGACAGTCGCCGACGGCCTGGAGTTCCTCGAAGGGCCGGTCTGGCATCCCTATGAAAAGCACCTGCGCTTCAGCGACATCCTGGGCAACTCGACCCTGCAATGGTCAGCGGCCGCCGGCTTGAGCCTGTACCGGCGCAACAGCCACATGGCCAACGGCAATACCTACGACCAGAACGGCCGGCTGCTCAGCTGCCACCACGCCAGCAGCCGCGTGACGCGCATGGATGGCGAGAACATGAATGTAATCGCCTCCCATTACCAGGGCGCGGAACTCAATAGCCCCAACGATATCGTAGTCAAGCGCGACGGCTGCCTATACTTCAGCGATCCGCCTTACGGACGCGAGACCAAAGTGGGTATCCCGCGCCCCTGCCAGCTCGATTTCAACGGCGTTTATCGTTGGGACCCGGCCGATGAGTCCCTGACCTTGCTGACCACGGCGCTCAACCGACCCAACGGCTTGTGCTTCTCCGCCGAGGAGTCGCTGCTATACATCAATGACAGTCCCGAATACAAGATCTATGTATTCGATGTCGAGGCGGACGGCGCCATCTCCAATCAACGCCTTTTCGCCGAGACACAAGGCGACGGGCCCGGCGTGCCCGATGGCATGAAGATCGACAGCGAAGGCAACGTATACTGCTGCGCCCAAGGCGGCTTGCATATTTTCCGCGCCGACGGCAGCTTGCTGGGCCGGCTGCGGACGCCGATGCAGATCACCAATTTCACCTGGGGCGATGACGATCTCCGCAGCTTGTATCTCACCGGCATCACCACGCTCTATCACGTTCGCGCGCGCATACCCGGCATGCCGCTATTCTGAGAAACGTAGACGCCTCTTGATTGCGATGAGGCTGAACTGGCCAGTGGGCGAAACTTTTGCGCTTAAGTAGTGGCGAGCGCTTTCGCCGGCAGACCCGGCCGCGGCAGCCAATAGTACATACGGCCATGCGCGATATCGCAGCTCTCGGCGATCCGGCGCCGCAGCGATTCGTCGTCTGAGTAGGCATCGATATGAACCACGCGCTCGCCGCCCAAGGCCCGCTGCGCCAACGCGCTCTCGACTTCGTCTGGTGAACGAGAGAAGCGCTCCAGCAGAGACTTCACTCGCGGCTGCAAATCCAGGCGCGCCAATCCAAAAACGATACTGAAGCGATACTCCGGCTCGTTCATCAATTCGCTCAAAGCTTGAAATGCCGCCGAGCTTAGGTCTCCCGGCTGACGTCCCTCGTCGCCGGCCAGCATGCTCAGCGCGCGCCGCCGCAATTTGCGCTTGAGCCTCGAATCGCGCGCGATCGCTTGCAGCCGCGCGACAATTTCCGGATAAGCCAGGTAATTGCCGCTGGCTTGAATCGCGGCCGCGCAGACGCGCCTTGCGTCATCATTCAGACCCGCCAGCACCCCGCGCATGGCAGCGTCGCCCCGCTGATGCTGCAAGACGCGCAACATCAGCACCCGCACGTTACGATCGCGATCCGCCATGCCTCTGCACGCCCGGTCAATGAGCTCCTGGGCCGACGGATTTCCTATCATCTGCATGGCTTCCGCCGGCCGCAGCTCGAAATGAGCGCTGTAGGCGTCCCGCAGCAATTCCATGTCAGCGATGCTCAGCATGGGCCAAGTTCTCCCAATCACGAAGCGGCGGGCAGCCTGTTATATGCTCGACACATTTCAGAATCTTTAGCAATGATCCCCCGCCGCACAC
>JAGWBC010000266.1:1586-4613 GCA_021296115.1 Anaerolineae bacterium | reverse complement strand
TGCCTGATGATGCGGGGTGGAGCAGTGGTAGCTCGTTGGGCTCATAACCCAAAGGTCGTTGGTTCGAATCCAGCCCCCGGTATTGAGCTGATGTAGCTCAGCTGGTTAGAGCGCGCGACTCATAATCGCGAGGTCGGAAGTTCAAATCTTCCCATCAGCACAGAATGGGAGACCCGAAACGGGTCTTTTTTGGTTGGAACGATTTTGAGTTGAACCTTCAAAACAAATGTGCTAGGCTATAGTTAATATCGCGCGGTCGCCAGGTCATGTGGGGAGGGGACAACATGAAGCGGACCGACTTGCTTTTGAAGATCATCACTGCTGCCAACGGGGAGCCGGTTACACCTGTGCAGTTGCAGAAGATAGCGTTTCTAGTGGGAATGCAATTTCCCGACGAGCTTCCGCCAGACTATTACCAATTTCAACCGTACGATTACGGTCCCTTTTGCGTCACGATTTATAGGGATGCTGAACTGCTCGAACGGGAAGGTCTCATTTCAATTAGACGGCATCCGCGAGGCGGATGGAAGGAGTACATGGCATCCTATACGGCAGCTGCTACGGATCATCGCGTAATCCCAGATCATATACGAGACTTCATTGATGAGAAAGTGAAATGGGCGAGAGAGGTTGGCTTTCAAGAGATTGTCAGGACGATTTACGTTGATTTTCCGCAGTACAAGGTAAATAGCGTATTCCAAGGTTAATTGCGACATGACGCTGATAGTTGGTGTCAAGTGTAAGGAGGGAATCGTTGTCGGTGCAGATAGCATCACTACATTTGGCTCGGCAATTGAACAGGAAGTTCAAAACAAGATAAAGCTAATTGAGCCTCGCGGGCGCCGGTGCCGTTGGATTGAATCAGCTAATTGAGCAACGCATTAGCAGCAACTGGACATCGCTTGGCGATGTCGAGAACTTGGCGGATTTGAGAGGGCTGATTTCAGAACTCATGTGGACAGAAGTCGGGTCTGCGCTTGAACGCGTGCGAGACGCCGACGGAGTATTTGGAACTGGTCTTGCCGAAGCTATCCGCTGTAATCTGATGATAGCGCTCCCGCACAGAGACACACCGACGCTGCTTGTATATGACGAGGTCGCCAACTCGATAGAAGTTACTTTTGAAGCGCCGTTCTTCTCCTTAGGCAGCGGCGGTTTTCAGGCAGACCCATTCTTAGCCTTTGTGAAACGAATCTTCTGGGACGACGCTGCTCCAAAGACTATCGCGGCCGGTCTGTTTTGTGTCCTATGGACCTTGGATCATGTGAGTAGAGTGAATGCCGGGCTAGGAGTCGGCGGCAGGCCCAATGTCGCAGTGCTGAGGCGGAATGACAGCACCTGGACGGCCGAGCGCCTTAACGACGATTATCTCTTTGAGCAAATGCAAGCGATCCCAGTAGTTGAGGATAGGTTGCGCTCATTCCGTGACCGACTAGAACCCTAGTTAGATTTGCTCAATGAAGCCGGTCTAGCCTGCCCATTGTGAAGTCACATCAAGAAGAGAGATTGAAGCCTATTTATCGCTCTGAGCGAGATCGTCAAAGGTCTCCCGCCGCCGGCTGACCCGCCAGTTATCGCCCGATTCAGAAACCACCACCTCCGCCGGCCGCGGACGCGCATTGTAATTGCTGGCCATCGACATGCCGTAAGCGCCGGCCGTCATCAGCGCCACATGGTCGCCCGCTTGCAGCGCGGGCAGTTCGCGATCGCGCGCCAAGACATCGGCCGATTCGCAGACCGGTCCCACGACCTGCGCCACCACTGGCTCGCGGTCAGTCTTTCGCAGCGGCGCAACTTCATGATGTGCGTCATAAAGCGCTGGCCGAATCAACTCCGCCATGCTGGCGTCTATGATGTAGAAGACTTGCCCCGCCTGCCGCTTGACGTAGAGCAGCTCTGCGACCAGCAAGCCCGCGTCAGCCACGATCGAGCGGCCGGGTTCAAGCAGGACGTCATATCCCGCCAGCCGCGGGATCAGTTCGCTTACTAAGTCCCCGAGCGACGGCTGCGCATCGTGAGCGCGATAGGCGACCGGCAGCCCGCCGCCCAGATTGATTGTGCGGATGCGGGGATGCGCCGCCAGCAAGTCCAGCGCCGCGTCCAGAGCCGCCAAGGTGGCCGCGGTATCGCCGAGTTGACTGCCGATATGGATATGGATGCCGGCAATACTGAGCCGCGGATAGTCGCTCTGCCGCGTCAATATGTCGCGAATGACATCGGCGGTCAAGCCGAATTTCGCGGCGCCGTGTCCGGTCGCCATATAGGGGTGAGTATTGGCCGTGACCTGCGGATTCAGCCGCAGCGCCACCTTCACAGCGTCTACGCCCAGGTCGTCAGCGCTTGAGTTGATGTAGTGCAGCTCGGCTAGGTTTTCGACATTGAACCAGCCGATGCCCGCGGATACGGCGAAGGCAATCTCCGCGCGGGTTTTGCCGACGCCCGCGAATACGATGTCCTGTGCGGGAGCGCCGGCTCGCAGGCAGCGATCAATTTCGCCAGCGCTCACACAATCGAAGCCTGCCCCTGCGCGGCTCAGCGAGCGAAGAATCGCCAGGTTGCCGTTGGCTTTGACGCTGAAGTGGATCTGCGCAGCGAGCGGAGCGAATGCCTCTCGTATGCGGCGATAGTTTTCGCCTACGCGCTTGAGGCTGTAGATATACGTCGGCGTACTGACCTGGCGGACAATTGACGCGAGGTCAATGCCGTCGATGAAAAGTGAATCGTCGATATAGCGGATGGAGGAGTTGTAGACCATGATCCAGCGCAGCCAGCCAAAATAAAACGGAGACACTTAAGTAAGTGTCTCCGACTGACGGGAGCGACGGGATTTGAACCCGCGATCTCCGGCTTGACAGGCCGGCATGTTAACCGCTACACCACGCCCCCAGACAACTGCTTTACCTTAGCACTTCCGTTTTGCACTGTCAAGTCTGTCTCCCTGCGCGCTTCAGGGCAATTGCATCAAAATGATAGCGGCTGAAAAGGTGGGAATCTGAACTGAAAATCAACTACAGAGGGCGCAGAGAG
>JAGWBC010000266.1:0-1539 GCA_021296115.1 Anaerolineae bacterium | reverse complement strand
CACGTTTCGCTAGTGACTGTTGCCTATTCCAGGCCGCAGATTTAGTAGAATAGTCGTCTAAACTCCTACGAACTCTGTGTCGGCGGGCTGTGTCTACGCGCCCCTCTGCGCTCTCTGTGTTGAAGAGTAATTTGATGCAATTGCCCTGCCTGCCCGCACCTTATGCCAGCTGACTGACCCGAGCTTGAGACAGCCCGCCTAGATCTGCCCGAAGCCGCCGATTGCGCTCGACTTGCCCGACAGATAGCGCGCCGTCAGAATCAGGATGAGGATTGATGGCGCGACGAAAACCAGCGACATGGCCGCCGTAAGCGCGTTGTTGGTGCCGGACGCGATAGAGAATAGCAGCACCGGCATAGTAATCACCTGCCCCGCGCCCACCAGGAAGGTCAAGATGTACTGGCTCCAGGAGATCAGGTAGGCGAAAAGGCTGGCCACCACGATGCCGGGGAAAACTGCCGGCAAGGTGACATGCCAGAATGTCCGCAGCGTACCCGCTCCCAGCGACCGCGCCTGTTGCTCAAACTCGGGATTGTAGTTGGCGAAGACGCCGGAAAGCGTCAGAACGACATAAGGCATGACCGGCACCAGGTGCACCAGTCCGACGCCAAGCAGATTGCCCGACAGTCCCCAGCGAATGAAGTTGATATTCAAGCCCATGGCCACGGCGATGCCCGGCACAATCGTCGGCGAGATGATCAGGAATTCGATGACGCGTTTGCCGCGAAAAGAGTACAAACCCAGAGCCCGCGCCGCCGGCAGGCCGATGACCACCGAGCTCATGGTGACGCCCAAGGCCAGGATGGTGCTATTCAGCAGGGCTTCGGGCACTTTGGAGTTGGCGGAGAAGGTACTTTCCCAGGCGCGCAGGCTCAATTCATTGGGGAAGAGCTGCGGATAAAACCAGCGGAATGAAAATGCATTAAACAGGAAGGCAAGCAAGGGCGTCAGGAGCAAAAAAATCAGCAAGATGACGGCGCAGTAGTGCAGCGCGCGCAAGAGCCGCTTTCTCGCCAGCCCAGCCTGCGCAACGCCAACGCTCATAGCAGCCATAGCGCTCAATCCTGCCGTATCGCGCGGCGGCTGAGCCACATATAACCCAGCACCAGGAAGAATACGATAATTGAAATGATGATGCTGATGGCCATGCCCTCGGTGCGGGCGTTGAGGTCTGGATTACGGAAGAAACGCACAGCTGTCACGGTCAAGGTGCGGGGAAAGCGCACGCCCAGAATCGCCGGCACTTCGTAGGAGCCGAAGGTGAACGCGAAAACCAGGATCGAGCCGGAAAGCACGCCAGGCATCACCAGCGGAAGAATCACGTAGCGGAAGCGCTGCCAGCGATTGGCGCCCAGGCTGCGGGCCAGATCTTCGTAGTCAACACCCAGCGATTGCAGCACGGCCAGCACGATAACGCCGATGAAGGGCACTTCTTTCCAGACGAAGGACAGCATCATGCCGATCCCATATCGGTCGCGCACCAGCACCGGAAACTCATTCGGATAGCTGATCAGGCCCAGTTGCGCGCCGGTCCGTGAC
>JAGWBC010000029.1 GCA_021296115.1 Anaerolineae bacterium | reverse complement strand
GCGCTTCCCAATAGGCGTCGATGGTGCCGACATCGATCCAGTAGCCGCCGTAAGGGTAGGCGAAGATATTCCTGTGGTCGGCCACCATCTTGGGCAAGATGTTCTTGCCGAAGTCGTGCTCGGAATCCGGATCAGCCTGGTCTTCCTGCAGAACGCGCTCCAGCACCGAATAATCGAAAACGTACACGCCCATGTTGGCCAGATTGCCGGGGGGCGCCGGCGGCTTTTCCACGAAGTCGATGACGCGATAATCTTTGTCCGTATCAACAATGCCAAAGCGACTGGCTTCGTCCAGCGGCACGCGGATGGTGCAGACGGTGGCGTCCGCGCCCTTGTCGCGGTGATACTGCACCAGCATGTCGTAGTCCATCTCATAGATATGATCGCCGGACAGGATCAGTACAAACTCGGGCCGGCCCTGGCGCACGAAGTTGAGATTCTGGGCGACCGCGTCAGCCGTGCCGGCGTACCAGTCGGTATCGAAGCTGCCCTGAAAAGGCTGCAGCAAACGTACGCCGCCGGTAAAGGAGCGATCCAGGTCCCAAGGGCGCCCTTTGCCAATGTGATCGTTCAGGCTGTGCGGACGATACTGCGTCAGCACCAGCACATCAAAGACGTTGGAGTTGACGCAATTGCTGAGCGCGAAATCAATGATCCGGTACTTGCCGCCAAAAGGCACAGCCGGCTTGGCGCGCTTGATCGTCAATACGCCCAGGCGCGTGCCTTTGCCGCCCGCCAAAATAACTGCCTTAATCTTCACGCCTCACTCCTTTATCGCAGCAAATCTTTTCTATTGGATCATCTGAATCTTTTCAACCGGCACGGCTTACAGCTTTTGCGCAGGCCTGCTGGTACATTTCGACATACTCCCCGGCGCTCTTCCGCCAACTGAAGTCAGTCTTCATGCCGCGCCGCTGCATCCGGCGCCAGGCATCCGGTCGCTCCGCGTATACATCCAAAGCCCAATGCAGCGTTCCCTCCACCGCTTGCGCCTCCTGCCAATGGAAGACAAATCCGGTTCCCGCGTCGGCATCAGCATCGTCGTAGTTGATGACGGTATCGGCCAGCCCGCCCGTCTCGCGAACCAGCGGCAGCGCTCCGTAGCGCATAGCCATCATCTGGCCCATACCACAGGGTTCAAAGTGGCTTGGCATCAAAAAGATATCACAGCCGGCGTAGATTTGCTGCGCCAGGGCGCCGTCAAACTGCAGGAAAGCGCGCGCTTTGTCTCCAAAGTCCTGATCCAATTGCCAGAAGGCTTGTTCTATCTCGGGCTCGCCCGTGCCCAATACTACCAGCTGCATATCGCGCGCGCCCAGAATGTTGCGCAAGGCGGGCAAAGCCAGATCGAAGCCTTTCTGCGCCGCCAGCCGACTGACGATGCCCACCAATGCTAGATCCTGACGCAAGGGCAGCCGCGCGAAAGACTGCAGGCGCCGCTTGTTAGGCGGGCGCTCGTCGCGGAAGCTCTCCGCGTCATAATTGTTGACCAGCTTCGGGTCGGTCGCCGGGTTCCACAGTTCGCAGTCGAGACCGTTGAGGATGCCGCGCATATCGGCCGCCCGGCGGGCGATCAGCGGCGCCAGCGCATAACCCGCGTAGGGGTATTGAATCTCCTGAGCATAACGCGGGCTGACCGTGGAAATCATGTCGCTCTAGGCGATTCCTGTACCAAGCAAATTGTCCGTCAATCCCAGTTCAACAAGATCGGCATGATGTCGGCCGTCAACCCCCGCGTTCCATAAGAAGCCCCCGGCGTAATCGCCCTGATAGGCGATATTGTGGATGCTCATCACGCTGGCCAGGCCGCCGCCGCCGTGATCGCGAATCATGAAGGGCAAGAGAGCGGTGTGCCAGTCGTTGGCGTGAACCAGATCTGGAAACCAGCCAATGGCTTCATCAAGCTGATGCAAAGCCGCCATAGTCGCCTGATTAAAGAAGATGAAACGCTCCATGTCCCAATTCCACTGGCTGTAGACCTCGCCTTCCAAGCCAAAATAAGGGGCCGACTGCAACAGATAGAAGGGAGTCCCATCAAGTTCAGCCGCGTAGAGCGTCACTTCGCTTAGGCCCAGCCGATGAGCGAACTCGAAGCTCAGCAGCTTCTCGACGCCATATCCTTCGTGATTGATGAAGCCGTAGCCGGGCAGCATGACGCGCGCGTCGACATCAAGCCGGCGCAAAGCTGCGGGAAGCGAGCCAAGGACATCGGCCAGCCCGCCCACTTTGGCGAAGGGCACGGCCTCGGCGCTTGCCAGCAAGACTTTCATGGACCTGGATTCTCCCGCGGGCGCTGCGCCGCCAATTCCGCGATACAATCAGCGCTTAGATTCAAACACGTATCCGAGCGCGTTGCCAGTCCCTATCGCCTGTGCTAGTATGTCTGTGAGGCGGCTCCATGACGCGGGAACAGGGCATGATCCAAAGGCAGCGCCCCCAGCAACAACAGAAGATATTGCCGCAGATCATCTTCCTGGCCTTGACATTCCTCGCCGCCGTCAGCGGTACTTATGTGGCGCTAACCGTGTATGAGAGCCAGCGCGAAGGCGTCAAGATTCCCCAGATCATCACCGTTGAAGTGATTTACACGGCCACGCCCCTGCCAACCAAGTTGGCGACCTCCCTGGCAGCGCAAGGGCAACGCGCGCAAGTTGACCTGCCGGCGGACATCGCGGCCGAAGCCGAAGGCGCGTCCGGCCGGGCGATTGATCCCGGCGCTCTCGGCGCCCGCGATGTTGTCATCAGCACGCCGACGCCATCGATCGCCGGCGGACCAATCATCGACTCGACTTGCGAGTTTTACACCGTTTTGGCCGGCGATTCGGCTTATTTTATCGCGCTGCGCAAAGGCGTTGAATTGGACGACCTTCTGCGCGCCGCCAACTTGCAGATCGGCCAGCGGTTGCTGATCCCGCATCCGGGCTGCCGCGTTGACGAGCGCACGGGCGAGCCATTGCCGGTGACGCTCGCGCCCACCGCGACGCCACTGCCGACCGCCACCAGCACGCCGGCCAGGCCACAGTTCGAAATCCAGGACGCGCAGGGCTTGGGCGACATCACCGCGGAAGCCATTCGCCTGCAGAATATCGGCGGCAATATCAACATCAGCGACTGGACGCTGTCGGACGCCGATGGCAATACCTACAGTTTCCGCGATGTCCTGCTCTTTCCGCAGACCGGCGTCGTGCTATATACGCGCAGCGGCACCAGCACCGCCAATGCGCGCTTCTGGGGCAGAGAGGAAAGTGTTTGGTCGCCCGGTGAAGAGCTGACGCTCGCTGACCCCCAAGGGCGCATCGTGCAGACGCTTCAGCTGCCTGGGCCGGACGCAGGCGCATAGCGTTTCTTAGGGACGCGAGAGGCGAATACCGATGGACCGCTGGGCCCGCATTGTTGATCACCTGCTCAGCGAGGTCATTGGCGACGGCGATATATCGGACTTGCCCGGCGCCGGAAAAAGGCTGCCGCTGAATGAGGACTGCCACACGCCGCCGGATCAGCGCGCTGCGTTTAAGATCATGCAGGACAACGAAGTTGTGCCGGGGTGGATGACGCTTGCCAAGTCAGTGGAGCAGAGCGAGGCAGGCATTCGCGCCGAGATCGAATCGAGAGCAAAGGAATGGGCCGCCGCTCTTGCAGCCGGCAGGTCGGCTTCCGCGGGGCAAGCGAATAGGAAGCGGTCGACTTATGTCAATCAACTTGAAGAGAGAATTGAAGGACATAATCGCGATGTGATCTTGCATAACCTGAAGGCGCCCCGGGGCATTCCGCACAGGTCAATGCTGAACAGCGACCAACTGATCAAGCAGGCGCTCGCCAAAGCCCAACAAGAAGCCTGAGCTAGACTGACTTAGCGTTTTCGGGTTCTTCAGTCTCTTCGGTTTTGCCCTTGGCGCCTTCCTGCAAGCCTTTGCGGAAATTCGCCACAGCCGAGCCAAGTTCACCGCCGATGCGGGATACGCGCCCGACGCCGAAGAGCAAAATAACTATCGCAAGAACCAAAAGAAGTTCGGGTCCACCAAGACTCGCCATAATGATCTCCTCGCCCAATACCTTAAGTCCTCGTGATTGTACCATACTTGCCGGGCAATTCGAGTTGGGATCGCCTTGTGTCACAGGGCACTCGCATCATGTTTTTTTGGAACACAGAGAACACAGAGGGCGCAGAGACTCAGATATAAGTGAGACTATTCCAAGTATACAGTGAGCTTTTGTACGGCAGGAATCACCGAAAGGAATTCAAATATCTCTCCTGAAATATGACGTCGTAATGCTCAACTGCTTCACTCTGTGAACTCTGTGTTTAATTTTGCGTTGACATTTGCGCTGCTTCAGTCGCTTTCAATTTGATGCGATTGCCCTGCCTTGCGTCATCGTATACGGCTCGCTGCAAGCTACGTGCGCCATGCTTCATGATGCTATAATCGACGCAGCGCAAGCCTTGGCGAAAGACCACTTTATGCAGCAGTCATTCCGGCTGGACAGCCTTCCGCTCTTCGCCACGCTGAGCGATGATCAGCTTGAGCGGATCCAAAGTCAGTTGCAGCGCAAGAGCTTTCGCGCTGGCGAAGACATCTTTGTTCAGGGCGCCCCCGCCGATGGCCTGTTGCTGCTCTTGACCGGGCAGGCTGTGTTGTTCCAGACCAACGAAGATGGCAGCCAGACCCCGCTGGCAACGGTTTCCGCCGGACAAAGCCTCAATCAACAGGCGCTATTTGCCGAGGCCATGCAATCGGCAACGATGCGAGCGGCGCAACCCGTCACCCTGCTGCAACTGACGCGCCTCAGATTCAATCAGCTGCTGCGCCAGCACCCGGACATTGGCGCGGCGCTGGGAACCGAGGACGCCGAGTCAAGAAGCGGGCCAATCAATCCGCAATTCGCCGAGCAACGTGAAGACGAAGAAATACTGATTCAGACGCATCGACACTGGTGGTCCTTCGCGCGTATGGCCTGGCTGCCCTTGATTCTTATGCCGGCCATGTGGCTGGGCGCGGCCGCGCTGGAGGCGCAGGCGCCCTCGCTGGTCCTCCTCGCGCTGTCCTTGGCTCTGCCGGGGCTGGCGCTACTGTACTTTTACCTGGAATGGCGCAACGATTCGGTCATCGTCACCGACCAGCGGATCATCCGCATCAACCGGACCATCCTGACCATGTATCGGCAAGTTACGCAGGTGGGCCTGGACAGCGTTCATGAGGTCAACTATGAGCTTCCGCCTTACGATCCCTTCGCCCGCATCTTTCGCTACGGCAGCGTGATCGTCAAGACCGCCGGCGCGCAAGGCAACCTGGAAATGGCGCTGATGCCCTCACCGGCGCGATTTCAGTCCTTGATTATGGAAAACAGGCAGTACTTCGAGAGTCGCAAGGCTCAGCGCCATCACAAGCTGGTGCGCGCCGAAATGCAGCGCATGATGTCGGGCGAGCCGGCGGACGACGCGCTGCTCTCCGCTAGCCAATCCGCCGATGGGCCGCCGAAGCCGCTATCGGGCAGCAAGGGTTTCCTCAGCACCCGAATCGAGATGAGCAACGGCGACATCGTCTATCGCAAGCACATCAGCGTCTGGGCGCAACACACCGCCTTACCCATACTCATCATTTTAGCGTCGCTGGCGGCGCTGATTTTGACATTCACGCTCGTGGGGCCGGATCTGCGCATTATCACGTTTCCCGTCGCCATGATTGCGTTGCTGGCCGGCAGCCTGACTTATTATTGGCTGGACTGGGATTGGCGCAACGATGTCTATATCATCTCCGACGACACCATAACCCTGGTGCATAAACGCCCATTCTTCCTGGAAAATCTGCGCGATCAGATCCTGGTCGAGCGAATCGACAATGTAGAGTCGGTGACCAGCGGCTTCTTCGCCGCCCTGCTAAAGTATGGCGATGTGCGTATGTCCCTGGTCGGCGCCGACGAACCGAAACTCTTCGTAAAGGTGGCGCGGCCTCAGGAAATCCAACAGGAAATCTCCCGCCGGCAGCATAACAAGTCGCTGCGGCGCGCCCGCTTCGACGCCATGCAGCAGCGGAAGATGCTCGGCGATTATCTGGGCGAATCTCCCGGGGGCGGTTTACAGGCGGCGCCAGGACAGGGGGCGACTGCGGCGATCGGCTCCGACGCGCCAGCAAATTCAGGCGGCGCCCATTCGGCTGCTGCTAACGAGCAAGTCCTTAGCGCGGTCAACAACCCAGACCGAAATCGGCCGCCTCGGCTGCCAACGAAAATTGTTGCGGCTCAGCAAAAAGCTCCGCCGCCGGGACCAAGCTTGGGCAGCGCGCCTCGCCCGCAGCGCTTGCGCCCGTCGGCGAAAGAGACGCGCGAAACTTGATTCCGTCGTCTAGTCTTTGCCGCTAAAGATCCAGGCGCATATGCCATAGATCGCGCTTGACGGTGAATTGGCGAGTCTTGAGCAGGTCGTTAACGACCTCGTCATCTCTGGGGTGCTCGAATACAATCGTGGAACGATCGAAGCGCGACGCCAGCCAGTTGAGCAGCGCTTCAGCATGCGGACGATGATCAATGGCTGGATCAGCCAAAAGCCAGGCGCGGATATTTCCAAAGCTCAGGGCGCTCTCAACCCAGCACGAAGCCAAAATCGAGTCCGCCGCTTGATCGCGTATGACCATCTTTTCGACGCTGTTGAGGGCGACGATGCTGCGAAACCTCCGCCATAGCGACTGATTGAAGGCCGCCCGATGTACCGGTTTCAGCCAGCCCAGTCCACCGCGGCTATTGGAACGCGCAGCTTGCGCCAGGGCGTACTCAGCCTGCCAGTCGCTCGGCCGCGCGCGGTCAATCGGCAGGCCGCGTTTGCTGGATGCGGGAGCGCGAAGAAACCCGCTGCGCCGCCAAACTTGCCAGGCGCGCTCATAAATGAAACCGTGTCGTTCGTAGAGCCGCAAGGCCGCCTCGTTCTGATAATTCACTTGCAGAATCACACGAGCCGCGCCCCGCCGGCGGATCATTTCCAGGCTCGCCCGCATCAATTCCTGCGCCATGCCTCGCCGCTGGTAATCCGGGTGGACGCCGACATTGGCCAGGATCCAAGTCTCGCCGAATCCCGCCGGATAGCTTGCGGGATAAACTGACACATTGCCGACCAGCTTGCCGTCCGAGACGTAGACAAAGCCCAGGCTGATGCCCAGCGCAAGTTCGTTCAGCCGCGCGATCAGCTTTAGCCCGTAGCCCAAGCTGCTCAGATAACGCATCTCGCGAATGGCGGAACGACCGCTGCTGTCCATTGAGTCAGCGAACACCAACTCGATCAAGTCCGCCAGCGGACGGAGATCTGTTCGCAGGTTCACCGGCCGGACACCATCCTGCCCAAAGGCCGGCGCGGCAATCGGTGGTAATGAGATTCGAGTCAACTTGGCGATCCTCGCGGCGGAACCCCGCCACTGCCCTTCTAAGCTGAATTGCGTCAGCGCTGGCGCAGCGCTAATGGAATTAATTAAGCCTAAACCCTGCGAATGCCAGTGTCAAGCGAAACTGAGCCGACGCAGCCTGCGCGGGGCTGCGCCCAGCCGTTTACCAAGACCGCCTTGTCGTTTAGACTATAATTGTATAGAACTGTGCAGCGCAACGGCGACGGGCAGCACAACCAGAGTCGCTCGGCGGCAGCGAGAATGGCTACTGCGCTCACGCAAAAGTCGAAGGCCCTTGGCTACCGCAATGCTCGGTGTGACAAATAAGGAGAGCGTTAATGTCCTATAGACCAATTGGCGGCAGGCGCAATCGCAGCGCCGCCTGGCAATGGGGACTTATTGGCTTTATCCCGGGGTTGTTCTGCGGCGTGATCGTGATGGCCGCTGTTGTGTTGGAAGGGACCGTGCCGGCATATTTCCTGCCCACCCAGGCGCCAGAGGTCTTTACCACTGTGGTTCATGTCGTTATGACACCCACTGAGGACCCGAATCAACCTACAGCAACGCCCGTGTCCCAGTTTATCGTAGTGACAGCCACGCCGGACAGCCAGCCGGTTACTGTCGCGCAGCCGACGCCGATTCAAGCGGCGTCGAACGAGATTGTATCCGTGCAAGTACAAGCGACTCAGGTACCCACCGCAGCCCCGCCCGTCAGTCCGACGGAGCCGCTGCAGCCGGCCGATACCGTTCCCGAAGTCTTGATTCTGGTTCGCAGCTTGACCGTCAGCATACCGGGCGGCACGATCAGCATGGGTACGACGCCGGTTGAAGTAGCCGAGGCGGTGAACGAGTGCACGCGCGATGGCGGCACCTGCGAGGCGAGTTACGCCTTTGATTCCTACCCGGCGCATGAGGTCACAGTCGATTCCTTCCAAATGGAAATTACCGAGGTGACCTTTGACCAGTACGTCGCCTTCCTGAATGTTCGCGGTCCCGACACGCATGTGAACGGCTGCTCCGGCTTCCCCTGCATTCAAACGCAGAATGAAAGCCCTGACGCCCCCATCATCTTTGATGGCGCCAACTACAGCATCGGCACAGGCTTGCGGCCGCACCCGGTCTATGGCGTTACCTATTATGGTGCGCTGACTTATTGCGAAGCCGTTGGCCGCCGCCTTCCCACCGAGGCCGAGTGGGAGCGGGCAGCGCGCGCGGATGACGGTCGCATCTACCCTTGGGGCAACCGCTGGGATAATGCGCTGGCCAAGACCAATCGCCCGCTGGATACGCCGCCGGGCTCATTCCCCGTGGGCAGCTATCCCAACGGCGCCAGCTTCTACGGCGCCTACGACTTGGCCGGCAATGTGGCCGAGTGGGTGAGCGACTGGTATAGTGAGCGCTACTATGAAGAACAGGCCGCCGCAGGAGTTGCGGTAAATCCCAAGGGACCTGTCGCCGGGCAGGAAAAAGTACTGCGCGGCGGATCCTGGAATAGCGTGCCCTTCTTCAGCCGCGCCGTGCATCGACAATCAGGGGACCCCAAAGTCTTCCAGCGCTGGGTTGGTTTCCGCTGCGTGGCGGACCCGCCGAATGCTGATTTGATCGGCGGCGCAGAATTGAACCCGGCCACCCTGGGCCTTGATGTGCCGACCCCGGCGCCGCAAGATTTGGCGAACGCCAACTCGCAGCCGACGCAGCCTCCGCCGCCGGAAGCAGGTCGGACGGATGACAGCAGCACATCAAGTTCTGCCGGTTAGGCGGACAAAAGGAGCGGGCTAATGGACGGCGATTTTGTCCTGGTGATCGGATCGGCAGTGCTCGAGATCAGCGCCCGCACGATTGAAGTTTTGCAGCCGGGCGCCCGGCAAAACGGGCATATCCATACTTCCGTCAGCGGCGTCGCCAGGAATATCGCGGAGAATCTGGCGCGCCTGGACATAGAGACTGTCCTCCTTTCCGCCATCGCTGACGATGACATTGGCCAGCACCTGATCACGCATTCCCGCCTGGCCGGCATTGATTGCAGCCATGTCCTGCGGGTCAGCGGCGCCGCCACCGCTTCCTCCATCTTGCTATATCAGACGGAAGACAACTGCACCCGCGTTGATGATTTGGGCATCGCCGACGCCCTTGATTCCGACTATTTCTTGGAGCACGAATGGCTCTTTGAGAATGCCGCGCTGGTCGTGGTCGACGCCACGCTCTCCGAAGACACGCTTGACACGCTGTTTGAGTTGGCGGCTCGTTATCAAGTGCGCGTCTGCGCCGACCCCACTTCACCGCGGATGGCCAGCAGACTGAACAACTACATTGCCAACCTGTACTTGATCGTGCCCAACGCCAGTGAAACGGCCGCGCTCTGCAATCTGGATGAACCGGCTACCGAGCGCGAATCCGCCATTGGAACCGCGCAGCAACTGGTCAATTTGGGCGCGAACATCGCCGTCGTGACGCTGGGCGAGAAAGGCTTGGCTTATGCCGATAGCAGCGGCGGCGGTTATTTGCGGGCGATCCATACCGAAGTAGTTGACACGTCGGGCGCGGGGGACGCCTTTTCCGGCGCGGTAATTTTCGGCATCCTCAACGATGTGCCCATTGACGAGGCGATGCGGCTGGGCGTGGCCGCGGCTTCGCTGACCCTGGAGAGCGAAGACACGGTGCTGCAGTCGCTGAATGCCGACATGCTCTACGACGAACTCGGCGCCTGAGCCAAATCGGCGCGATCAGCGGGCCAGCGGCGGGTAGCGATCCATGACCCATCTCAGCAAAGTGAAATGCCCGGCCATGCCGGCGTATTGGCCGTATCTATTCAGCGTTTCACTCACCTGCGCAGCGCTCTTTTGCTCCGCCCCGCCATAAAAGTAATGACGCACTGCCGCTTGCAAAGCGACATCATTGTGGCTGACGTAGGTATATCGTCCCAGCGCGCGACCGATGACATTGCCGGCCGTCCAATGTCCCACGCCTTTAATTGCCAGCAGCCGCTCATAAGCCTGCGTCGGCGGCAAATCACGGATGCCTTTGAGGTCCAGTTCGCCGCCGTCCACGGCAGCCGCAATGGCGATAATCAGATCTATACGCCTGTTGGTTATCTTCAAGGGCTTGAGCTGCGCTTGAGTAGCGCGCGCCAACCTGGACGGCGATGGGAAGTCATAGACCATCGACCGCCCGGCCTGCGCCGCGCAACCGGCGAGTTGCAGCAGTTCTCGCTGAGAGCGCAGGGCCGATTTCCAGGCGATGTGCTGCTCAATAATCAGCGTAACCAGCGCCTCAAAGACAGTCTCGCTGCGGAAAATCGGCAATCCCACAAGCAGCTCTACCACCGGCCACAGATCGGCGTCGCTCTGCGCCAGGCTGTAGAATTCAGTCAGGTCCTGGTCCAGCCCCAGGCAGCGCCGCGACGTCCGCTCTACCCGTCGGACTAGCGTCGCAGGCAGCCTGTCGCCGCGAACCAGGATAGCATCATCTGACTCGCGGTAGGACAGAAGCTGGCCCTCGGTATAACGCCACAGCGTGTCGCCCTTGACGACCAGCCGCGCCGGATAGGCGATTCGCCGCAGAAATTCGAGCAGCAAGTCAAAGCGATAGGCGTATGCGGGAAGCGGCAGGCGCAGTTCCGTCATTCGGCGCGGCCGGGGTCAGGCGCCTCGGGCTGGCTATCCGTCTGCGGCTGGAGCTGCCGCTGATAACGGCGGCGCGCCAATTCGCGCAGGTCGGCAACCGGATCCGACTCATCCAGGATTTCAATGCCCAGCAAGGTCTCAACCGCGTCTTCCATGGTAATCAAGCCGGCTGTGCCGCCGTATTCGTCGATCACCAGGAATATGTGATCTTGCTTGGCGATGAAGTCGTCCAGCACATCCGCAATCGAATTCGTCTCGGGCACGACGCCGAGGGGCCGCGCGATTTCGCGCAGCCTGACATCGTGCTCGTCGGCCGCGGCGCGCTTGTAAATCTCGTGGCGCAAGACATAGCCTTTGATGTCGTCTGCCGATTCGCCAAAAACCGGTATGCGCGAAAATGGCAGAATGGCATGCGAGCGCATGACGTCGCCAACCGTCTCATCTTCTTGCAGCGTCACCATCACGGTGCGCGGCGTCATGATCGTTTCCACTTGCACGTCCGCCAGTTGCAGCAAGTTGGCCACAATACGGTTGTCGCGCTCTTTTATGCCGCCCTCTTCGGCGCTGATGCGCGCCATCACCTGCAATTCGGAGCGCGTCACCGTGGGCGCCTCTTCGCTGGGCCGCATGGAGCGCGTCAAGAAATCAGAGGCGAATACGGCCGGCTTCAGCGCCACAAGCAGCACACGCAGGGAATATGCCGTGAAGGGCGTCAGCGCTTTGGCGTATACCGCGCCAAGCGTCTTGGGGATGATTTCAGAGAATATCAAAATCATCAGGGTCAGCACAGCAGAGATGATGCCGAAGAATTCGCTGCCGAAGATAGCCGTTGCTTCAGCGCCGGCGCCGGCCGCGCCGACAGTATGCGCGATGGTATTGAGTGTGAGGATAGCCGAGATTGGATGTTCGACATTCTGGCGCAAACCTTGCATGATGACGCCCGCTTTGCTGCCCTGCTGCACCAGAAGCTCAATATGCGACACGGGCGTGGACAGCATCGCCGCTTCCCACACCGAGCACAGGAAGGAGACGCCGAGCGCGATGAGCACGTAGAATATCAGCGCGCCCCATTCACCCGCGCCTCCAGCGCCGGTCGTGACCGCCAAAATCGGTATGATGTTGGGGATGCTATCCATGTCTTCCGTTACGGGCGACGCTGGACTTGCCTTCGTGTATATCCAGCTAAATCAAGCATAGCAATCATGCGCGCTGCGCACAAGTAAGGAATGCGCGGCCAAATTTCGGACTGGCAGCTGTCATCATCGCCTATGCAAGCAGCAAGATGCCGGCGAATGTCAAGACGATGCCGGCGGCTTTGGCGATACTCCAGGTTTGGCTGAACATGGCCAAGCCAGCCAGGAACAAGATGATGATGCGCGAATTGTCGATTGCGATGGCATAAGCCAGGTTCGGCGACTTGGCATAGGCAATAAACAGCGCGGCGTTGCCGAGGACTGCGCAGAAGATTACCGCGGCTATCAAATGGCTGTGCTTTAACTTGACCCTCAATGAAGATTTCTCGCCAATGGCGGCGAATAAGAAGCTGATGCCGGCGACAAGCAAGACGACAATCAGCGAAACTTCGCCGCTGACGCCGTCATCGTTGGCGAAGCGCGCGAATATCGAAACCAGCGCAAATGCCAAGCCGCCCAGCAGCGACCAGCTCAGCCAGGCAATCCGGAGCTCTTTCACGCTGATGCGCCACGCGCCCGAAACCGCCAGCAGGCCCGAGATAATCAATGCCATACCCGCCAGGCGCAAGGGCTCGAAAGCCGATTCCAGCAATAGCAGCGAGTATAGGTAGGTGATGATCAAGCGCCATGACATAACCGCTTCCACATAGCCGATATTGCCTTGCAGCCGGATCGCCCGATTGTAAGCGTAATTCCCGGCCATGCTGGCTACGCCGGACAAGACTAGCGGTACCATATTGCGGACTATCGCGTCAAAATGCGCTGGCCGCAAAAACAAGACCGCCAACACCACAGTGGCGCCCAGCCAAGCCCATGTCATAAACGCGTTGATGGGATAGTGTTTCTGCAGACGCTGGAAAACCAGCGCTTGCGCGGATAAACCGAAGGCCGATGCAATTGCGGCCGTAAACCAGTCCACTATGCGTTCGCCACGGCTATGGAATGCAGCGCGTCCCGCGGCACAACCCGGCGCAAACGGCCTTCGAGCTCGCTCAGCATGATTGCAGTGGCGCCCCAGACCTTATGCTCCCGCACGGCGTAGTAGGGTACGCGTACGCTGACGCCGCGGATTTGGCGCTGTTCGACCTGCTTGTACGCTGGCTTGAGCAGCTCATCCAGCCCAAAGTTAAACACATCGGCGACCTCGGCGGGATTGGGCGTGTATGCCGGTACGCCGTCGAAACGGGCGACGGCGGGAAATACCTCGAAGTGCGATGTGGGGATGTAAAAGCGCGGCAACGCTCCGATTATGTTAAAGTCGCCGCGGCAGAGGCCAATCTCCTCGCAAGTCTCGCGCAGCGCGGTACAGGTCAAGTCGGCGTCGTCCGGGTCTTGACGTCCGCCGGGAAAACTCACTTGTCCGCTGTGCCCGCGCAGCTCAGCGTTACGCAAGGTCAACACCAGGTTGAGGCGCCCCAGCGCATCGGCAAAGATAACAATCATGACGGCCGCGGGCGTCGGCGGCGTATCCCGTTTCTGCCAGCCGCGCGGCGCCGGCGCCATGCGTTGCCGAGCTTCAGCCGAGTCAAAGTCAGCCAGCTCCAGCGCCGCTTTGACGTGATCAAAATTGACTATTCCCGCCATGCTCTGATTCCATGCCGCAACCACGGCAATCTCACGATCGCAGCGATCATCTTTATAAGTTTCACAAAAGCATTCGAGGAAATGGCAATCGTCGGCGGAAAGGGGCGCTACGCGGCAGCATAGGGCTAGACTGCACGCCGCCGCATCAGGCTCCGCCGAAGCTGTTCGCGTCAGCTTGAAGCGTACCAAGCCCGGCGTTTGCGCAGCGACACGCCCGCTTCGGCGCCGCTGCGGCGCGCGGTCCGCACTCGCCCGCGAGAGTCGATGTGGACCTGCCCGGCTTTCTGCAAGCGCTCAAATTCTTCCGGCGTTATGGCCGGCGCCGGCTCTCCGCCAAGACGCTCCAGGCGATCATCCATATCCTCGCCCGAGGGACCGTTCAGGTTTTCGTCAGTATCATCGTTGCGGTTTCTGTTTTCGTCGCTCATGACCTACCTCTGTCGTGACGCTGAATCGCAATTTACGGCCGCTTGTAGTCAACTTTGCGGCGACTGCGCCTTCAACTTCATAGTGTAGACTAAAGTCACTGCATTTGCCAAGTAGAATTCGGCGCGCGGATACACAAACTTGCGCATCCGCCCCCGCGCAATGAAGGGCGCTTCGCTACGATGATCGCATGTCATACGGGCTGCCCGCCTATCTATGATACGCGGCCGCGGCCAAAAGGTCGTACCGCGGCGAACTCTCGCTTGCCGGATTCGTTACTGTCCATTCGCTCACGACCAGCAGAACTCCCGAGCGCTAATGGTCAAAATTGACGGAGCTATTGCAACTGCGACGCAGCCAGCCGCTGAAACTGCAGCAGTATGGACTCAATGACCGAATCGAAGTCGCTGGCTTGGCGCAGGTCGTCATAAGCGGCATACAAACCGGTATAGCCTTCCTTGATCGCCTGTGCCGGGACGGACACTGGCGCCTCTATATAGCCGGTGGCTTTCGACCAGGCATAGGCGTAAATATAAGGACGATCCAGCCCGTCGCTGAAAGGCGCGAAGCCGAATGCGATTTGCGGATCGGCATGTTCGTCGGCGCCGCCGCCAGGAAACCAAATGAACCCCATGTCAAAGTGGTGCGGCCAAAGCACAAGCGGCGTCATGTATCCTGCTAGCCTCGCCCGAAAACGCGCCAAAGCCGTATAAAGACGGTCGAGCGCGACCAGGTAATCCCGCGCCAGAGTCGCGTCGATTTCCAGCGCGCCCTCCTGCGTGATACGCTTCATCGACGGCGAAATTGAGTATCCGCTGTCTTTGAAGATAGCGATCAGCGCTTGGGCTAGCGAGACCTGCGAATGCCCGCGGGCGCTCAGGGTGAAGACCGAAGCGCCGCAGCGTGAGAACCTCAACTGCAAAGTATTGAGGTCGAATTCCAGCAGGCCGCCGCCACGGATCGTCGAGGTCGAGAATCCGCTGTCAGTCAGATCGAGGCTGAAGTGCAGATCGTTCGGCCGCGGGTCCGAACAGGCGACGCGAAACGCGCCCACGATTAGAGCGATCTGATGCAAACCGTCGCGCGATGTTTCCCAGTTTAACAGGCTCGGCAATGCCATGATATTCCCCTCGTAATCCGCCCCGGCTTGTACTTTCCAGTCTGATGGTCTTCCGTTAAAGAGACATTAGTCGGCGCTGAGTCTTCATACATTCTGCTTTAATGTTTCCCTGCTATTATGCCACCAAGCGAATATATTGCTACACAGTGTAGGAAAAGTAGCGCAACACTTTATGGGGGATGTGTGATGACCGACAAGAGATTCAATGATATAAAGTGAGGGGTTACAACTTCGGAGGAGATCCATTTGATGAGCCGCTATCTATCCAAGAGCGTTCAGAACTTGCGTCCATCCGGCATCCGGCGCTATTTCGACATCGCCGCCACCATGGACGATGTGGTTACGCTTGGCATCGGCGAACCGAATTTTGTCACGCCGACTCATATCGTAGAAGCCGGAATGCAAAGCCTGCACGATGGCAACACAGGTTATACCTCAAACGCCGGGACATACGAACTGCGAGCGGCCATCGCGGCGCATATCCAAAGGAGATACGGGCTCGGTTACTCGCCTGACGACGAAGTGCTGGTAACGGTTGGGGTCAGCGAAGCGCTGTACCTGGCGCTCAAGGTCTTGCTTGATCCGGGCGACGAGGTGCTGGTGGTCGAGCCATGTTTTGTCGCCAATCCAGCCCTGGTGGAGACGGCGGGTGGCGTACCCGTGATGGCGCCCACCGCAGTCGAGGACGACTTCCAAGTCACCGGCGCCGCGCTGGAAGCGCGAATCACTCGCCGAACAAAAGCGATCCTGCTCAGCTATCCCAGCAATCCTACCGGCGCCGCGCTGACGATGGAGCATATGCTGCAAGTCGCTCAAGTTGCCGAGAAACATGACCTGGTCGTCATCTCCGACGAGATCTACGAGCGGCTGGTCTACGGCATTGAGCACATCAACTTCGCCACGCTGCCCAATATGTTCCAGCGCGCCATCGTCTTGAGCGGGATGAGCAAATCCTATGCCATGACCGGCTGGCGCATCGGATACGCAACTGCGCCCAAAGCCTTCACCCAAGCCATGTACAAGATCCATCAGTACTTGATCATGTCGGCGCCGACGATGGGACAAGCGGCAGCGCTAGAGGCCATTCACGCCGGTGAAGATGATGTCGAGAGGATGCGTCAGGAATACGATCGCCGCCGCAGACTGCTTGTAGACGGTTTCAATCAACTGGGCATGAGCTGCTTTGAGCCGCGCGGCGCCTTCTACGCCTTCCCAAGCATCGCCATAAGCGGCATGGATGATGAGGCCTTCTGCGAAGCGCTGCTTCATGAAGAACGGCTCGCTCTCATACCGGGCAGCGCCTTCGGCAGCAGCGGCCGCGGCTACGTCCGCGCCAGCTACGCCACCAGCGAAGACAATATCCGTGAGGCGCTATGCCGCTTGGAACGCTTCCTGGAGAGACGCGGTCTGCTGCAGCGAGCAATGGAGTCTGCCCTAGCCTAAAAGCCAGACTGCAAAGTTGCGTATCACCAGCCTCGGCACAATAGCCGGGGTTTTTATTGCCCAATTCCATCGATAAAGACCCTTGCAATTACGAACTTTTGTGCTATGTTATAGGTTAGGTCAATCCAACGCGCGGTGAAACCTCTATGAGCGAATGGAAAACCGTCATCGGCCTTGAAGTCCACGCCGAGCTCGAGACGGCTAGCAAGATGTTCAGCCCCTGCCCCGTCGTTGACAGCGTCGAAGCGGATCCAAACTCGGCGGTCGATGCGCTGTCGCTTGGTATGCCGGGCACATTGCCGGTCATCAACATGCAGGCCATGGAATACGGCATTATGGTGGGCTTGGCGCTCAACTGCGAGATTCCGCCGATCAATCAGTTCGCGCGCAAGAATTATTTCTATCCCGACTTGCCCAAGGGCTACCAAATCAGCCAATACGACCGGCCGCTGGCTATCAAGGGCTACGTCACCATTGATTTGGCTGACGGGGCTCAGAAAACGATCCGTGTGCGCCGCGCCCACATGGAGGAAGACACCGGCAAGCTCAGTCACGTCATGGGCGGCAGCCTGGTCGACTACAATCGCGCCGGCGTCCCGCTGCTCGAGATCGTGTCGGAACCTGACCTGTATAGCTCGGACGAAGCCGCGAGTTACGCCAGAAAACTGCGCTCGATTTTGCGCTATCTGGAAGTCAACAGCGGCGATATGTCCAAAGGCATTCTGCGCTTCGAAGCCAACGTAAGCGTTTTGCATTCAAGCGATACCGAGCTGCGCGAACGCACCGAGATCAAGAACCTGAATAGCATCCGCAACATGGTCAAGGCGATAGACTACGAGGTCAAGCGGCAAATCAAGCTATACCAGAGCGGCGAATCGGTGAAGCCGGCCACCCTGGGCTGGGACGAAGCGGCGCAGCGCATCACAGTTCAGCGTTACAAAGAACGCGCTGACGAATATCGTTATTTCCCGGAGCCCGACCTGCCCATCGTGGAAGTAAGCCGGGCATGGGTCGACGAGATCCGCGCCAAGCTGCCCGCCCTGCCCGATCAGCTGCAGCAGCGATACGTTGAGGAGCTGGGCTTGAGCGACTACGATGCCGCCGTATTGACTGCCGAGCGCGCCGTCGCCGACTACTTTCAGCAGATGATCGACAGCGGGACAGAGGCGAAAGCGGCAGCCAACTGGATCACAGGCGATCTGTTCCGGCTGATGAATGCCAAAGAAATAGAGCGAGAAGCCATCAGCGCGATACCCGTTTCCGCGTCTGATTTCGCCGAGTTGCTGGCACTGGTGCAAGACGGCGTCATCAACCAGAGCACGGCGCGCAAACGTGTGCTGCCGGCTATGTGGGAGACGGGCAAGGATGCGCGTACAATCGTAGACGAAGAGGGATTGGCGCAAGTATCGGACACAGCGCTTATCGGCGACGCCGTTGATGTTGTCCTGCGCGCCAACGACGAAATGGTGCAGCGCTACCTGGACGGCAACGACAAAGTGGTCAACGCGATATTCGGGCGTATAATGGGCGAACTGCGCGGCAAGGGCGATCCGAAAGTGGTGCGCCGGATTCTTACC
>JAGWBC010000265.1 GCA_021296115.1 Anaerolineae bacterium | reverse complement strand
TTACATCAGAAGGAATGAGACGGGTTATGCTGAATCGCTGCGCGCAGCAGTTGGGAGGCTTTCGCCTTATGCGCATCGGAGGCTAAGTTGTCAGTACTTCGCCTATGCCGAGCGACCGCGGCGGCGGACGACGGTTTGCGCGTACCATTGATTTACGCCGCTGGTCAATCCGCCGCAATCAACGATACTGTGTGTGGCGGCGCCGATGCCGCGCGCTTATTAAGCGACCTGAATGCCGCCTTTGAGTCTATTCAAATTGAAGCTTGAGTTGGAGCAGACATGCTAAGCCCGAAGGACTATCCCATCAGCGTGCAGTACGACTTCGCCAGCGGCAAATTCGACCCGGTGAAGATTCGCGACGACCGCAACCTTAGCGATCTACAGATGATGTTTCACGATAAATCAGTCGTACAAAGCACTCTGGCTGAGGCCGATCCGCTGATTTACGAGGTTTGGCTCCATCCCTTCGAAACCAGCAAGAGCGACATGGCGCTGGGTGTGACGCGCTTGCTGCCCGGCAAGATCGGCGATGAATATCACATGACCAAGGGGCATATCCACGAGCGCGATGACCAGCCGGAAATCTACTTTTGCACGCAGGGCGAGGGCTATCTGCTGCTGCAAACCATCGACGGCGAATTCCGCGCCGAGCGCTGGACAGCCGGCACGATCTCGCATATTCCGCCGATGTGGGCGCACCGCGCAGTCAATACCGGCGCCGATATGCTAGTCTTCGTCGCGTCCTATCACCTGAGCGCCGGGCACGATTACGCCCCCATCATCAATAAGGGTTTCCGCAAGCTGCTGCTGGAACGCGAGGGCCAGCCGACCTTTGTGGAAAGCCCGCGCTGGACCTAGTCGCGGCGCGACCGACCCGCCTTAACGCTTCAAGTTGCTTACAGCAAGCTCGAGAGCAATCCGCCATCGACGCGATAGTAGCCGCCGGTCATGAACGAGGCCTCATCACTTGCCAGGAAAAGCACCAGTTTGGCCACCTCTTCCGGCCGGCCAACGCGCCCGATGGGATGCATCTCGCCCCAATCTTCGATCATCCCCGCCGGATTGTCGGGGCCGAAGAGGTCCGCCGCCATATCCAGCAGGGGCGTGTGAATGGAACCGGGCGCGATGCAATTGCAGCGGATATTCTCTCTGGCGTGGTCCAGGGCGACCGTTGTGGTGAAGCTGGTGACAGCGCCTTTGGAAGCCGCGTAAGCCGCGACCGTCTGCTGGGACGCCGTCGCCTGCACAGACGAGGTGTTGACGATGGCGCCGCCGCCGCGCTTGCGCATCTCGGGGATACTATATTTGCAGGTGAGGAAGGTCGCGCGCAAGTTGATGTTGATCTGGTAATCCCAATCTTCGACCGGCTGATCCACCACAGTGCCGTAGCGCACGACGCCGGCGTTATTGTGCAGCACGTCGATGCCGCCGAATGCGGCGACCGTCTCCGCCACCACGCGCTTGACGTAGGCTTCGTCCGCGATGTCGCCCTCGATGAATAAAGCGCGCCCGCCGGCCTGCTCAATCAGTTGCCGCGATTCGTCCCCAGCAGCCGGGTCAATATCAGCGATCGTCACCGCCGCGCCTTCAGCCGCGAAAGCCAGCGCGCAGGCGCGTCCAATGCCCTTGCCCGCTCCGGTTACGATGGCGACTTTGCCTTCAAATCGTTTAGCCATATTCTCCACCTGATCTACTTGCTGATGCCTCAGAATAATTGCCTAGCTTTAACACGGTGTCCGTCATGATCCACTTCCGCGGTCTTCATGTATCTATGCAGCAATTCGCGCGGGCTCCCATTTCGCCGCCGCCCTACCTGGTATGCACTGTGCCATCGGCGTCAATCTTGCGTACGCCACAGTCCGATTCATAGAATACGGCTTTCATTTCGATTGCTTTTGACTCGCCCGGCTGCAGCGTCAAATGTGTGCCCGTCTTCTCCATCACCGCCGTCAAGCCTTGCCCGGGTATGGACGACGCCGGCTCTATCGCCATGACGTAGGAACACTTGTAAAAGGGGAATCCCGGCGAGGCCTTGAGCTCCTGCCAGAACCAGGCATAGGGAAATACGCTTTCGTCCCAAGCCAGCCCGATGCCCAGACCCATTTCCCGGTTGGTGATAGCATACCAGCCCGACTCAAAATCTTGGAAATAGGCCAGGATGTCACGCGCTTCGTCCGGACCCGGCACTTTGGACATATCAACATCGCCCGCCAGCGGCCACTGATAGGCCTGGCTGAGCGTCAGCGGATTGGCGAAGCCGGCGTAGCGATCATCGGCGGCGAAACGGGACGCGCCCACATCAATGACACAGTGCTCGCTCAAGAAGGGCGCGCCGTAAGCCGGGTGATGGCTCCACATACAATCCATCGCTTCGCCGGCGTGGTTGGTGATACTCTCGCGAATATGCAAAATCGGGCTGCCCAATTCGACGCGCAGCCAGCGCTCGATGGTATATGGACTGCGCGACAGCCGCGCCTGCATTTTCACTTCCAGCGCGCTGTCCGCCCCGCTGACGATTTCGTAATCCCAAGCCGTCATCGAGGCTTCGCCGTGGTAGCCCAGTGCCGCCCCCTTGTACATATTCTCATCGCCGCCATTGGGGAAAATCACTTGCCAGCCGCCGGCGTAAGCTTCCAGCCAGGCCGTGGCCGAGTCAAAGGCGGAGTCGAAGCCGCGCGCCTGCTCTTTGATGCCCCAGGGCGATTTCCAAAGCACGTCAACGTTCTTGGCTTTGTACTCCAGCGCGTATATGTCAGCGCCTTTATCCAGCAAGACGACTGTAGCCAGCAGGTCATTCTCGATTTTCAAGGCGGACAAGCTCTTGCCCAGTACAATTTCTGTCGCTTTACAAGTCATGCGCTTCTCTTCATTGCTCGCTCAGTAATTCCAAGTAAGTTATTGAGATCCTCAACTTGGTCTGCTGTAAGGCTTGTCTGGTACTGTGACGCCGCCGTTCGCTCGGCTTAGGCGAAGTTTCGACATTTTTGCCACCGAGTACACCGAGTTAGATTAAGGACACAGAGGAAAGGCATCGTGCTAAGTCCATAGACAAAATCG
>JAGWBC010000028.1:18709-22844 GCA_021296115.1 Anaerolineae bacterium | reverse complement strand
ACGCGTCGATGGTCGTGCCTTCGTCCTCAAAGAAGCGCTGGCAGAAATGGAATCGCTCCTTGAACCAGTCTTGATACGCCGGGGTTTGCTCGGCTTCGAATTCTGGTGGTTTGTTCACCAGCCAAAGGGCGGCGTGGGCTTCCAGGTCACCGCTGGAAATCGCCCAGTTAATATCGGAGTGTCGGGTTTCGATGCCGGCCCGCTCATCGCTGGTGATAGTCACGACGGAGCGGTCAATGTCAGCAAAGTGGTGGAGGTAGCGCAGAAAATGGTCGGCTGCTCGGACTGTGGGTGGAAAGACGAGTACAGTCCCTGGCCGATCATCTAGGATTGAGCCCCGAGCCAAGGCGTTGGCGTAGGCCCGGGTGAATTCATAATTTGCGCTCTTCTCTTCGGTGCAACTCTCGCGAAGGTAGTTCACACGGAAGATCCATACAAATTCATCCGCATAGGATGGTTTAGCTTCCCGGAAGCTGTCCTTGATCAGTTCCGCATGCAAAAATTCCCGGTGATACACGACATGGCTGAAGCCATCTGCCTGCAACTGCGACAAGCCGGTGAAATAGCGCTCTCGTTCTACCAACTCGCAGCTGATAGGCTGCTGTTGATGCCAGGTATTGAGCAGTAGATTCGCTCGAATGTAGTCGAATGCACTGTCCGGCGTGCGGGAGATGGCGCCTTCGGCATGGGGAAAGCCGCTAAGCGACTGATACAGATTGTATACCTTTGAGTTCCATCTTCCCATTGGGAGGTTGATCAGGCGAATCTCTTCGTCTTCCTGTTCCAACCATTCGAGAAAGGCGAATCGCTGTTCGCTGATGGCGCCGTCTCCCACGGGGAAGATGCGGTCGGTCTGCACCGGGATGTGGTATTCAAGCGCGACAATCGCGATGAGCGCCAGGATAACCCCTGGCTTTGCTATGGAGGTAAACCGCTTTTGCAGAGCGACAAGGCCATAGCAGGACAGCACAGAGAGGGGCAGCAGCGCCCCCATCATAAAATGATCGGCCGCCCAGAACGAAGCAAAGACCTCAGGCAAAAGCTGATTCAAGTAGTATTTGGGCAGCAGGACTTCTTCAAAGTTTGCGCCATAGACAACAAGATGCGAGCCTAATCGCAAGATCAAGAATAGCGCGCCCAGGCCGGCCCAGGGCACCATCTTTCGCCGCGTGGCCGTCGTGAGCAGGCCGATAGCGATGAGAAGAAGGGGCAGATACCCCAAGTAGCTAGTCTCGCTAATTTGGCCACCCGTAAATGCCCGCGAGTTAGATTCCACTATGCGACTGAAAAGGGGATTGCTGTGATTGACAAAGTAGGAAATCGCGTCAGTTGCGATCTCCTCTTCGCCATGCCAATTCACCGTTTCACCTATGGAATCTGAGCTGGCGAGCATCGGATATATACGCCAAGAGCTCGATAGGGAGACGGTCACGACAAGTAGTGTAACGTTGAGCCAGAATCCTTTGTCGCGCCATCTTGATTTGGCAAGGGCAGATATAAAGAGCCCGAGCATGATAATGAGGCAGATAAACATGTACATGGTTACTACAGTTGTTAGCCCTGCGAGCAGACCGGCCAGGGTTACCAAGACCCGACGGTTCTCTATTGTTCCGCGGTGAAAGCAATATAGAGCGAGAGGGATCGTGGCAATGAACGCAATCTCGGGATGATTCGGGTGGCCGACGACATGCGGGCTAAAGCCGAAGACGACCGCGCCGAATAGCGCGACCCACTTGTCATTGAACAGCCAAACCAGATAAGCGTATGCGGAGAAAGCGCAAAGAACAATGATCAGCAAAAAGCCAAGGCTGAAAGCATTGGAGAGCGGGAGAAAGTTTCCAAGACCATTTACCATGATGATATGCGGTATGAAGAAGGGGTGGAATGCCAGTGACAAGCCCTCTGGGTAGAAGATCTGGTTGGTATAAAACGGATCGGCCTGAACCGTCAGAATTTGCCCGCATCGAGGCTGGTTCCGGCCGGGTGCCAGAAAACATCGGTCTTGAACACGTACACGATCGTGGGGAAGGTCGTCACCAGGGTCAGCAGAATGACGACGATAAATACGTGGCGATGTTCGCGCAGGGCGTTAAGCAGCCGAGGCATATATGAGGCTTTCTGTAGCGAATCAAGCGACAATAATAACAGAAATTCAATAATCGGGATTCTACAGCCTTTTGGCTAGTCCTGTGTCTTTTTCGGAGGAAGTTTCGTGCGCGCCCCAACCGCAGCGCGATTGGCGCGAATAAGATTCAAAGAAACGCGCGGGTGAAGGTCAACCAGTTTGTAGCGTATTGTATCAAAGCAAGTTACAATTCCGCCGAGTGAAAGTTGTAGTTTCGCGCCGGGCTGGATGGTATGGTGTCCGGGGCAAGTTACAATTTAGCGTCAGGCAAGTTATAATGGCGCGACCTATGCGGAAACCGCGAAAATATTGGTGACGAATTGGAGGGATTTATGCAAGTCGCAATCACTGTAAACGGGGTCGTACATGAACGCGATGTCGACCCCCGCACTCTATTGGTCCATTTTTTGCGTGAAAATTTGGATCTGACAGGCACCAAGATCGGCTGTGACACCAGCCAATGCGGCGCTTGTACGGTCCATCTCGATGGCAAAGTGTTGAAGTCTTGCACCTTGCTGGCGGTACAGGCCGACGGCGCGGAAGTTACTACCATTGAAGGCTTGGCCGAGGGTGGCGAGCATCACCCGATGCAGACCGCTTTCTGGGAGAACCACGGCCTGCAATGCGGCTACTGCACGCCGGGCATGATCATGGCCAGCGCCGCATTCGTGGAAGACAATCCGGGCGCATCGGAAGACGAGATCCGACATTACCTCGAAGGAAACATCTGCCGCTGCACCGGCTACCACAACATCGTCAAGGCGGTCAAACAGGTGGCGGACGCCGCCGCCGCGACGTAAGGGGGTGACAAATGAGCACGCGCATATTCGGGAGTGGCATCAAGCGGCGGGAAGACCCGCGGCTGATCACCGGTGAAGCGCGCTATACCGATGACATCAAGCTGCCGGGCGTCTTGCATATGGCGGTGGTGCGCAGCCCTTACGCGCACGCTAACATCATCAGCATCGACAGCTCGGCAGCCGAAGCGATGGACGGCGTGGTCGCCGTATATACCAGCGAGGACATCGGGGACGGACTGGCGGGACTGCCAACCGCTTGGCTGATCCCCGACAGTGACTTGAAGACGCCGGAGCATCCCGCGCTGGCGAAAGGCAAGGTGCGCTACGTCGGCGACGGCGTGGCGATAGTGTTGGCCGATGACCGCTATCGCGCGCAGGACGCGGCCGATGCGGTGGTCGTCGAGTACGAAGAGCTGCCGGCGGTGATTGACCCGGAACAAGCCGCGCAGGAAGGCGCGCCGCTGATCCACGATGACGTGGAGGGCAATATCGCCTTCACCTGGGCGCCCTTCGACAAAGAAGCCAGCGATGCCGCCTTTGACGCGGCTGATGTGGTGGTTTCCGAGCGTATCTTGCAGCAGCGGCTCTTGCCGACGGCGATGGAAACCCGCGCCGCCATGGCCCAGTACAACGCGGCCACGCAGGAGTTGACGCTCTGGTGCACCTCGCAGAACCCGCATATTCACCGCTTTATCATCAGCGCCGTGACCGGCTTGAACGAAAACAAGGTGCGGGTGATCGCGCCGGAAGTCGGCGGCGGCTTTGGCAGCAAGATCCCTTGCTATCCGGACGAAGCGCTGGTCAGCTGGGCGGCGATGAAGCTGGGCGTGCCGGTCAAATGGTCTGAGACGCGCAGCGAGAATTACCTGATCACCATCCACGGGCGCGACCATGTGCAGCATGTGGAGATGGCGGCCAGCAATGACGGCAAGCTGCTGGGCGTGCGGGCCACCGTATACGCCGGCATGGGCGGCTACCTGTCGACAGCGGCGCCGGGCATCCCCACGATTTTGCACGGCTTGCTCTATGTGGGTCCCTATACGATCGACAGCGTCTACTGCAAGTCTATCGGCGTAATGACCAACGGCGCGCCGACCGACGCCTATCGCGGCGCCGGCCGACCGGAAGCGACCTTCCTGCTGGAGCGCATGGTCGACAATGTCGCGCGCGAGATCGGCATGGACCCGGCGGAATTGCGCCGCAAGAATCT
>JAGWBC010000028.1:0-18696 GCA_021296115.1 Anaerolineae bacterium | reverse complement strand
CTCACTTACGACAGCGGCGACTACCCGACAGCATTTGAGAAGGCCCTGGGCATGGCTGGCTACGATGACTTCCGCCAGGCGCAAGCTGACGCGCGGTCAAAGGGCCGCTATCTCGGCATCGGCGTGACGGCCTACACCGAGATGTGCGGTTTGGGTCCCAGCCAAGTCGCGGGGGCGGTCGGCTTCCAGGGCGGTTTGTGGGAGAGCGCGACCGTGCGCGTAACGCCAACGGGCAAGGTGCAAGCGCTGATTGGCGCTTCGCCGCACGGGCAGGGCTCGGAGACGACCCTGGCGCAGATCATCTCGGAGGAGCTGGGATTCCCGGTCGAGGACATTGAAGTCGTGCATGGCGATACCACCGAGACGCCCATGGGCTGGGGCACTTATGGCAGCCGCACGACGCCGGTCACCGGCGCGGCGCTGGCGCATGCCTCGCGCAAGCTCAAGGAGAAAGCGAAGGCGCTGGCGGCTCATCTGATGGAAGCTAACGAAGAAGACATCGAATACGCCGATGGCAGCTTCTCGGTCAAAGGCTCGCCGGATCAAGCGCAGAGCATCCAGGATGTAGCATTGATGGCGCACCTGGCCTGGAATATGCCCGAGGGCATGGACCCGGGCTTCGAGGAGTCGCAATTCTACGATCCGCCCAATTTCGTCTATCCCTTTGGCACGCATATCGCCATTGTGGAAGTCGATGCCGAGACGGGCGAGATTGAGCTGCAGCGCTACATCGCGGTCGATGACTGCGGCCCGCAGATCAACCCGGAGATTGTCGCCGGGCAGATCCATGGCGGCGTGGTGCAAGGCGTGGCGCAGGCGCTCTGTGAAGGCGTGATCTACGATGAAAACGGACAGCTGCTGACGGGCACGATGCAAGATTATTGCATGCCCAAGGCGGATATGTTCCCCAATTTCGAGCTGGGTGAGACGGTGACGCCGTCGCCGCATCATCCGATTGGTGTGAAGGGCGTCGGCGAGACCGGCACGATCGCGAGTACGCCGACGGTGTATAATGCGGTCTTGGATGCGCTGGCGCCGCTGGGCGTCGAGCAGCTCGACATGCCATTGACATCGGCGAAGGTATGGCAGGCGATACAACAAGCGAATGGAGGTAACTAGGCATGTGGCCCAATAAATTTGATTACGCGCGGGCGGGCTCGGTAGACGAAGCGCTGGGCATGATCGGCGATGAGGGCAAGTTCCTGGCTGGCGGGCATAGCCTGCTGCCGGTGATGAAGCTGCGCCTGGACGCGCCCGAACAATTGGTGGACATCGGCGGGATCGACTCCCTGCGGGGCATTTCAGCGAATGGCGGGCTGAGCATCGGCGCGACCGCGACCCATGCCGATATCGCCGCGTCCGCTGACGTTCAAGCCAAGTGCGGCGCGCTGGCCAGCGCCTGCGGCCAAGTGGGCGACCAGGCCGTGCGCAACTTCGGCACGCTGGGCGGCAATATCGCCCATGCCGATCCGGCCTCGGACCCGCCGACTGTGCTGGTGGCGGTGGGCGCCTCGGTTAATATCCAGGGCGCGGACGGCTCGCGCTCGGTCGGCGCGGAAGACTTCTTCGTCGATCTCTTTGAGACGGCGCTCGACGACGGCGAGTTGATAACCAGCGTCGATGTGCCCGATTTGAGCGACCACCAGATGGCCTATGCCAAGTTCCCGCATCCGGCTTCGCGTTACGCCATCGTCGGCGTTTGCGTGGCGCTGAAGATGAACGGCGCGACCTGCGACCATGCCCACGTGGCGGTCGGCGGGGCGACGGTAAAGGCGGTTAAATGCGGAGGCGCCGAGGCGGCTCTGGCCGGTTCGACGCTGGACGATGATGCGCTGAATGCGGCGGCTGAGGCAGTGAAAGCCGATATCGGCGACTGGCTGGCCGGCGATATCGCTTATCCAGAGGCTTATCGCCAGCAGATGGCGGGCGTCTTCTTCAAGCGGGCGGTTGCAGCTGCGACCGGCTAGCGGCGGTATCCCGCAAAACACGAACCGTAGGGGCGAGCCTTGGCTCGCCCTTTTGTGTTGGTACTGTGGCCTGCGGATGATATTCGCTTTTCACAATTGTTCAGAAGACGATGACGCCGCGCGCAAGGTCGCCCTTGACCAGGTCGGCGTAAGCCTCATTGATCTGCTCCAGCCGATAGCGCTTTGTGATCAGCTCGCGCAGCTTGAGCTTCCCCGCCACGTACAGATCGAGCAGCTTTGGCACATCGCGGCGTGGGCTGCAGGAACCGTAGAAGCTGCCGCGGATGACTTTCTCCGTGCGCGTGATATTTGCGCCGGGCAGGTTGGTGCGGCTGTCGTCAGGCGTCGTGCCGATGAGGGTCAGTTGAGCGCCGGGCCGCAGCGCCTCAAAGGCGACTTCCTGCAGGGCGGGGACGCCTGCTGCTTCAAAGACCTGATCGGCGCCGCGACCAGCAGTTAACGCTTGAACGCGGCTGACTATGGCGTCGTCGAATATGATTGTGTGCGAAGCGCCGAAGTCTCGGGCCGGCATCAGCTTGCTCACGTTGGCATCGACGGCGATGATGGGGTAGGCGCCGCAAAGACGCGCGCCCTGAATGACATTCAGTCCGACACCGCCGGCGCCGAAAACGGCGACGCTCTCCCCTGGCTTAACTGCGGCAGTGAACATGGCGGCGCCGACGCCGGTAGCGACCGCGCAGCCCGCCACGGCCGCCAGTTCCAGCGGAATGTCTTTGCGAATCGGCAGGCAGCTTTCTTCGCGCACAACGGCATACTCGGCAAAGGCGCCCAAGCCAGCCAGAATGTGCAGCGGATTGCCCCGCCAGTGAAGGCGCGATTTGCCATCGGCTTGCAGGCCGGTCGCCAGCAGCGGCGTGAAGGTCTCACAGAGGTTGGGCTTGCCGCCATTGCAGTAGAAGCAGCCGCCGCAAGCGGGCGCCCAGATGAAAGCGACATGATCGCCCGGCTTTATCCGTGTGACAGCCGGTCCGACCGCTTCGACGATGCCGGCGCCTTCGTGCCCGGTGACGATGGGCATGGGCTTGGGGGCGGTGCCAATCGCCACGCGCCAATCGCTGCGGCAGACGCCGCTGGCCGCAATCTTGACCAGGACTTCTCCGGCTTGCGGCGGGTCCAGGTCGACAGTTTCGACTTGGAAGCGCCCGTTTGGCTCGTTGAGTAGTGCGGCTTGCATCTGCATGGCGCGTCAGTGAATTAGAACCCCCGCCGCTGGAAGCGCTCTTGCTTCCAGAAGTCGCCGTCGTTGTGATAGCCCCCTAGCTCCCAAAAGCCCGGCTTGTCGACCGGGCTGAATTCGAGGGCGCGCAGGAATTTGGCGCTCTTCCAGAAATAGCGCTTGGGCACGACCGTGCGCAGCGGGCCGCCGTGCTCCATCAGTTCGGGATCGTGCAGGAAGCGGCCATCGTATTTATAGGCCAGCATGACGTCTTCGTCGTCCATGACTTCCAGCGGCAGGTTGGTGGTATAGCCGTATTCGCAGTGGGCGATGACGAAGCGGGCTTCGTCGGTGAGTTCGAGCAGGCGCAGGAAGTCGCGGAACATCACGCCCTCCCAAGTCGTGTCGAATTTGCTCCAGCGCGTAACGCAGTGGATGTCGACCGTCATTTGGCCGGTGGGCAGCTGCTGGAATTCGTCCCAGGTCCAGCGCTTTTCTGCTTTGACCGCGCCGAACACACGCAGATCCCAGGTGGCGGGATCGAATGTGGGCGTGGGCCCATAGGTTAGGATGGGGAATTTCTCGGTCAGGGATTGGCCATCGGGCAAGCGGCCGGCGGCGCGCATTTCACGTTCTTTTTCGCGGCGGGTGAGATGGGACATGCGGTATATCCTGGATTCGTATGGTCTTTTGTGGGCGAGCCAAGGCTAGCCCCTACGCATAACTCTGAATCGGCGGGCGACCCAAGGTGTCGCCCCTACAATCGTCTTAGGTGAGCGGTCGATTGCCAAATTAGACCGTCAGCTGCAAGATGGCGCGCAGCAAGATATTGGCGCCGATTTCGACATGGCGCCACTCGGTATGTTCCTTGGGATTATGGCTGATGCCGTCCACCGATGGCAAGAAGATCATGCCGGCCGGCACCATCTGGTTCATGATCTGGGCGTTGTGGCCGCTGTAGCTGGCGATGGCTGTGCAGCGCGCGCCTTCGGCCTGGCAGGCGCTTTCGATTTGGCGAAAGAGGTAGCCCGACATGCGCTCGGCGGCGCGATGCAAGACGCGCTCTGTGGCGACGGTCAGCCGATACTGGCGCGCGCAGTCTTGCGCCAGCTGGATGAGCTGCGCTTCAATCTCCTTTAGCGTGGCGGTATCCGGGTGGCGGAACTCGATGCGCAGCGAGGCCTCGGCCGGGACGACGTTGAAGCTGTCGGGCTCAACTGCCACGTGGCCGCAATTGACGACGCCTTCCGGGTAACCCTCGGTGACGAGATTGTGGGCGGCGATGATATAGGCTGCCGCGCCTTGCAGGGCATCGCGGCGTTCGTCGGCTGTGGTGGTGCCGGCGTGCGCGGCTTCGCCATAGAAGACGACATTATAAGTCGTGCGTCCCACAATACGGTCGACGATGCCGATATCCAGGCCTTGCTCGTGCAGGCGCTTGCCTTGCTCGATATGCAGTTCCAGGAAGCCGAGGATGGACTCGGGATCGCGCTGGGCATGGTGCAGCTCGTCGAGCAGGATGCCGGCGCGGTGCAGCGCGGCGCGGAAGGCCATATTGTCGTGCAGCGTATCGCTGATGTCGTTGGCGGAGATCTTGCCGATCAGGCCGTTGCTGCCGAAGAGCGATTTCCAGGTGCCTTCTTCATCGGTGAAGTTGATGGCTTCCAAGTGGCAGCTCGGTTTGAGGCCGGCTTCCTTGATGCGGCGCAGGCATTCCAGCGCGGCCAGCACGCCGATGGCGCCGTCGAAGCGGCCGCCGTTGGGAACGGTATCGAGGTGCGAGCCGATCATCAGCGTCTTGGCGTCCGGGTCGGCCGCGGGCAGCCAGCCGCTCAAGTTGCCGACTTCGTCGTCTTTGATCTGGAGACCGGCTTCTTCAACGCGGTCGGCGAACCAGGCGCGGGCAGCCATATCCTCGTTCGATAAGGCCAGGCGCGAGACGCCGCCGCCCATGGTCGCGCCGATATCGGCCAGCGCGTCGAAGTCTGCGCGCAGGCGCTTACTGTTAATTCTTAAGTTGCAGGAAGACCGAGCCAAGGAGCCATCCCATCACGAAGTGGCTAATTGTGATTCGATTATAGTTACAAAATGTAATCTCACAACCGGTCGCGCGGATTGCTTGCGCGCGGCGGCGACAGCCTGTACCTTGTTATCGCCTTGCTTTAGGTTACGATGAATCGATTGTTTTCAGCCAGGTCTCTCAATATGTTCGGGATTGCCCCAACAATTGAAGCTAGCGAGCGTCAAAATTCCGGCTATCGCTGGGTGATATTGGCGATGGTGACGCTCTCGGGTTTCTTGTTAATGGGATTCCCGACCACCGGCTTGTCGGCGATGTTCAGTGAAGTCGCAGATACGCTCGATCTCAGCCTGGTCCAAATCGGTGTGATTTGGGGCTTGGGATCGGCCATGGCGATCTTCACCGCGCCCCTGGGCGGCGCCTTTATTGATGCCTTCGGAACGCGGCGGACGCTGGTTGTATTATGTCTGGCGACCGGGCTGGCCGGCGCTTCACGCGGCTTCGCGGTCAATTACGAGTCGCTGCTTGTTTTCTCATTGCTTTTTGGGATGGTGCAGCCGATTTTGCCGATGAGTTTCGTCAAGCTGAACCGCGAGTGGTTCGCGTCGCGGCAACTTGGCTTCGCTCAAGGCGTGATGTCGGCCGGCTTCGCCACCGGCCTAATGCTGGGCTCTCGCTTGAGCGCGACAGTATTATCGCCGCTCTTGGGCGGGTGGCGGCCGGTACTCATCCTGCTCGGGCTTTGCGCCATTGCGCTGGGATTGGTCTGGGCGCTGGTGCATCCACCGGTGGAGCGGCGGCGCGAAACCGGCTTCGATATCGGCCAGATTTTGCGCAGCCTGCGCTATGTGACGAGGTTCCGCGAATTGTGGGTGCTGGCGCTGGGGGTATTCGGCGTATTAGGCTTGATGCGCGGACTGGTCGGCTATATCCCGACCTACCTGCGCGAGATTGGCTGGGGCGTGGTCGAGGCCGATAGCGCCATCACGGTATTCTTCTTTTGCAGCCTGATCGGGGTCGTCCCCTTGTCGCATCTGTCGGATCGACTGGGAAGTCGGCGCGTAGTGCTGGCCTTTGGCACATCGATGATGTCTGTCGGCACCTTAATGATGTTTTTAGCGGGCGATAATTTCTGGGGCGTCATGCTGGCGATGGCGCTGGCCGGTTTCACCTTTGACAGCTTCATGGCCTTGAAGGGCGCGGCGATGACCGAGATCGAGGGTTTGGAGATCGCATTCGTGGGCAGTGCTTTGGGTTTCGGCAGCGTCTTGCAGAATGCGGGCTCGACGCTGTTGCCGCCCTTGGGCAATGCGCTGTCGCCAATTTCGTTGAATACGCCTTTCTTGCTCTGGGCGGCTTCCGGCGTCTTCGCCACGCTGATGCTGCTCAGCTTCCGCAAGCGCAAAAGACATCTGCCGCAGTGAGCGAAAACGCGCTGCCGGTGGATCGTCCTCTTTCCGTGAACACGGGTCGGCGACCTCGCGCGCTGTTATCCGACTGAGACCGCCGATGAGGCCGCCCGCAGATTTGCGCGACCGGCAGCATTCGCCGTATCGCTGGGTGATTCTGGCGATGGTGAGCTTGTCGGGCTTCATCACCATGGGCTTCCCCATCGCCGGCTTGTCGGCGCTATTCAGCGAGATCGCCACGTCGCTGGACCTGGATCTGATTCAGATCGGCGTGATTTGGGGCGTGGGCATGGTGATGGGCATTTTCACGTCCTTCCTCGGCGGCTCCCTGATCGACTATTTCGGCACACGGCGCGCCCTGGTGTTTATGTGCCTGGCGGCCGGCGTTTGTGGCGCGCTGCGCGGCTTGGCGGTCGACTTCTGGTCGCTTTTTCTGTTCTCTTTTTTGTACGGCACGTTGCAGCCGGTGCTGCCGCTGAATTTCGTCAAGCTGAATCGCGAGTGGTTCGCGTCGCGGCAGTTGGGATTCGCCGCGGGTGTCATGGCGCTGGGTTTCGCCTTGGGCGCGATGTTGGGCTCGCGGTACAGCGCGACCTTGCTGTCGCCGCTGCTGGGCGGCTGGCGCGCGGTACTGATCGCCTTCGGGCTAAGTTCGATCCTGCTGGCCATCTTGTGGGCGCTTGTGCATCCGCCGGACGAGCGAAAGCCACGCCAGGGGCTGGACCTGCGGCAGCTAGTGACCAAGTTGCGTCGCGTGGCCGGCTTTCGCCAACTGCGTGTCATCGCGCTGGCCGTCTTTGGCGCGGTCGGGCTGGCGCAGGGTGTGATGGGCTATGTGCCGACTTATCTGCGCGAGATCGGCTGGACGGCTTTCGATGCCGATAGCGCCATCCCGGTTTTCTTCCTGGCCAGTTTGATCGGCGTAGTGCCGATATCGCACCTGTCCGACCGGCTGGGGGAGCGCCGGCTGGTGATGATATTCGGCACGGCAATGATGACCCTGGGCACGCTTTTGATGTACTTCGCCGGGGGCAACTATTGGGCGGTCATTCTGGCGATGGCGATCGGCGGATTGTGTTTCGACAGTTTTATGGCGCTAATGGGCGCCTCGATCACGGAAATGCCGGGGCTGGAGATCGCCTTGGTGGGCAGCGCGCTCGGTTTCAACGGCATGCTGCAGAACCTGGGCGGGTCAATGCTGCCGCCGCTGGGCAATACCTTGAGCGTGATCAGCTTGAACGCGCCTTTTCTGCTCTGGGCGGCGGCCGGGCTCTTCGCCACGCTGGTGCTGCTGAGTTATCGCGGGCGCGGGGAGAGGTGAACGCCGACGCCGACTGTGATGGCGTCCCTATCAGCAATAAGGTCGCACGATCACGATGTAGATAAACAAGGGCGACTCACAGAGTCGCCCCTACATCTAGTGTGGATGGACTTGTTGGCGGTTTACCCGCCGTCCCATTTCATTTGCCGTGGGATGCTAGTGCGGTTAGTCGCGGCCGCCGAAGATGCGCAGCATGAAGATGAACAGGTTGATGAAATCGAGGTAGAGCGTCAAAGCGCCCATGATGCTGAATTTCAGCGTGTCATCGGAATCGACCTTCATCTTGCGCGTGGCCGCCATAGCCGCGATGCGCTGGGTGTCCCAGGCGGTCAATCCGGTGAAGAGCAGCACGCCGAATATGCTGATGATGAAGTCGAGCGGTCCGCTGCCCAGGAAGATGTTGACGATGCTGGCGATGATCAGCCCGAACAAACCCATCATGAAGTAGCTGCTGAATTTGGTCAGGTCGGTCTTGGTCGTCAGCCCGTAGATGGTCATCGCGCCGAAGACGCCGGCGGTGCTGAGGAAGGCCGCCGCGATCGACCCCAGCGAAAAGACCAGGAAGAAGATCGAAAAGGTGAAGCCGGTCAGCGCCGAATAGACGAAGAAAAGCATGCCGGCGGTAGTGGCCGAGATGCGTTCAATCGCCCAGCTCAAGCCTAAGACGATGCCCAACTGAGCAAATATCGCGATTATGAACATGCCTTGACCGGGGAAGAAGCCGCTGTTGCTGACGGCCAGGGCGACTGCCGCCGTGACGAGCAAACCCATCGTCATCCAGCCGTAGACGTTGCGCATGACCGCATTGAGCTGCAAACCCTCCAGGGGCTTGCCCGGCGCGTCAACGATGAAGCTGTTATTTCTGAAGTTCATAGTGTGGTCTCCTGCTCGCGCCATAAACCGGGCGCTTGTTTGCTGTGCTTGACTCTACTCATTATAACGAAAAGCAGGCGCTTTGGATGTGCCGTTTCGGCGATTTTACATCGTTCTTACTTTGGCTTGGGCTTTTAGCAGAGCAATCGCACCAATATTTATTAAACACAGAGAACACAGAGGGCACAGAGATTTAGGAGTTTAGGCATCTATTCAAAGTACTCGATGGACTGGTATATGGCAAGAAGCACCGAAAAGACTTCAAATATCTCTCAGAATCACTCCTGACTTATGACGTAAGCTTTCATTATTGCTTTTCTCTGCGCTCTCTGTGATCTCTGTGTTTGATTTTCCGTTCGAATTTGCGCCATTTCAGTCACTACCATTTTAATGCGATTGCTCTGGGCTTTTAGGGGGTGAAGGAACCTCCACCTCCGCCGCCTATGCTGCCGCCTCCGCCGCCCATGCTGCTGCCGCCGCCGCCCATGCTGCCGCCTCCGCTGAAGCCGCTGGAACCCATGCCCATTCCGCCGTAATGACTCCGCTGATGATGGTGCATGTGGCGATAATTATTGCCGTAGAGCGAAGGTTCCCGAACGCTGGAGGATAGCGCAATCACGAACAGATTGCAGGCGCTCAGGTAGAGCTGCAATGCGGCCAGTATGCTGAATCTCAGGCTGTCCGGCGGGGTGATTCGCAGGTTGGGGTCAGCGGCCATAGAGGCGAAGGGCTGGCGATGATAGGCGGCCAGGGCGCTGAAGAAGAGGACGGAAAAGAAGCTGAAGACATAATCGAAGGCGGCGCCAGCCAGCAGTTTATTGACCAGGAAGGCGATGAGCAGCCCAAGCAACGCCATCAAAACGTAGCTGCGCGCGCGACTGAAATCGAGCCCTGTCCGCCAGCCTATCAATGTCATCAGGCCGAAGAGACAAGTTGTGCTTAAACAGGCGTTGACCAGCGCGCCGCTGACCGTGGGATAGAGGAGGGCGGAAAAAACGGTGGACAAAGTGAAGCCCGTCAGCGCCGAATAGAAGACGAGAAACGCGCCGGCTTGCTTAGGCAAAAAACGCGGCAGCCTCCAATGAAGCGCGGCGGCAATCACGAGATGGGCGAAAACGATGATGATAATTTCGCCGAATTCTATGTAGATGGGCTGGACGAGCAGGGCGCTGGCTACTGCCGCTGTGATGCCCATGCCCACCCACAGCCAAGCGAAGACATTGCGGATAAGCGCATTTAGCTGCGCGTTGTCCAGCGGCGCAGGCGCATTTTGCGTCGGACCAGCGTAGCTCTTGGTTTTTCGGTGGGCGCGCATCGGCTCCTCCATGTAACTCAAGTCAATTATAGTGTAGAGTACGCTGGGATTTCCACCGTAGCGCCGCAGTCGCGACCCCATTAATATGCTGGCGCCTGGAAAGCGAGGCAGCGCCCATGCGCCTGATACTGGCTTCGTCTTCGCCGCGCCGCCGCGAGCTCTTGGCCGGGCTTGGTTTGCGCTTCGAGATCATCAAGCCGGATATCGATGAGTCGCGCCGCGCCGCTGAGGACCTGGTCGAGTATGCCGAGCGCCTGAGCCGCGAAAAGGCCGAGGCAGTGGCGCGGACGCTGGACGAAACCCCGGCGCTGGTCATCTCGGCCGATACGATCGTGATGGACGGCGGTGAATTGCTGGGCAAACCGGCTGATGACGGCGACGCCCGGCGGATGCTGTGGATGCTGCGAGGGCGCGAGCACGAAGTCGTCACCGCCTTCACGCTGTATCGCGCCGGTGACGCGCCGCGGGTCATCACCCGCCACGCGCGGACCGCCGTAGAAATGCGCGCTTTCAGCGAGGCAGAGATCGACGCCTATGTCGCCACGGGCGATCCGCTGGACAAGGCGGGCGCTTACGGCATTCAGAACGAAGAGTTCCGGCCGGTGGCGCGCATTGAGGGCAGTTACAGCAATGTGGTGGGCTTGCCGCTGGAAGCGCTCAAGGCGGCGCTCGGCGATATCGGCTTCGTCTTCTCACCTCAATCAAATGAAACATAATTTCTCTAAATTAAGTTAGGTGTATACTGGCTTGTACAATATTTAAGTTCTCGTTTACGGAAAACTGGAGGAGATTCATGGTTCGGTCGAGACTTTCCCGCATTATGAAGTTTGCACTCGTCATTCTGTTGCTGGCGCTGCTTTTGCCGCCCGCGTCCATGGCGGCCGACGATGACGCGCCCACGCTGGCTTTTCTGCGTTTTGGACAGTCGCCTTCATTCGCCTTGACCGACCGGGCTGTGCTGGACATGCTGGAGGTCTACGGCTTTATCAACGCGGAGGAACGCGCCACGATGGAGGCGGGCAATGATCTACATGGCGAAAACATAAACATCCTGTATCGCGACGCCGGCTTCGACCTGCCGACAGCCAACTTGATGGTGGAAGACGCGCTGGATGAAGGCGCGGACGTTATCCTCACCGTCTCGACCCAGGTGGGCATGATCGCGCTGGGCGCCATGAGCGACATGGAAGACCCGCCGGCGCTTATCTTCGCTATCGTGACCGATCCACACGCTTCGGGCCTGGCGACAGCAACTTGCATCAAGCCGCCTAATGTGACTGGCACCTTGATGCATTTTGACTACGAGGAATATACCAACATCGCTTACTTGCAGGATCCGGACTTCCAAAGCATCGGCTTGCTGGCGAACGCCGATGATCCGGCCACAGCCGGTTACATCAGCACTATTCAGCAATTCGGCGAGGAATACGGATTCACCGTTGAAGTTGAGACGGTGGTAACGGCGGCCGATTACGCGCTGGGCACGGATTCTCTGGTGGATAGTGGCGTGGACGTGATCGTATTGCCGCCGCGCACTGGCTCCTCGGCCGGCATCTCGGCTATCGTGGAGTCGGCCTACGGGGTTCCGGTTTTCTCTCCGCTGGTTTCGGATGTCATCCACGGTGTGACTATTGCAGCCGGCTTTGAAGGCTGGTATCGCGAAGGCATTCATGCCGCCCGCATGGTGATCGGCTACCTCGAAGGCAATCTCGATATTGCGACTACAGCCATCGCCTCGACGCCCGGTTTCGCCGTCGCCGTCAAAAACGATTCGGCCGACGCGCCGGGCGTCGTCTTCACGGAAGCGCTGCTGGCGGAGGTGGATTACATCGTTCAAGATGGCGTAATCATGAGTGAAGGCGCGCTCTTCGAAATCCCGGGCGAAATCGGCCTGTCAGAAATGACATTGCAGGAACGCCGAGCTGAGGACGTCGCCTTCCTGGAGAACTTGCATTGCTCGCCCGATATGATCGCTGAGCAGTTGAGCACGCTGACAAAGGCCGAAAACTAAGCCGACTACTTCGTGACAGCGGCCCTGGAAAGCGGGCGGTCGATGCGGGCCGCCCGTTTTTGCTGCTGCGGAAACACCTTGCGTATGAATCTGGCGACTGCCAGAATACCGTCCATAGCAAGGTAAATGGAAAGTGGAGACCGTGACCGCAATGAGCTTGAACGAGATCGCAAATCAATTGGTAGCGCCCGGCAAAGGAATCATGGCGGCTGACCGGCCATCGCCGGCATTCCGGGAGCTGATGCAGTCCGAGGGCATATCGCAGGACGAAAACAGTTATCGCAATTGGTCGGAGCTGCTGTTCAAGACGCCCAACCTGAACGAAGCCGTCAGCGGCATCATCATGACGGACGAGCAGGTCCGCATGGCTGACAGTCGCGGCGAGCAGCTGCTGCCGCAGGTGGTTGAGCAAGGCATGATACCCGGCATTTCGCCCTTTACCGGTATGGTCGCGCTGGCGGGCAGCGCTGGGGAGACGGTCGGCGGCGGCCTGGACGGCTTGCGCGAGCGACTGGCGGAGTATGCCGAGATGGGCGTGGGCTTCAGCAAGTGGCGCGCCGCCCTGCAGATCGGGCCGGGCACACCCAGCTATTACGCCATTGAAGCCAACGCTTACGTTATGGCGCAGGTGGCCGCGCTCTCGCAGGAAGCCGGCATCGTGCCGATTGTGGAACCCGAAGTCATGCTCTGGGGCGACCATATGATTGAGCGCTGTTTTGATGTGACCGAGTTCGTGCTGTCGCGCACATTCGAGGCGCTTTACACGCATCGCGTCGAATTGGAAGGCGCGCTGGTCAAAGCCAGCATGGTGCTATCCGGCAACGAATGCGCCGAGCAAGCCGATGTGGATGCTGTCGCCGAGCTGACGGTCAAGGCCTTCAAGCGGCGGATCCCCGCGGCCATTCCGGGCATCGTCTTCCTCTCCGGCGGGCAGAGCGACTGGCGCGCCACGGCGCATCTCAACGCGATGAACGCCAATTACGATTTGCCCTGGAAGCTGAGCTTCTCGTACGCCCGCGCTTTGCAGCGAGAGCCGATGGCCGTCTGGGGCAATCTGGCGGAGAATGTGCCGGCTGCGCAAGCGGCGCTCTACCACCGCGCCAAGATGAATGGCCTGGCGTCGCTAGGCTTGTGGACGGAGGAAGTGGAGCGCGAGGCGGTTCCGGCGTAGCTGCCCGTCCCCCGCGTTCCAATTTAGCTTCTCAATTTTGGTAAATTCGATAAGCCCGTGCCACAATTGCTCGCATCAGCAAGGTGCGACGTCTCCCTTAAAGCGAAATCTTGCTATACCGCGGTCGCGCGCCGAACGCAGCTACCAAGGGAAGATTAGGGACAGGAACACATGAAGAAGCATCAGGCTTTACTTGACATCCTGCCTGACCACGTCGTTGGCAATCGCGACTTCATGATCTTCGGGCATTTCCTGGAGCATTTTCATCGGCAGATTTACGGCGGCATCTACGACCCGGGCAGTCACCTCGCTGATGAAAACGGTTTCCGCCGCGATGTGATAGAAGCGCTGCGGAAAATCAAGACGCCGGTGATTCGCTGGCCCGGCGGCTGCTTCGTCTCAGCCTATCCCTGGAAAAAAGGCGTTGGCCAACGCGTGCCCTATTACGACAAAGCCTGGCGCGTTGAGGAGCCGAACAGTTTTGGCACCGATGAATTGGTCGCCTTTTGTCGTGAAGTCGGCGCCGCGCCCTTTATCTGCACCAACGCCGGCACCGGCGCCCCGGAAGACATGTCCGATTGGGTCGAATATTGCAACCTCGATATCGGCGAGTGGGCGGCGCTGCGGCGAGCCAACGGACATGACAAGCCATACAATGTGCGCTACTGGAGCATCGGCAACGAGAATTACGGCGCTTGGGAGATGGGCGCCAAGACAGCCGACGAATGGGCGCGCTTGGTGTTGGAATCGGCCAAGATGATGAAACGAGTCGATCACACGATTGAGCTCGCCATCGCTTCAATACCCGATCTCGATTGGAACGCCACAGTGCTGCGTCAAGCCGGCGACCTGCTGGATTGGGTGTCGATACACGGCTACTGGTCGCGCGCCAGCGATGCGGGTGTCTTCGAGCAGGGCTACGACAACATTGTCGCGCGCGCCTTCGAGCCGGAAGAACGGATCGTGACTGTCAAGCATATCCTGGGCTCGCTCGGATATTTGGGCAAGCTGCGCATCGCTTTCGACGAGTGGAATTTGCGCGGCTGGTGTCATCCCAATTTCATGAGCTTCGGCGCTGCCGATCACGCGCTGATGGACGCCAATGACATCAACAGCAATTACAATATGGCCGACGCCGTCTTCACCGCTTGCTTCCTGAACAGCTGCCTGCGCCACTGCGATGTGGTGGGCATGGCGAATTTTTCGCCTGCCGTCAACACGGTCGGCGCCATATTCACGCACGCAGACGGCATCGTCCTGCGCCCGACTTATCATGTCTTTGATCTATTCACCAATCACACCTATGAAGAAATCGTGCACTCTGCGCTGGCGACGCCAGAATTCGAGGTCGAATCGAGCGATGGGCAGGCGACGTCTGTGCCATATCTGGACGCGGTGGTCACTCGTGATTCAACGACCGGCGCTATCGGTGTGTCGCTCGTGAATCTGCATGGCGACGACGCTATCCCATGCCGCATCCGAGGATTCGGCGCGAGCGCCTACGGTGGCGCCACTCTACGTACCCTAAATGGCCAGTCGGTCGATGCCTACAATGACATCGATCAAGCGGACGCGGTCTCCATTAGCACTTCGCAGCTTGCCTTCGACGATGCGAGCGATTTCAGCATCGAGTGTCCGCCGCATTCGGTGACGGTGCTAAACCTGAACTGACGACCTCAGGCTTTCGCCAGCATCTTCTCAAAGCGGCCGCGCCATTCCGGCGACAGCGCAGTTAGCCGCAGAGCGCGTTTGACGGCGGCCGGATTCTTGTCGAGCAAGAGCGCCGCGTTGACTTCGGCCACGGTCATGCCGACCGGGTCACGGCTGATATGCTTGATCGAGTCGCCCGCCGCCACCTCGCCTTCTTCGAGGACCTGCGCGTAGAAGCCCGAGCGGTTGGCTTTTAAGAAGGTCTTGTCAAAGCCGGGGATGCCCAATTTGTTCGCCAGCTTGTAGCAAGGCACACGCGGCTGCGTCACCTGGATCAGCGCGCCGCCAATGCGCAACGCGTCGCCGACGCAGACTTCGTGCTCCAGCAGTCCCTGCGTGGTGAAGTTCTCGCCGAATTGGCCGAATGTGAAGTCGTCGCGCTCCAGCCGCTCGCTCCAGTAGGCGTAATGCTCATGCGGGTAGCAGTAGACAGCTTGGTACTGTCCGCCGTGAGGTTGAGCCGCCCCAGCCAGACCGGACCCTCAAGCGCCATTTTGTAGATGCCGGTCGAGTAGGTCCGGCCTTCAATGGATACGGTTTGAGGCCGGGCGGCGTTGACCGAGAGTAATTTCACGCGTCGTCATCTCCCTGCAGTCGTTTCCTGCGCGAGCGTATTTGCTCGAGGATTTCTTCGGCCGGCGTGGCGCTATCCAGATATTCGCTGCGGGCGCGCTCTGCCGCGCTTAGCCGCTCCAGCGCTCCCGACTCGTCTTCGTCATCATCGATATCGGCCTGCGCGCTGTCCATGTCGAGGTCGCCGGCGGCCAGCCCGCTGGATTCGGCCAGTTCGTCATCCATCGCTTCCAAATCGTCGGGCGCGTCACGTCCTTCGAGCACGATCTTGTAAAAGGCGAAGGCGCCGCCGATGACCAGCGCCAGCGGCACGATCATCTGAAACACGGTCGAGACTAGGCTGAGCAAGCCCAATGCCAGAACGACGACTAGAACCGCGATCACCAGTTGGCGGATGCGTTTGTCTTGCCACATTTGTCCCATAGAAATGCCCTCTTCCGCTAGCGCTATTATAGCAGATTGGCGGTAGAGGGCAGTACAGGGGTGGTCGTCCAGGATTGCGGAACCGGGTAGGGCGAATGCCTTGCCAGCCTGACAGCAAACGCGCATAATCATGCAGGTTCATCCATTGCCCCCATCTGCTTCTTAACAGGTCCGGGCCAGAAAGGAACTACAGATGAAATTTCACCCCGGCATTCGTGACTATGACGCCAGCGCGACCGCATTGGCTTTTCCCTTGGGCGGCATCGGCACGGGAAATGTGTCGCTGGGCGCGCGCGGCGAATTGCGCGATTGGGAGATCTTCAACTTGCCGGCCAAGGGCGCTCAACTGCCGCTTACCTTCTTCGCCATACGCTGCCAGCAAGCGGGCGTCGAACCCGTGGCCCGCGTACTCGAGGGTCCGCTGCAGCCGCCCTTCATCGAATCGCACGGTTACCATCCCATGAGCGCCGCCGGTCTGCCGCGCTTCAAGAGCAGCCGTTTCAGAGGCCAGTATCCCTTCGCGTCCATCGACTTTGAGGACAGCAGTCTGCCGCTGGATGTGCGCCTGGAGGCCTATACGCCCTTGCTGCCGCTGAATCCGGAAGATTCGGGTATACCTTGCGCCATCATGACCTACACCGTGGCAAACCGGTCGGAAGAGCCAGTTGATGTTTGCCTGGTCGGGTCGGTGACCAACCCGGTCGGCAGCAATAGCTTTGACCAATTCGGCAATTGGATGCGGACGGACCTGGGGCAAGCGGCGAACAGCTATCGCGATGTTGGCGATTTGCGCGGGATTTATATGACCGACGACAAGCTGGCGCCGAGCGATCACAAGTTTGGCAGCGTGTCGCTGGTTACTGACCACGACGATGTGACGATGAAGCGCAGTTGGATGCGTGGCGAATGGTGGGACTATCTGCACGACTTCTGGGATGAATTGCGCGACCACGGCCGCCTGACCGACCCCGACGACGCTGCCGAGGGCGAACGACTGGCGACTGGATCGCTGGGACTGCTGGCCAGCCTGGCGCCGAGCGAAAGCTGTGAATTCCGCTTCGTGCTGAATTGGCATTTTCCAAACCGGCCCGCTACCTGGGATTTGCGCCTCTTGTCGCAGTTGAGCGTGGACGAGGGGGATGTTGGCAGCACGCGCAATCATTATGCAGCGCGCTTTGACGATGCCTGGGATGTGGGGGCGTACGTACTGCGCAATCTGGCGCGCCTGGAAGGGGAAACGCGCCGCTTCCACGACGCCTTGTTTAGCAGCGCGTTGCCCGCGGCCGTGCTTGATGCGGTCTCGGCCAATATCGTGCCCTTGCGCAGCACCACCTGTTTCTGGCTGGAAGACGGCGGCTTCTACGGCTGGGAGGGCTGCTTTGACGACGCCGGCTGTTGCCCGGGCAGCTGCACGCACGTCTGGAGTTATGCCTATACCATCGCCTATCTCTTCCCGTCGCTGGAGCGCGAGATGCGGCGGATCGAGTTTAATGTCGAAACTGGCGACGACGGCTTCATGAAGTTCCGCTCCTTCGGTACTTTCCACGATGATTTCGTTTGGGGCGGTCGAGTAGACGCGGCGGTGGACGGGCAGATGGGCTCGATATTGCGCGCTTACCGCGAGTGGCTGCTCAGCCGAGACACAGAGTTCCTGCGCGAGATCTGGCCCGGCATCAAACGGGCGATCGCTTTCGCCGGCGTCTACTGGGACCACGACAAAGATCAGGTCCTTGATGGCGTGCAACACAATACTTACGATATCGAGTTTCACGGACCCAATCCCCTCTGCGGCATCTATTACCTGGCGGCCCTGCGCGCGGTCGAGGAGATGGCGACGCTGATGGGCGAGGCCGACTTAAGCCGGCGCTGCGCAGAGGCTCTTGCGCTGGGCAGCGCCAATCTGGACGCCATGCTCTGGAACGGCGGCTATTATCGTCAGCAGCTTGACGATGTGAACGCGCACAAGTATCAGCACGGCATCGGCTGCCTGTCGGACCAACTGCTGGGCCAGTTGCATGCGACCATTCTGGGGCTGGGCAGCGTCGTGTCGGCGGACAATGTACGCGTCGCCGTCAAGTCGATATTCGATCATAATTTCAAGACTGACTTCAGCGAGCACGCCAATCCCCAGCGTGTATACGCGTTGAATGACGAGGCGGGTTTGCTGCTCTGCACCTGGCCCGAGGGCGGCCGGCCCGACTTGCCTTTCCCCTACGCCGACGAAGTCTGGACCGGCATCGAATACCAGGTCGCGGCGCATCTCATCTACGAAGGCTGGGTCGAGGAGGGGCTGCGGCTGACGGAAGCCGTGCGCGAGCGCCATGACGGCCATCGGCGCAACCCCTGGAACGAAGTCGAATGCGGCAATCATTACGCCCGCAGCATGTCTAGCTGGGCGCTGCTGCTGGCTTTGACGGGCGCGCAAGTGGATCCGGCCGATGGGGGCGTCAGCTTCTCGCCCGTCCCAGAGCTCTTGTCAAAAGACCAGCCCTTCGCGACTCTGTGGTCCAACGGCCGCTCCTGGGGCATGTACCGCAGCGAATGGGATGCCGAGGCCGAGGCCTGGGCCGGCGCCATCGAGGTGCTGGGCGGTGAGGGCGCCTAAACACGACCCGTCGGGCGCTAGACGCCCCCATAGGTATGTAGACACGCGCGCGACAATGCCGCCGCTTACGCAAAATACCTTGCGTCCTGCTGCGTACATAGCTCCCCTTCCCTAGCTCGCT
>JAGWBC010000027.1 GCA_021296115.1 Anaerolineae bacterium | reverse complement strand
TACGTCGCCACTGGCGACCAAGACTCGACTGTGCATTTCTGGATCGCCGATACCGGGCAGGACCTGCAGATGTGGGGCTATGAAACAAAGGTGCTGGAGCTGGCATGGAGCTTCAATAGCCGCTATTTGGCGACCGGCGGCGGGACTCAGGTCGTGATCTGGGATTGTTCCGGCAAGGGTCCGGAAAACACTCGGCCGATTATGTTAGAAGGGCATCAGCACCTCATCAAGCATCTGGCATTTCAGCGATGTGGCATGCTGCTGGCATCTGGCGGCAATGATGGTCTTCTGGCGATCTGGAAAATCAATAAGAAGAAACCCGCTTTACTGGCGGATGCTGTGTTCAAAGCGCCGATTGCCGGCTTGGCTTGGTCACCGGATGATCGCATTATTGCAGTGTCAGATGAGAGTGGTACCCTGTCGATAGCGGCAGTGCGGCGAAAGTGAGCAACCTGTTTCATATGCAGTATAGTCGCGCGCGCGCCGCTTGGTATGCCGCCCGCCGCAATGGGCTTTCATTTGTCGCTGCGTAAGCATCCAGCCGAACAGTGACAAGGTACTTGCCGAGGTTCTCTAGGGAAACTAAAGTTTGGATTGCGGATGCGCCGGGCCGCAAGATTCATTTTGATGGTGAAAGATTCTTGGCTCCGTAACATTTACGCGCGTCGTACTCGGTATCCATCCGGTATCATAGCTTCAAACGATCGCTTTTAATGGCTGACGTCTCGCTTCTGACGATTCAATACCTCGCGCTGCTAAAGCGGCAGCTGCCCGACCTGACGTTTCGCGATGCTCAATTGCTACCGTCCTCCGGTCAGTTCAATCATGTCCTTTCCATCGACGAGCGCTGGATCTTCCGCTTCCCCAAGAGCCCTCACACCGCCGCCGACCTGGCGCATGAGCTCGTGATCCTGCCGCGCTTGCAGGGTAGATTGCCGCTGCCGATTCCCCAGCCGCAATTCAGCGCCGTCGATGACGCCGGCGACCTGCTTTTCATGGGCTACCCCATGCTGCCCGGCGAGCCGCTTCTGCGCGAGCGCTACGCTGAGTTGGCGGCCGACGGCCACGTCGTCGACGGCATCGCCCGCGACCTGGCCGATTTTCTGCTGGCGCTGCACGCCATCCCCCCGGCTGATATCGGGCTGGTCGACAGCGGCGATGACGCGCGCGCGGCCTGGGCGCAATACGAGCGCGATTTCCGCGAGCAGCTATTCCCGCACATGCGGGCGGATGCGCGCCGCGCAGTTGAACGCGACTTCGCCGCGGCGCTGTACGACGAGGAATTGTGGCGCTATGACCCCTGCCTGACGCACGGCGACTTCGGCACGGGCAATATTCTGATCGACGCCGGGCGCGTCAGCGGCATCATCGATTTCAGCTTCTGCGGCGCGGGCGACCCGGCGCAGGATCTGGGCGCGCTAATCGCCAGCTATGGCGACGAATTCGCTGAGAGGGTTTTTCACTACTATCCGGCGCTGCGGGGGCACTTGCCGCGGGCGCGATTCTACTGCGGCAACTACGCGCTGATTCAGGCGCTCTACGCCCTGCGCGATAATGACCCGGCCGAATTTGAGGATGGCATCGCCGATTATCGCTGAGCGACGTAAAGCGAATGAATTCGACGCTCTCTGCGACGAATGCGCCCGGCGCAACTATGCTATAATTCTTACTAATTTGCCCACAGAGCAGAGCAAACTGACCAAGATGGCGGAAATCAGCCTGAGCGCCTACCAGGACAACTTGTCCCAGCTGTCGGCGGAGAACAAACACGACCAAGTCATCGCGCATTCGCGGCACATACTCAAGACCTATCCCAAGAACCTGCGCGCTTATCAGCAGTTGGCCGGCGCGCTCTTCGCGGCCGAGCGCTGGGAAGAAGCGGCTGATGTGCTGCGCCGCCTGCTGGGCGCTTTGCCGCAAGACTTCGAGACCCATTCGCGGTTGGCGCAGTCCTACCAGCAATTGGAAGAATACGAGCGGGCGATTTGGCATGCCGAGCGCGCGCTGGATCAGGATCCCACCGCCGCGCGCACAATCAGCTTGATTCGCGCGCTCTACCTCCAGCATCGCAGCGAAGAAATCGACCGCCTGCAATTGACCGCCGGCGCCCTGGCCCAGCAGCATATTCGCGGCAATCTGCTGACAGAAGCGCTGGACACGCTGAACCAGGCCCTGGAACGCAACCCCGAGCGCATCGACCTGCAACTGCTGCGCGCGCGCACGCTCTGGCTGGATGGCCAGCGCATGGACGCCGCCGAGGCCGCCCTCGATATCCTGGAGAAACTGCCCTACGCCATCGACGCCAATCGCATCATGACAGAACTCTGGCTGGCCGAGCAGCGCCCGACCGATGCCCAGACTTACTTGCAACGCATCGAAGACCTTGATCCCTACTTGGCGCATGAGCTCGCTCTGGGCGAGGCGCCGCCATCGAATCTGCTTATGACCGAGGAATTCGATATCAGCGGCATGGCCCAGCCCGAGCAAGACATTGTCGATCCCGAATGGCTGGACGGCGTCGACGAAGACACCGGCAGCCTGGACGCGATCTTGGGCCTGGACGGCGAGGCGGAACCAGCGCCAGAAAACGTCACGGCCGATCTCGACGATTTGCTCTCCGATGAGCAGATCGACCAGCTATTCAGCGAATTGGTGATTGGCGAAGCTGTGGCCGAGACCAGCGAAGCCGCGCCCGATGACGAGCTGGAGCAGGTGCTGAACGAGATGGAAGATCGCGGTTTCCTCGATCCCGCCGCGCCAGGCGTCGCCTCTGCTGTCAACGCAGCAGACGCTGGTGACGAGCTCAAGACCTACATGGCGCAGATGAGCGCGAGCGACGATGCTGACGAAGAGGACGCCGCGGTCGCTGGACCCGAGCCGGTTGCTGCGCTTGACGACGAACTGGCTAACCTGCTGGCGGAGCTGGATGCTGCCGATGACGATGACGACTGGATGGCGCAGATTCAGCCGGGCAGCCCGGCGCTGGACAATGAAAAGGAAGACCAGTCGCTGGAATACCTGGACGACTTCGAACGCGAGTGGGTCAAGGATAGCGCTGAAGAAGAAGGCGGCGCGCCCTGGCTCTCGGCCGCCATGCGCGAGCAGATGGACAAAGACGAATCGGGCGAATTGGACTTGTTCGGCGATGACGAGCAACTGCAGAGTCTGCTCAATCGGGCCTCCGATACCGAGCCGATACTGGCCAGCGATATCGAAGACTGGCTAGGCGTCGAAGCTGAGCCGGATGCGGGCGCGGCCGACGAGAGCGCCATCGATATGGACGATGAGCTGCTGCATTCGCCGCCATCGACCTCCTGGCTGGAGACGGGCGCCGCGGACGATGACCCCAACCAGCTTAACGCCGACTTGATCGACAGCTGGCAGTCGGAGTTGGATATTGACGACGATGACGACGACGATCCCTATGTCGACTGGCTGAGCGACGACCCCAATGAGCTTACCGACGATCTGGGCATCTTCGCGGCGGGCGCGGATGCGTCTGACAAACTAGGCGATGAGGCGATTGCGCTGCCGCAGGCCGACGGCGATTCGGCTGAGCAGGCGCGCGCCTGGGGTTTGGATGATGCCGACCAACTGGCCGACTTTGTCGAAGAGGGCGGCGCTGGCGATGGCTCGCCCGACTGGATGAACGCTGTCGTGCCCGGCTTGGACCGCGAGAACGACGCCGCCAGCGACGATCCCAATGAATACGCCCGCCCGACGGCCCCGCCGGGCAAAGAATTCGGCTGGGTCAGCGATCTTGTCGAAGAAGAAACCGGCCAGATGAAAGCCGTCGACCCGGCCGAACCCAGCGAGACGCCTTACTTCCGCTTCAGCAAGCAACCGGCCTGGCTCTTAAACATGCAGAGCGACGCGACCGAAGGGGGCGTGGTCGCCGGCGTCAGCGCCCTCAGCCTGGACGAGGACATTCAAGCGCTTGATCTGGATGACTTGACCTTCGACGACTATTTCAACTTCAATACGCCGACCGACAAAATGGATGTCATCAACCTGGACGAGGACACGCAGAAGCTGAGCTTCGTCGGCCTCGACTGGGACGACTATTTCGACCTGGAATCGCCGACCGAGAAAACCATCGCTATTTCGCTCGATGACAGCGCCGCGGGCGTGGAATTCGACGAATTAGGCATCGACGATGACGACTTCGACTTCGAAAGCGGAGCGGGCGATGGCGGGCTGGATGCCGGCAGCGACCTCTTTGACGATGTTGGCCTGGGCCTGGATTCAGACGCCAAAGACGGCCCCGCCTGGCTCGAATTTGATGACGCCGATTCCGAAGATTCTGATCGCCCCAGCCGCGATTCGACGCTATAATCTGATTCCATTTCACAGCGTAGCAGTTTTCTGGCAGCATGAAAGACATGCCCGATGTTTGAAGACCCTGAATTGCCTGATTTCGACTCCATGTCGCAGGAAGAGTTGATTGAATGGCTGGAACAGCTGGCCAAGGGGCACAGCGAGCCGGCTTCCGAGTTCATCGATCACTACACCGGCGATCCGGACGCGAATGGCGGCGACCCGCAAGACGAGTGGTCAGACTGGTTGGATGATACCGAACCCTTGACCCCGCTGCCCGATGCCGGTTACATCGTTGACGCCGGTATTGAGGGCGATATCCCGGTTGATATGACCATGCTAAATGATGAAGACACCGCGCCAACCGCCTCCATGGATTGGCTGGACGAGCTCACAAGCGACGAAATGGGCGATGATGTTCCAGACTTTAGCGCGATGCAGCCGGGGGATCGGCCGCCGGCCGCGCTGGACGAAGGGCTGGCCGCGCGCGAAGCCGATGATCCGCTGGAATGGCTGGAACCGGCGCCGGGCGACAACCCCGGGCACAACAACCCGCACAACCCGCACAACTCGCAAGATGAAGGCGACGACTTCGACGAAACCTACGAAGACGATGAACAACTCGACGACCTGGAAGACGAAAGCCTGTATCAGTCGGGCGCGGAACGCTCGCAGGAAATCCTGAATTCACTGCTGGGGCTGATCGACCGCGAGGCGGAAAAGTACAGCACGCAATCCATGGCGCCGGTGCCGGAAGGCGAATCCGCCAATGCGCCCGAGCCCGAAGTCCGAGCCGGCCCCGCGCCCGCCGAGACCGCCGACAATTTGACGCGCGCCTTCCTGCTGCAGGACCGGGAAGCGGATCTGGAAGCCTGGTACACCGAAAGGCTGCGGGACATCGCCTCGCCCGGCGACCGCCGCAGCGAAGCGCCGCAGCTGCCCCCCCGCGTCAAACCGAGCAAACTGCCGCCGCCCGGTTTGGCGGCCGCCATCAACTCCGCGCGCGGCAAGGTCAAGGCCGACGATCTGCCGGCGGCGCTGCAGTATTACGAGACGCTGCTGTCCACCAGCGCCGGCCTGGAATGGGTCGTCAGCGATATGCGCGAGCTGATCGCGCAGTCGCAGTATCAGGGCATTCCCTCGCTGCACCGGGTGCTGGGCGATGCGCTCATGCGGCAAGGGCGCCTCGACGCCGCGCTGGATGTTTACCGCCACGCCCTGTCTCTCTTTTGAACCGCGCCCAGCTCGCTGCTCCCAGCACCCGTCGGCGTTTCCCTACTATCATACGATCTGTAGGGGCGAGCCTTGGCTCGCCCACCGGGTTGCCCACCAGGCACTGCAACCGGCGAACGGCTTTTCTGGCAGCTGCAATCACTCTAATGAATCACCATGAATAACGATTCCATAGCTAGATTGCTGCGCTGGTACCGCCACAACCGCGCCGACTTGCCCTGGCGCCGAGACGCCAGCCCCTATCAGGTCTGGCTGTCGGAAGTCATGCTGCAGCAGACGCAGGTGGAAACGGTCATCCCCTACTACCAGCGCTTCCTGGCCGCCTTCCCCAGCATCGCCGCCCTGGCCGACGCGCCGCTGGACGCCGTGCTCAAGCGCTGGGAAGGCTTGGGCTACTACAGCCGCGCGCGCAACCTGCACCGCGCCGCCCGTCTGCTGGTCGCCGAATATAACGGCGCCTTGCCCAGCCAGGTCGATGACTTGCTTAAGCTGCCCGGCATCGGTCCTTACACAGCCGGCGCCATCGCCAGCATCGCCTTCGGGCGATCCGCGCCCCTGCTTGATGGCAATGTGATCCGAATTTATGCGCGCCTGCTGGACCTGCCGGATGACATCAGCAAGGGCGCGACGCGAAAGAAGCTTTGGCGCATTGCCGCGGAGTGGCTGCCCGAACTAGGCGCGGGCGAGTACAATCAGGCGCTGATGGAGCTGGGGCAGAAAGTCTGTCGGCCCAGGCAGCCGCGCTGCGCCGAGTGTCCGCTGCGCTACAACTGCCGCGCCTTTGCCGCCGGTACGCAGGCGGCGCGCCCCGTCCGCAGTAAGCGCTCGCCCACGCCGCACTACGATGTGACCGCCGGCCTCATCCGCGATGAGCAGGGTCGTCTGCTGATCGCCCAGCGTCCGCTTGAGGGTCTTCTGGGAGGCCTGTGGGAGTTCCCCGGCGGCAAACGCGAAGGGCGCGAAAGCCTGGAAGACTGCTTGCGGCGCGAACTGCGCGAGGAGCTGGCGATCGAGGTGGAGGTGGGTCAGCGCATGGCAGTGGTCGACCACGCCTTCACCCATTTTAAGATCACGTTGCACGCCTTCGACTGCCGCTACCGGGGCGCGCTGCCGCCTTACAGCGAGCCGCAGGCGCTCGAAGCGCTGGACTGGGCCTGGGTGGGCGAGGCGGAGCTGGAGCAATACAGCTTTGGCAAGGCCGACCGGCAGGTCATCGCCGAATTGGCGCGCCGCCGCGAGATGCTGCTGTGACACTTTCGCGAGTCTGCTTATCTAATAGGAAGCGACTGTGCAGACCGGCCGTCATCGACAGCCTGCGCGGGACACTTGCGCGGAGCAAACTCGTTTGGCTGCGAATGCGCGCCTCGGAATACAGCCCGTAAAAAAATCCTATCGCGTCCGATGGGTATATTCCGCTACAATAGCCTTGACCGACGCCGGGAGGGGAGCGATGGTTTCTAAGAAACTGCTGGACGAAGTCTTGGGTCTCGATGAAAATGACAAGCTGCATTTGCTGCAGATGCTGCTGCGCGATCCAGCGATGGCAAAATATGCGTTCGACCCAATTGGTCTTCACGCCAATTATGAGGCTGCGGCGAAACTTATGGAATTCATGGAACAGGAAGAGTTGAAAAGGGAATCAAGCATCGAATAATGGCGCGATTTCCTTACAGTTCCCTGCCGTCGGTTCCAGGCAGTCTGATGCCGCGTCTTTCGCTTGAACTTTCGAGCGGCAAGCGAAGTTTCCAGATAAATGGCATCATCGACACAGACGCTCCCATAAGCGTTTTGCCATATTGGCTAGGCTTGGCGCTAGGCGCCGTATGGGAGGAGCAAGCGGTATTGGGTAACTTGGCGGGCGCGCTTGCCGATGTCGAATCACGAGCTCTGCCCGTAACAGCCTCGCAGCCGGCTATCGTCGGGGCAAGCAAGGTTCCATTGTGGTTCGCATGGGCAGAAAGCGATTCAGTTCCGGTGCTGTTTGGTCAAGCTAATTTCCTGATGGAGTTCAATGTTTGCTTTTATCTGTCGCAGAACTATTTTGAAGTGTGGCGCAATTAGCGGTTATGTTAGCCGACAGATTTGCGCTGCTGCGATCCGCCGGATGCGAGACTATGCTTAAATTCGTAGCGTCAGAGTTGACCCATGCTTGACTCACTCAAAAAGCTGCGCCGACTGGTCGCCAACCTCTTCGGCGACAACGTGCCTGTGGAGCAGGCCTGGGACCGCGTCCCGCCCGAGCTAATGACACCGCGCGAACTCCTGGTGCGGCGCAGCTCCCTGATCATGCTCTGGGGCGCGCTGGTCAATCTGGTCGCGGGCCTGGCTGTGATCGCGCTGGCGGCGCACGCGGGCAATCACGAGCCGGCGCTATTCCTCGAGCTGCAAGCGGCGCTGCTGCGCGGTTTCGCCATCAGCGCGGATACGGCGGCGCTGCTGCTGGCCGCGGGCATCCTGGCCAATATGGCTATCCTGCTGATGCTGTCGGTGGTGATCCTGGCGCAAGAATTGTGGACCGTCTTCACCGCCTGGCTCTTGATCGCGCTTAATCTGGCCGCGCTTCTCGCCTTCGGTTTCCTGCCGGCGCTGCTGACCATCGCGCCCTTGACGGTGGTGGGCTTGATGACGCTGGGCGACCTGCGCGCTTTCCGCCTCAACCCGGTGATGGTCAAAGAATTGCGCGGGCGTATGCGCGGCGTGCGCGGCTTCGCTATCATCTCCGTATTCCTCACGCTGATGAGTTTCTTCACGCTGCTGCTCTACTTGCTGCGCATGCCGCAGGGCGGGGTAGTCGTAACCGGCGAGTTGGGGCGGCAGCTCTTCATCGGCGTGCTCTTCATCGAGTTGATGCTGATCATCTTCATCGTCCCGGCGCTGACAGCCGGCGCCATCACCAGCGAGCGCGAACGCAAGACTTACGACTTGCTGCAGACCACGCTGATCAGCAAGGCCACCTTCGTAGTCGGCAAGATGCAATCGGCCCTGGGTTATATCGTGCTGCTGCTGCTTTCGGCGATTCCGCTGCAGAGCACAGCCTTCCTCTTCGGCGGCGTCAGCGAGCAGGAGATGCTGCTGGCGCTGCTGGTGCTGCTGATTTCGGCGATCACCTTGGGCGCATTTGGCATGTTCTTCTCGTCCATCACCGAGCGGACGCTGGCGGCCACCATTCGCTCCTATACCGTCGCCATCGCAATCACGGTCGGCTTGCCCGTCCTGGCGCTGATCTTGTTCCAGAACGCCTATGGCAACGTGGTCAACAATATCGCCGCCGGCGTCAGCAATAATCCCACGGTCGAGGCGACTACGATCTACCTCGATATGATCGCCACCAGCCTCAACCCAATTATGGCGACCCTGCGCTCGCAGCAGATGCTCATCGACCACCAGCAGCTTGTGACCATGCGCGTGACGCTGTCCAGCAACGGCGCCTCTATCCCGATTCTTTCGCCCTGGGTGCTGCTGACGCTGACCTACCTGTCGGTCACCGCCCTGCTGGTGTTGGTGTCGATACGGCGCATGGAGCGCCAGACGGGTTAGCGCCTTTCGCTCTGCTTCCGACCTCATTCCCCGTAGAGTTCTGTGACGCTGCTTTCTCAGTAAATGCAAGTTAATCATGCATAAAATCAAACTCGCTAGGAAAGCTCCCCTTCCCTAGCTCGCTGGGGCAAGGGGCCGGGGGATGGGGTAAGAATAACGGCATTCCGCATTCTCATGACTTACTTGCACTTACTTATGTGACTCTGAGGCGCACAATTCTTTTGGTAAAATGACACTATAAGCGACCGTCTGAGTACAACCGGGAGACACTGATGAGCAATCCTTTGCTGGAGATCCAAGAACTCGGCCAGAGCGCCTGGCTCGATTACATCCATCGCGACGACCTGAACGACGGCGATTTGCAGCGCCGCATCGACGAAGAAGGCGTTCTGGGCGTAACTTCCAATCCGTCGATATTCCAGAAGGCCATCGGCGATTCGGATACCTACGACGGCGCCATTCTGACCATGCTGGATCTGGAAGCGCAGGATATCTACGAGGCGCTGGCGATCGAAGACATCCAGAACGCCACCGACCTTTTCCGCCCGATTTACGACCGCAGCGAGGGCGGCGACGGCTACGTCAGCCTGGAAGTTTCGCCGCTGCTGGCCCGCGATACGCAGGGCACCGTCGAAGAAGCCAAGCGCCTCTTCCAAACGGTCGACCGTCCCAACCTGATGATCAAGATCCCCGCCACGCCCGAAGGAATCCCCGCCATCGAAGCCGCCATCGCCGCCGGCATCAACGTCAACGTCACCCTGATCTTCGCCATCGACAATTACGAGCGTGTGGCGGAAGCCTTTATTCGCGGGCTGGAAAAACGACGCGCCGCCGGGGAGGACGTCTCCCGTGTGGCTTCGGTGGCCAGCTTCTTCCTCAGCCGCATCGATGTCATGGTCGATCAGATTCTGGAGAACAATATCCGCGCGGCGCAAGTGCAGTCGGATACAGCGCGCATCGCCGCCAATAGCAAACTGCTTGGCCAGACCGCCATCGCCAACGCCAAGACCGCCTATCGCTCTTTCCAGCGCATCTTTGAGGGCGAGCGCTTTGAGGACTTGCGCGCGGCCGGCGCCCAGGTTCAGCGCCCGCTCTGGGCCTCCACTGGCACGAAGAACCCGGCTTACTCGGACACGCTCTACGTCGACAACTTGATCGGCAGGCATACGGTCAACACCCTGCCGCCCGCTACCCTGGCCGCTTTCAAAGACCACGGCGTCGCAGCCGAGACGATCACGCAAGCCGGCGGACAGTTCTTGCCGCCCGACGAAGTGCTTGATCGCCTGGCGGAAGTCGGCGTCGACCTGGGGCAGGTCACATCGCGCCTGCAGGATGACGGCGTCGACGCCTTCATTGAAGCCTTCGAGACGCTGATATCACAAGTGGCGGCCAAGCGCACCCTCCTGCGCAGCGGCATCATGGAGCGCACCAAGCTGGCCTTGGGCATCTACCATGCGGCGGTCGACCGGGCCGTTGAGCGACTGGCGGTCGATTTCGCCAATCCGCGCCTATGGAATAAAGACGGCAGCTTGTGGAAGAACCACGGCCCCACCATGGAGAAAATCGTCAACCGGCTGGGCTGGCTCGACTTTGATACGACCATCGACCGCGAGCGCTTGGCGGCGCTGCAAGAAAGCGTACGCGACGGACGCTTCCAGCATGTCGCGCTGCTGGGCATGGGCGGCAGTTCGCTGGCGCCCGAGGTGCTGGCCGATACCTTCGGCCCGCAGGCAGGCTTCCCGCAGCTGATCGTGCTCGACAGCACCGACCCGGCGCGCATCCGGGCGGTGGAAGACGAAATCGACATCGCGAATACGCTATTCATCGTCGCCAGCAAATCGGGCGGCACCATCGAAACGCTTGCGCTGGATCACTATTTCTGGGAGAAGACGGGCGGCAATGGCGATCAATTCATCGTCATCACCGACCCCGGCTCCAACCTGGAGCATATCGCGCGACAAGCCGGCGTCCGCGATATCTTCCTCAATCCACCGGACATCGGCGGTCGCTACAGCGCGCTCAGCTATTTTGGCATGGCGCCAGCGGCGCTGATCGGCCTGGACCTGGACAGCTTGTGGGCCAGCGCCGATACCATGCTGGCGGCCAACCGCGAAAGCATTCCGTCGACCTTTCACCCCGGGCTGCTGCTGGGCGCGGTCATCGGCGCGCTGGCGGGCGAGGGCCGCGACAAAGTCACCATCTACACGTCGCAGTCGCTGACCAGCTTTGGCAATTGGGCCGAGCAGTTGCTGGCGGAGAGCCTGGGCAAGGAAGGCAAAGGCGCGCTGCCTGTTGTCGGCGCCACCATCGGCAAGCCGCACGATTATGTGACCGACCGCCTATTCATCTACCTGCGCGTGGACAACGACCCTGATGTCGCCCAGAAAGACGCGGAGGTGCGGGCCCTGCGCGAAGCCGGCCACCCGCGCGTGACCATCCGCCTGGCCGACCCCTTCGCCATCGCCGGCGAGTTCTTCCGCTGGGAATATGCCACTGCCATCGCTGGTGCGATCCTGGGCGTCAACCCCTTTGACGAGCCCAACGTCACCGAAGCCAAAGACGCTGCCAAAGCGCTGCTTAACGTGGTCGCCGAGCGAGGCAGCCTGCCGGCCGCCGCGCCGCTGATGACCCGAGACGGCCTTGAATTGTACGCCGACGAGGTCACGCTGGAGCCGCTGCGCGAGCTCTGCCACCATCACGGTTTTGACGGGAGCGACGCCGTGCAGGTCATCGCCGCGCAGATGGCGGGTACCAACGCCGGAGATTATTTCGCTTTCCACATCTACTTCACGCCGGACGCGGACGAGCTGCGCTTGATCGAGCAGATCCAGCGCCGCCTGCGTCACGTGACCAAACGCGCCGTCACCATCGGCTACGGTCCGCGCTATCTGCACAGCACCGGGCAGTATCACAAAGGTGGCGGCAACAATGGCGTCTTCTGGCAGCTGACGGCCGATGCCGCGCCCGACTTGGACATCCCCGGCATGGACTTCAGCTTTGGCACGCTATTCGCCGCCCAAGCCGCCGGAGACTTGCAAGCGCTGCACAACCATGAACGCCGCGCCATCCGCCTGCACCTGACGGGCGAGCGCAGCCTGGGCTTAAATAAGCTGCTGACGGCGATTGATTTCGTCGAGTCACGGCGGAGGTAGTAACCTGACGCATGATGTCCACCAGACTTGCAGTAGATCCATCAAGATTTGAAGATCTGTTTAGGTTGCCAGCGGTAAACCCCATCCCCCGGCCCCTTGCCCCAGCGAGCTAGGGAAGGGGAGCTAGGGACGGAGCGGGACGCAAGGTATTTTGCGTGGACGGCGGCATCGTCGCGCGGATGTCTATGTTGTGTGTAGGGGCGAACCGGTGGCACTCGGTGGCAAATGTGTCACGAATGCTACTGTATGCGACGCCTAGATTTGTTGCGCTCGCGGCCTAAAAGTACTGACACAGCCTCTGCCCTTAGCTGATTCAGTCGATATCGACTCGGGAGAATAGAGACAAAAAACCCGCCTCGTTTGAAGCGGGTTTGATAGTTGGTGACTGGACTAGTTACTCAAGCACGGTCACAGCGCTGGCCTGCATGCCGCGCCGGCCCTCAACGGCAAGGAATTCTACGCGCGCGCCTTCGTCAAGCGTGCGGTAGCCCGTGCCCTGGATTTCCGAATAATGTACGAACAGATCATCGCCGTCTTCCTGGGAGATGAAGCCATATCCCTTTTCGGCGTTGAACCATTTGACCGTACCTTGCAAACGTTGATCCGACATGTTCTTGATACTCCTGATAGAGAAACGATTAACTGGGTATTGCCATAGTCTTGCGCATGAACGCCTTCGCCCGACATGCCGAACGATGCGCGCGCCACGATGCGAGAAACGCGCGAGACAAACCGAATCCGCACTTATGTGCAGCTCCTTTGCCGCTCACGTTGCTCTCTGGGGGACTGATGGGCGCCTACCCACGGCGCCAATGTGGAGAAAACTGATCATGTGTTCCTGTTTACCACCTTGCGCCCACAGTGTATCAGCCCTAATTGCGCCTGACTAGGGCGAGTTGGAATCTCGTTCAGGCGCGCTGGATGCGCCCCGCGATTTGCGCCAGAAACCAGCCGATCAGGATGCTGTAGAGCGGCGCGACAATGGCGTAATAGCGCGGCTCAATGCCGGAAAATGCCGCCAGCAGCACAAGACAAGTCAGCAGCAGCGCGGCGACGCCGGTCAAGAGCCAGTCGCGTCGCCACAATGCCGCTATCAGCGCCAGCGGCGTCAAGAGCTTGATGGCGTTCCAGGACGTGAAGAGCTGGCTGAAGAGGGTCGTGCCCGGCCGCCACAGCCGGTGCCCATTGTACAGCTTGCTATCCGCCGCCTGGAATCCCAGCTGGTTCTCGCCGCGCCAGGTCACGGTTTCAATGCGGTCGAGGTACATATAATCGAAGCGCGCCTCCGCCGGGTTCTGCACCAACGACGAGACGGTCGTGCCGATGACGCCTCGTACGAATTGCCAGGGGTTGGCCGCAACCGTCTCCCACAGCAGCCCGGCCAGCAGTCCATCCACTTCGCAAGGCCCCAGATACCAATACAAGTCCGCCGGGAAGTCCGTGGCTATTGCTTCGACCATGGCGCCGGGCTGCCCGGCCAGGAAAGCCTGCTTTTCGGCTTCGCCCAGCCACGCGCCAGGAATGCGCCACAGGGCGAACTTGGCCGAATCCAGATAGTCGTCGCGCGGGTTGGCCGATGGCAGCGCCAGCAGCCGCGCGTATTCGGCGGAGTGCGGCCCGTTGGCTACGCGCGGGTACAGGCCCTTCTCGTGCAAGCTCTGCACACTGCGAAAGGCGGAGATGCAGCTCAGAGCCGTGACGCCGGTGGAAGGCAGGTGGATCAGCAGCGTGTAGGCGCCCAGAATGCCGCCGCTGAGGGCGCCGACCAGGGCGAATAGCGCGAATCGCTGCCGCAGCGAGATATGCCGCCACAGAAAGACGCTGACGCCGAAGACCGCGACTAACGGCGCGAAATTCAAGCGCGCCAGGCTCATGATGCCCAAGCCGACAGCGGCGATGGCGAAAAGCGCGAATCGGCGACGCGGCGCAGCGGACCAGGCCAGCTGCGCCAGCCACAGCGCCCCAACTGTGGTCAGCGCGATCAGCCAGCCCGGCAGCAGCAGGTGCGCCCACTGCAAGCCAAAGGGGTCGAGCAGAACGACCAGCGCGGTAATCAAGGCGCAGCGCCGGTCGAATCGCCGCCGCATCATGTCATATACCAAGAAGGGCACGGCGCTGTATGCCGCCATCTGCAGCAGCAAAAACGCGCGATCACCCAGCCGGCCCATGGCGCGCGTCAGCCCCCAGATCGGCGACATGACGAAGGCGTAACCGCTGTTGTAGCGGACGTTGCCGATCAGCAGATTGCCCTCGGCCAGTTCGCCCATCATGTAGGTCTGCGCCGCTTGATTGTCATCGAAATTGGCCACGCCCAGTGGATAGCTCAGGTACAGCAGTCCCTGGACCAGCAGGGTCGTAACGATGAGAATCAGCCAGTGACGGCGCGCTTGCCCGCTGGCCATTCGCGTTTCTCTGGCGACTTCGATGTTGGGCGCGTCTTTCATTGGACGCGCTCTGCAATCTCAGCCAGGAACCAGCCGATCAGAATGGTGTACAGCGGCGCCAGCGCGGCGTAGAGACGCGGCTCAATATGCGCCGCCAGGGAGATCGCCACGAGTTCCGCCAGCAGCAACAGCGCCACGGTCGCCAGCAGCCAATCGCGCTTCCAAAGCGCTGCCGCCACTGCCGGGGGCGTCAGCAGCTTGAGCAGGTTGACTGGCGCGAAGAGGGCGCTGAAGACGGCGATGCCCGGCTGCCACACCAGATTGCCTTTGTAAAGCGCGCTATGCGCTCGCTGGAAACCCAGCGTTCCGCCGTCTTGGAATTCGATCTGCTCGGCCGAATCCAGATACATATTTTGAAATCCGTCTTCCGGCGGTTGCTGAAGCAGCATCAGCAGTATGCTCCGGGCTGTTTCGAGCGCCAGCGTAATGGGCTGCAAGGCGATTGCCTCCAGGTATACCCGCGTTTGAAGCGCACTGTTCTCGCAGGGACCCAAAAACCAGTTCGGCGCCAACGCATGAATGGCGACCGGAATCTCGTCCGGTACGTCGCCGACGCTTTGCGACAGGTATTCGTCTACTTCGGCTTGGCTAAACCAGGAATCAGGGTTGCGCCAATAGGGGAAGGTATAGGAGTAGGAGCTGAGGTCTTTGTCGGTCGGCAGCGCCACGAGTCGGGCGTATTGCGCGGAGTGGGGTCCGTTAGACGCCAGAACCGGAACCCGCTTGTCTACGGCGCTCGCTAGCAGAGTCATGCCGGAGTGGCAATTGAGCTGCAAGGTCCCGGTGGAGGGCAGGTGAATGAGCAGCGTGTAGGCGCCCAGGATGCCGCCTGTGATTACGCCGACCAAACCCAGCAGCGCGAGACGCTCGACGCGCGGAATATGTTTCCAGAGCAAGAAACTCAAGCCGAAGACCGCGGCCGCCGGCGCGAAATTAAGCCGAGCAAGCGTAGCCAGCCCCACCGCCAAGGACGCCAAGATCACCAGCGCCAGCCGCTTCCGCCTTGATGCCGACCAGGCGCGCTCTGCGGCCCACAGCGCGAACAC
>JAGWBC010000264.1 GCA_021296115.1 Anaerolineae bacterium | reverse complement strand
TCCCGCTCTGGCGGAGTGTTACAAAACACCAGCGTTTGACGGGGTAAATCGGAATTCTTAGGCGCGTTACCAGGTCCTTGAGGCGATGAGGGGTCTATCTTGACTTATGCTTGAGATTCGCGCTCTCGACGCTGGTGACGATCTCGGACAATAAACGCGCCGGCTATGACCGCCACAGTGCCACCGATCCCTAGCAGCCCTTCAATGCTCTGTCCCTGTTGTATTGTAACGATGCTGCCGACAATAAGAACAAGCGCCAAGGTAAAGGCAGCTATCAGTGAGAGAATTTCCTTGACGAAAAGAAATGCAGCGTGCGCGACTCCGACTTATTTCGGTGTCGCCGGAATTCCACCGACTCCGCGACGATAACTTTCCGCGTATCGGCGTCGTAGTGATTCAGTACATTTGGCGGCGGCAACGGACCCGAGAAATGCCCAAAGACCTCAATTTGGCTGACAAGCTGTATCAGTTGGGCGCGTTGTTCTTCGGGAATATCATTTAGCAGATCGGGCGGAATTGGCAAGTCAGAGGGACGATTATCCTCGCTCCAACTATCTGAAGCAGCAGAGGCTGGCGTGTCGCTCACGCATTATTTCCTTCTGCTTTCCGTCTTTCATGCTCGCCTATTGCCCACCACAGACTGGCGCCAACCGCTTCCCAATCGGCGCGCATGGCATCGGCATCGGAGCGCGCGAGGATTTCGTCTGTGAACTCTTGGCTTTCTGACCTGGTGAAATCCATTAAGCTTGCCAAGCCACGCAATAAAGAATGCTTGGGCAAGTAAAATGAATTGGCAATCTTTCGCCTGTCGTATGCCATTTCACCCTCCCTTAACGCATCGTCTGCGATTCACTGCTAAACTTTAGCACATTTCGTGTCTGACCCGTAGATAGTCTACATATCTATCTCATAGATAGCGTATAGCCTCGCCCCGCTTCTGTCAACAATGTCCAATACACTCCCCAATGAATCCGGGAAGGGGCTTTTTTCTCTGTGCCTCTGTGGCAAACAAAACGGGCGACTCACAGAGTCGCCCCTACGAATTACGAGTTTAACGCCCGAACACCCGCAAACACCGACTTCACACTCTCTCGATCCTGCGCGAAGAGCAGCCCGGCGCTGCGTACCCCACCCCCAAACCCCCTCCCCGAAGCATCAGGGAGGTGGCTTTTTTCTCTGTGCCCTCTGAGGTGAATAAAACGGGCGACTCACAGAGTCGCCCCTACGAGCTACGAATTTAGCGCCCTAACCCCAGCAAACACGGACTTCACACTCTCCCGATCCTGCGCGAAGAGCAGCCCGGCGCTGACCTCGAAGGCTAGCTCGTCCGGCACGGACGTCACCTCAAAGGGCCGCGTCTGCTCGGGTTTGTCGAGCCGGTTGAGGGCGAAGCGCTCCCACTGGGCCAGTTCGTCCAAAACCGCCTTTGAAGGCGAAGTCTCCCCCTGATTCATCGGGGGGAGATTTAGAGGGGGATTGCCCTCCCCACCCGCAGGTCTCTCGCCCCATGGCACCGGCGGCAGCTGGAAGTAGGTCGCGCGCAGCTCGTTGATGCTCAGCAGGGGGTAGGCGGCGCGGATCTCGGCCAGGCGGGCTTCGGTATCGGTCGGGCGGATGTCATCGAACTCGGCGATGAGGTTCGCGCCGTAGAAGGGCAGCAGCTCCTGGCTGATCTTCTGCGCCAGGCGCGCGAGCTTGGGATAGAGCGTGCGCTCGATGAATTGGCGCTCGGCGACTTTGGCGTTGGCTTCGGTGGCGTTCTCGCTGACCAGGCCGACGGGGATGCCGAAGATATTGAGGATTTCGTCGCGCTGGGCTTTGCGGCCCTGCAGGAAGTCGAGATCGGTGTGGCTCAAGCCGATATGCTGCCACTCTACCGTGCCGCCGCGCAGGAAGGCGGTCTTGCGCGCGCCCGCGCCGTACTGCTGGCGCCATTCGCGTTTGATGCGCTCGTAATCGGCGTCGCTGACGAAGTCGCGGATGTTGACGACGCCGGCCGGAACGCCCTGATCCTGGCCGAAGGTATTGCGATTCCAGTCGGACATGTGGCGGTCGCTGAGCACGGCGCCGCGGGCGGCCGCGATGGGCGACAGGCCGTAGAAGTCGTTGCCCGGGTGCCAGCGGCGGAAGTGAACCACCTCGATGGCGTCCAGGGGGATGAATTGGCCGTCGATCTCGTAGACGTAGCCGGCCACGACGCGGGCCGCGTCCGGCACTATGCTGACGCGGTCGGGGCGCAGCACCCAGATTTCGCGCGGGACGCCGCGAGCATCGCCAGCCAGGAACCAGTAAGCGTTGCCGTGCAGCTCCAGAGAGCCGATAGTCTGCTCCAGCAGCTCGAAGCCGCTGGTCAGCGGATTGGGCCGGCTGAGCAGTTGTTCCAGCGGGTGATTGGCGATGCCGATGCGCTTTTCGCCCTCCAGCCGGAAGACGCGCAGCGGCACCAGCGCGCCCGCTTCCACGATGCGGTTGATGGCGACGTAGACCCAGGGCGACTGCTGATAGGCGCGGTCGGCGTTGACCTCAATGGGCGGGCTGAGCTGGAAGCGGCTGCTGGCGGCGACGGATTCGAGGTGCGGGGCGCGCGGACGCAGCAGTCGGCGGCGCTTGCTGAAAAAGTGGCTTAGCCAGTTGAACACGGCGGTCTCCTTTGATCGCTTTAGATGAACGCTCTGGGCGCAGGCTAGCATGGCGCGGCGCGGCAAAGGCGACCAAATGTTCCCGCTGGGGAGGCGCGTGTCAGATTGGGCGCGGCAGCTTTTATCAGCAGCCGAGGTTCAGGGCCTGGACGACATCGACGATCACGGGCGCCTCGCACCAGAGGTTGAGCACATCGATGACGGTCAGCGCGATGCCGGCGAAGCAGACGAAAACCAGCACAAAGAAGACGAAACAGCCAAGGATCAGCCAGGGCGATGTGCCGCCGTTCTCCTCGCGCACAGCGTAGGGATCGTAGTCGTAGCCGGGATATTGGCCGGGGGGCGCTGGCGGCGCGCCATAACCGGCGGGCGCCTGCTGGTAGGGGCCCGGCGGCTGCTGACCCGGCGGCTGTTCCGGATAGCCGGGATAGGCTTGCGGCTGCTGCGGATACACGTCAGCGGCGGGTGGCGCGTAG
>JAGWBC010000026.1 GCA_021296115.1 Anaerolineae bacterium | reverse complement strand
TTGCTGCTGGCAGGCTGCACCACCGCCAGCGACCATCACTATATCTTTCCCAACGATGTGCAGCTCGAGGACGAAATCCGCGCGGCGCAGGAAACAGGCATCCGCTTTCACGCCGCTCGCGGCGCCATGAGCCTGGGCGAGAGCGACGGCGGTTTGCCGCCCGACCATCTGGTCGAGCGCGAGCCGGATATATTGCGCGATACGCAGCGCTTAATCGAGACCTGGCATGACCCGGAACCGCAAGCCATGCTGCGAATCGTGGTGGCGCCCACATCGCCTTTCAGCGTCACTGTCGACTTGATGCGCGAATCAGCTGCGATGGCGCGCGCCTACGGGGTAAGCATGCACACGCACCTGGCGGAAAATATCAAGGATGTCAGTTACAGTCGGGAGAATTTTGGTATGAACCCCGGGCAGTACGCCGAAGCTGTTGGCTGGGTCGGGGAAGACGTCTGGCACGCGCATTGCGTGCAGTTGAACGCGCAGGAGATCGGCTTGTTCGCGCGCACCGGCGCCGGCGTTTGCCACTGTCCCTCTTCCAATATGCGTCTCGCTTCGGGCATCGCGCCCGTACGGCAGATGCTGGACCAGGGCGTAAAAGTCGGTCTGGGCGTGGACGGCTCGGCATCGAACGATAGCGGGCACTTGCTTAGCGAGGCGCGACAGGCCATGTTGCTGCAGCGCGCGCTGGGAGACCCGGCCGGCTTGTCGGCCCGTGAAGCGCTGGAGATGGCGACCCTGGGCGGCGCCAGCGTTCTCGGGCGAGACGATATCGGGCGCATCGCCGCGGGCATGTCCGCCGATATCATCGCTTTCCGTCTCGACGACATCGCACTGGCGGGCGCGCTGCATGATCCGGTGGCGGCGCTGGTTTTCTGCCAGCCTTCCGCTGTCGACTTGTCCATCATCAACGGCCAAATCATCGTGGAAGACGGCGTGCTGCAGACGGTGGATGTGCCGAGCCTGGTGGAAGGGCACAACCGGCTCTCGGCGCAGTTGATCCGGGGCGAGGCTTGATCTGACGCTGCCGAGATGGGAGGAAACGCATGTCAATCGTAGATCGACTGGCGGCCGCGCGCGGCGACGCCTCTGCCGATTTGGTTCTGCGCAATGCAAACCTGGTCAATGTCATCAGCGGCGAAATCTACCCGACCGACATCGTCATTCATGACCGCCATGTTGTGGCGCTGGGCGCCGGCTACAGTGGCCGGCAAGAAGTTGATTTGACGGGAAAGTTCGTGGCTCCCGGTCTCATAGACGCGCACGTGCACATCGAAAGCAGTTTGGTCACGCCGGCGGAATTCGCGCGGGCGGTGCTGCCGCATGGCGTCACCACAGTGATCACGGATCCCCACGAAATCGCCAATGTCCTGGGCCTGGAAGGCATGCGTTATATGCTCGAACGGGCCAAGCATGGTCTGCTTAATATGTTTGTCATGGCATCAAGCTGCGTGCCCGCCACCGATATGGAGACCTCGGGCGCGCGCCTGGAAGCGGAAGACCTGGCGCAGTTGGTTGATCATCCCTGGGTGCTGGGCCTGGCTGAACTGATGAATTATCCGGGCGTGGCGCTGGGCGATGAAGGCATGCTCGACAAGATCGCCCTGTTCGAGCATCTGGCGCTGGACGGTCATGCCCCGGATATGAGCGGCCTCATGCTCAACGCCTATGTCGCCGCCGGCGTGCAGAGCGAGCACGAATGCACCACGCTGGAGGAAGCGCGCGAGAAGCTGCGGCTGGGTTTGACGATCTTCATCCGCGAGGGCACAACGACCCGCAATCTCAAACCCCTGCTGCCGCTGGTGACCGAAGCCAATCACGGCGCCATTTGCTTTTGCACCGATGACCGCATTCCCGCCGATCTGATTGATCACGGTTCGATCGACCACATGATACGCATCGCCATCGCCGAGGGCATCGACCCGCTGCTGGCTATCCGCATGGGCAGCAGCAATACCGCCCGCCACTTTGGACTCAAAAAATACGGCGCAATCGCGCCGGGCAAATACGCCGATTTGCTGGTTGTCGAGGACTTGCGCGACTTTCGGCCAGAGCAAGTCTATCGTGGCGGTATTCTGGTAGCCGAGAACGGGAAAATGACGGCCGAATCCGGACCGCCGCGCCGCGTCGACCTGCGCAGTACAGTGAATCTGTCTTCGGCTGCCCCGGATTTCGCTGTGCCGGCGGAGAGCAAAATAATCCGCGTCATTGCAACGATTACCGACCAAGTGGTCACCGAGCGCCTGGTGGCAGACGCCAAAATTGTCGACGGCTCTGTGGTCAGCGATGTTGAGCGCGACATTCTCAAGTTCGCCATGCTGGAACGACATCGCGCCAGCGGCGACATCGGCCTGGCTTTCATTAAGGGCTTCGGCTTAAAGCGCGGGGCCATCGCTGGCACCGTGGCCCATGATCACCATAACCTGGCGGTGATCGGCGCCGACGATATCAGCATGGGCGCCGCCGTAAGCGCGATTGCCGAAATGGGCGGCGGTCTTGTCGTGGCTGATGGTCAGCGGGTTTTAGCATCCTTGCCTCTGCCCATCGCCGGCTTGCTCAGCGACTTGCCCATCGAAGTTGTGCGCGCGCGATACGACCGCATGATTGCGGCGGCGCATGAGCTGGGCAACCGTATGAGCGATCCCTTCATGGTCATGAGCTTTATGGGGCTGGAAGTGATTCCCAAGCTGAAATTGACTGATCAGGGCTTGGTCAATGTCGAGCAGTTCAAATTGGTGGATCTCTTTGTGTAAAATTGACTGTATTTTTCGCCGTTTTTGGTTAAAGTAGATGACTAATAGATTGAGCAACGCATAGGTATCGACATGGTAGACCACAATCAACTTCAAGAGTTGCGGCATAAAGTTGAAGAACAGCGCCGGCCAATCGTCAGATTCTTGCGCGAGATCTGCGCCATCCCCAGCATGGATAGTCAAATTCGCGATTGCGGCGAACGCATCGCCGCGGAGATGACCAAGCTCGGCTTCGACGAAGTATTCTGGGACAAAATGGGCAATATCGTCGGGCGCATTGGCAGCGGCGACAGAATCCTGCTTTATGACAGCCACATCGACACGGTGGGCATTGGCGACCCGGACGAATGGGAATGGGATCCCTTCACGGGCAAGATCGAGAACGGCATCTTGTACGCCCGCGGCGCCTGCGATGAGAAGGGCAGCACGCCGGGTATGGTCTATGGCTTGGCGCTGGCCCGCGACCTGGGTTTGCTCGATGGCTTCACCGCCTTCTACTTTGGCAATATGGAAGAATGGAATGACGGGCAAGCGCCCCAGGCCTTCGTCCAGACCGAAGGCATCAAGCCTGATTTCGTCGTCATCGGCGAGCCGACCAAGATGCAGATTTACCGCGGACACAAGGGCCGGGTCGAGTTCAAGATCGTGGCCAAAGGCAAGAGCGCCCACGCCGCCAGCAATTACCTGGGCGACAACGCCATTTACAAGTTGCTGCCCATCATTGAGCGCATCAGCCACATCGAGCCGGAATTGGGCGATCACGATTTTCTGGGCCAGGGCCGCATCACCGTCACGGATATGGAGGTCAAGACGCCCAGCATCAACGCCGTGCCCGATGAGGCGACCATATACGTCGACCGCCGCATCACCTTCGGCGAAGATCCGGAGACGGAATTGCAGCGGCTGCGCGCGATCATCGGCCAACGCGATGATATCCGCGCCGAGATCCTGCTTTATGACGAGCCGAGTTATACCGGTTTCGTTTTTCCGCTGGACAAGGTCTATCCGGCTTGGGCCTTTGAAGAAGACGAACCGATCGTCAGGGCGGGCCTGGCGGCGGCTGAAGTGCTTTATGGCTCGGTCGATACCGGCAAATGGGACTTCTCGACCAACGGCATTTATTGGGCTGGCAAAGCCGGCATTCCCAGCATCGGCTTCGCGCCGGGCAACGAGATTCACGCGCATACTGTATTGGATCAGGTGCCGCTTGAAGATGTAGTGCGCTCCACCGAATGGTACGCGCTCTTCCCGGCTATCCTGCGGCAGACCATGAATGGCGCCGCATCCAGTTGAAGCCGGTTTGATGCGCAGTTTGCAGTCGAGATAATACGGGCGCCTAGCTAACAGAGATGACGCCATAAACCATCAAAGAAAAGAGGAAATATACATGCAGACGGATTTACGAGGTCGCGACCTCATTAGCACGCAAGACTGGTCACGAGAAGAGATTGAAACCTTGCTGGATGTCGCCTGGGATTTGAAGCGCAAGCGCGCGCTGGGCGAGCCTCACGCCTTGTTGCGCGACAAAGTGCTGGCGCTGCTTTTCTTCTTCACCAGCACGCGCACGCGCATCAGCTTTGAAGCCGGCATGGCGCAGCTGGGCGGCCACGCGCAGTTTATCGACCACAGCACGACGCAGATCAGCCACGGCGATACGGCCAAAGAAATCGGCGAAATCGTCGGCCGCTATACCGACGGCATCGCCATCCGCCAATGCGATTGGGGCTTCGGCAATGCCTATATCAACGATGTGGCCGAGGCCAGTCGCGTGCCCGTGCTCAATATGCAATGCGACATCTATCATCCATTTCAGATTCTGGCCGACTTGATGACGATCCAGGAGAAGTTCGGGCGCGACCTGCGCGGCAAGACCATCAATATCAGCTGGGCCTATGCCTCCAGTTATCAGAAGCCGATTTCGGTGCCCCAGAGCCTGGTTCTGCTGATGTCGCGTTTTGGCATGAACCTGCGCTTGACGCGGCCGCCCGAGTACAAGCTGATGCCGGACATCGTCGAGCAGGCGAGAGAGAATACTCGCCGGCATGGCGGCTCCTTCGAGATCATTGACGACTTCGACGCCGGTTTCGATGGCGCCGACATTCTTTATCCCAAGAGCTGGGGCAGCTGGCTGACGACCGAAGATGATGACGAATCGGCTGCGATCGGCGCCCAATACAGCGACTGGATCACCGACGATCGCCGCATGTCGCTGGCTAATGATCATGCCATCTACATGCACTGCCTGCCGGCGGACCGCAATATTGAAGTGACCGACAGCGTCATCGACGGTCCGCAAAGCGTTGTCTATGATGAGGCCGAAAATCGACTGCATGTGCAGAAAGCGGCTATGGCCCTGACGATGCGCTAAGATCCGTGTCATCTTCCTGCCCGCGCCGTCGCCGCGTTGACACGCAAGCAGTCGGTCGATGATTTTGAGAGACGCTGAAAATGATTGACAAACTTGTAGTGGTTGCGATCGGCGGCAACTCCCTGATCCCCAACCCGCGCGATCCGGATATTGACAGCCAATGGGAGGCTGTGCGCGAAACTTGCCGTCATATCGCCGATATGATCGCGGACGGCTGGCAAGTCGTGGTGACACATGGCAACGGTCCCCAAGTCGGCTACATCATGAATCGCTCCGAGATCGCCAAACGCGAAGCCGGCATCCACGAGGTGCCCCTCGATTTGGTGGTGGCGGACACGCAAGGCAGCATCGGCTATATGCTGCAGCAAGCGCTCGACAATTCGCTGCGGCGCGTCGGCATGAACCATACCGTGGCCACCCTGATTACGCAGATGCGCGTAGATCCCAAGGACCCGGCCTTCGCCCATCCGGACAAACCGGTCGGCGGTTTCTTGACCGAGGCGGAAGCGCGCGAGGCCGAGGCTGACGGCTGGCATGTAATGGAAGATGCCGGCCGCGGATGGCGCCGCGTGGTCGCCTCGCCCAAGCCCCTGGTAGTCAACGAGATCAACGCCATTCAGGCCCTGGTACTGGCCGGGTACATCGTTGTTGTCTGCGGCGGCGGCGGCGTGCCGGTGGTGCGCAACGAATTCGGCAGCCTGCGCGGCGTCGCCGCCGTCATCGACAAAGATCGCGCCAGCAGTACCCTGGCTCAAACCCTGCGCGCCGATTTGCTGCTGATTTCGACCGGCGTCGAGCGCGTCAGCCTGGATTTTAACAAGCCGACTGAGCGTCCGCTGGATACCATTACCCTGGAAGACGCCCGGCGTTACCTGGACGAAGGACACTTCGCCCGCGGCAGCATGTACCCTAAAATTGAAGCGGCGATTGACTTCGTTCATAGCGGCGGCCCCCGAGCCATCATCACCAACCCGTCGAATATCACGCGCGCCTTGCATCGCGAGACGGGCACGCAGATTGTGCCGGGCGGGTAGAGCTGATGATGACGCAGCCAGCGCCGCCGGCACTGACTGAATGTCGGTCTTTCAAGCTGATGCTGTGATGGCCGAAATTAAGACATTGCGCTGTGTCATCGGCGGCTGCGCCTACGCGGTCGATGAGGTCGCTTACACCTGTCCGCGGCATGGCGAATTGGGCACGCTCGACATCTTGTACGATTACGAGGCGCTGCGATCCAGCCTGGATCGCGATGCGCTGACCCTTGGCGGCTCAAGCGACTGCTGGCGCTACCGGGCACTGCTGCCGATCGCGAGCGAAAGCCGTGTGCCGCCGCTCTCGGTGGGCTGGACGCCCTTGTACGAGGCGCCCCGCATCGCGGCCCTTCTCGGCCTAAAACGGGTTTGGGTCAAAGACGACGGCGCCAACCCCACCGGTTCACTGAAAGATCGAGCCAGCGCTTTGGTATTGGCGCGGGCGCTGGAAGCCGGCATCAATGTCGTCAGCACCGCCAGCACTGGCAATGCGGCGGCGGCCCTGGCGGGTTTGGGCGCGTCCCTGCCCGCGATTAAGACGGTCATCTTTGTGCCGGCTGCGGCGCCTGCGGCCAAGGTGGCGCAACTGCTGGTCTACGGCGCGCAGGTGCTGCTGGTCGATGGCAGCTATGACGATGCCTTTGAGCTTTGCCTGGCTATCTGTGAGGAACAAGGCTGGTATTCGCGTAATACCGGCGTCAATCCCTTTACCACTGAAGGCAAAAAGACGGTCGCCCTGGAGATCGCCGAGCAATTGAGCTGGAATGCGCCCGATGTCCTGGTGGCAAGCGTCGGCGACGGGAGTATCATTAGCGGTGTGCACAAAGGATTTAGCGATCTAATGCGCCTGGGCTGGATTGAGCGAATGCCGCGCTTGATCGGCGTGCAAGCCGAGGGCAGCGCTGTGCTGGCGGAGGCCTTTGACGCCGGGCTGGCGCCGGAAGATATTAGCCGGCAGCCGGTCGCGACCATCGCCGACAGCATCGCCTCGGAATTGCCCCGCGATCGCGCCAAGGCTTTGCGCGCTGTGCGTCAGAGCGGCGGCGCCTTTGTACGGGTTTCGGACGCGGCCATCAGCGCGGCCATACCAAAATTTGCCCAGCTGAGCGGCGTCTTTGCCGAGCCGGCAGCCGCAGCCGCATTCGCCGGCTTGGAGCGCGCGCTTCAGCTAAAGATCATTCAGGCCGAAGAAAGCGTCTGCCTCTTGAGCACCGGCAATGGTTTGAAGGATATCGCCCGCGCCCGCGAGTCGGTAGGCGGCGGCATAGCGGTCGCTGCGGACATCGCGGCCGTCCGCGGGGCGCTGGGGAGCGCGGGACTATTATGAGCGCGCGACCGGTTTATTCGATAGTCGCGCCGGTTTATAACGAGGCCGGCAATTTGCAGCGCTTCTGCGATGAAGTGGCGCTCGCGCTGGATTCGACCGGCGAGAGCTGGGAATTGCTGCTGGTGGATGACGGCAGTACGGATGGATCTAAGGAAATCATGTTGCAATTGGCGGCGGCCGATTCCCGTTTGAGTGTGATCGGCTTGGCGCGCAACTTCGGGCATCAGATCGCGGTCACAGCCGGCGTCGATTATGCTCGCGGAAAAGCCGTCATCTTGATCGACGCCGACCTGCAAGATCCGCCAGCTGTGATTCCGCGGCTGGCCGACAAATGGAAAGAAGGCTTCCAGGTTGTCTACGCGGTGCGATCGGAGCGCCGCGGCGAGAGCTTTTGGAAACGATTCACGGCCAAGTTGTTCTATCGTATGATCCATCGCATTACTGACATTGACATTCCTGTGGATACCGGGGATTTCCGCTTGATGGACGAGCAGGTGGCCCAGGTGCTGCGGCAAATGCGCGAGCACCATCGCTTCGTGCGCGGCATGACCAGCTGGGTGGGCTTTAAGCAGACCGGCGTCGAGTATGTTCGTGAGCAGCGGGCCTGGGGCGAGACCAAATATCCCTTGCGTAAAATGATCGCTTTCGCATTGGACGCCGTCACCAGTTTCTCGTTCTTTCCCCTGCAAATAATGATTTATGTCAGCTTTATATTGGCTAGCGCATCCTTGGTCGTCGGCGCCATTGTGTCGTTCTTGCGCCTGGCGCGCGGCGAGGAATTCTTTGGCGGGCAAGCGACGACCATCATCTTGCTCCTGCTGCTGAGTTCCTTCCAACTGTTTTTTCTTTTTGTCATCGGCCAGTATGTAGCGCGCACCTATAATGAATCGCGCGATCGACCCTTGTATGTGGTAGCCTCAACGGCAGGATTGCGGCGAGCGCAGGCGCCGACGCAGCGCATGCAGGTTTCGGCCGCGTTTCCGCATCAAGCGGAAGAGGAGACGCGTAATGACGGCGTCTGACAAAGGGCAATTGGCGCTGGTGGCGCATTATCGTCAGCTGGTGGAGGCTTATGAAGCGCTCGACAGCAAGATTGACGAATTGATTATGGCCAACGGCGGCAAAAGCGAAGACATGTCCGCCGAAGACAGGCGCCTTTATCGAAAGTGGGCCAGGCAGCGGAACGAAATGTTAAACGAAATGCGCCTGCTGGAGCGTCAGCTGAACCTGATGGAAGACGATGCTTCCGGCCCGAGTTGAGGAGAGCTTCATGGTCACCGGTCCCAGCTTCGAAGAAATGCTTCACCCGCAAACGATAGATCCGTCCCTGCGCGCTGATGCCCTGGCGGCCCTGGAAGACGACCCGCTTAATCCCTTGAACCTCTATAATATCACTTGGCGCGACGCGCGCGAACGCGTCTATCACCTGGTCCTGCCCAGCGAACTCACCGGCGTCGATGCCCGCATTGTTCTGATTTACGGGGGTAAATTCCCTTCCGGCAGCCACAAGGTCGGCGCAGCTTATTCCGTTCTGCTGGAGAAACAATTGCTGGGCGAGGTGGATCCCAATGTCCATACGCTGGTCTGGCCCTCGACCGGCAATTACGGCATCGGCGGCGCCTTCATCGGCTGCCGCATGGAATACGACAGTATTGTGGTGTTGCCGGAAGAGATGAGCCAGGAGCGCTTCGACCGCATCACCAGCTATGGCGCCGGCATCATTCGGACCGCCGGCAGCGAAAGCAACGTCAAAGAAATCTACGACGAGGTCAAGCGCTTAAGCGGCAGCGATCCCCGGATTCGTGTGCTGAACCAATTCGAAGTGATGGGCAATTACCGCTTTCATTACCACGTCACTGGCAATACGCTGGTGGAATTGGCGGCCGAGCTGCAAGCCGAGGGCATCGGCGCCGGCAAGATCTCGGCCTTTGTTTCGGCCATGGGCAGCGCGGGCACAATCGCCGCCGGCGACCGGCTCAAGCAAGTCTGGCGCGACCACAAGATCGTCGGCCTGGAGCCGATTCAGTGCCCGACCTTGTATAATAACGGCTATGGCGCGCATGAGATACAGGGCATCGGCGACAAACACGTCACCTGGATCCACAATGTCTTGAACATGGACGCGCTGATGGCCATCGACGATAGGGATGCCCTGAAGGGGCTGCGCGTCTTGGCCGAAGCAGCCGGGCGGCAAGTCTTGGCGGAGCGATTCGGCCTGGCGCCGCAGCTGATAGACCAGCTGTCGCAGACTTTGGGCATCAGCGGGATCTGCAATATTATTGGGGCTATCAAAACAGCCAGGTTTTACGATATGAAGAGCGACGATGTCATTGTCACCGTCGCCACCGACGCCATGGAGCGTTACGGCTCGGTCATGGCGCAGTTGCGCGACCAGCACGGGCCCTTGGATGAAGCGAAGGCCACGGCCATGGTCAACGGCGTCTTCCACCGCGCCGGGACCGACTGGGTCATGGAAGGCAGCCGCGAAGCCCGCGAGCGTTGGCACAATCTCAAGTATTACACCTGGGTGGAGCAGCAAGGCAAGTCGGTGGCCGAGTTGGACGCGCAACGAGATCCGGCTTGGTGGATCGGCCATCAAGAGCAAGTGGCGGAAATCGACAAGCGCCTGCTCGAGCAGCGGGGGCATTGAGATCAGCCGCTCGGCGGCAGCGAGAATGGCTGGCGCGCAAACGCAAAATAAAAAGGCGGCCGGCTACCGCGAGTCGCAGTACGTAAAAAGAGAGATCAGGGACGCTTATGTACGCCGACGACCGAGTGCTGGTCGGGGTGCTCAACCGGAAAAAAGACTTTGAAATCGCCCGCCGGCAGCATTGGTATCGCATACCGGAGCGGCAGTTGCCGCGCGGCTTGAACGCCGAATACATCGCCTTCTTCCTCAGCGGCAAGGTATTCCACGGGCGCGGCGGCGCCATCGCCTACTTCGCGCGCGTCACCGGCTTGGAGTTGGCGCGGCGGGCCGACTTATTGCCCGGCGAAGACAAACGGTCGGCGGATATCTATTTCAAGCTGCAGTTCCGAAACTTGGTTGAAAAGGACCCGCCGATCGCAAATGTCCCGGCGCGCCCCATCAGTTTCATCCGCACCACTTGGGATCGCTTCATCAGCGCCGAGACGATCGCCGATCTCTATTGCGCCGGCGACTTCTATGTCGATCGCGTCTATCACGCGCTGCGGAATTAGACCCCAAGGGGCAAGGGGAGAGATCGTCTATGTTAATCGTCAACGCCAAGCTAATTACCTTGGGCGCCGAGCCTCAGGTCTTGCCAGATGCGGCCTTGTATATCGACGGCGACCGTATTGGCGCTATCGGCAGCCGCGCCGACCTGGAGGCGCAGCATCCGGCGGCCGACATTGTCGACGCCCGCGGCCAATACCTCATGCCCGGCGGCATCTGCGCGCATACGCACTTTTATGGCGCCTACGCCCGCGGCCTGGCTATACCGGGCGCGCCGCCGCGAGACTTTCCGCAAATCTTGCAGCGCTTGTGGTGGCCGCTGGATAAAGCCCTGGACCGCGACAGCGTGCGCGCCAGCGCCTTGGTATGCCTGGTGGACGCCGTCAAACACGGTACGACCAGCTTGGTCGACCATCACGCCAGCCCAAACTTCATCGACGACAGCCTCGATGTCATCGGCGCTGCGGTTGATGCGGCCGGTTTGCGCGCCGTCCTCTGCTATGAAGTGACGGACCGCGACGGCAGGGATAAAATGCGGGCCGGTATCGCCGAGAATATGCGCTTCCTGCGCGCGTCGGCCGGCCATCCGCGGCTTCGCGGCGCCTTTGGCCTTCACGCCAGCTTGACCTTGAACGACGAAAGCTTGCGCGCCTGCGCAGAAGCCATGCCGGACGAGGGCGGTTTTCATATTCATGTGGCCGAGCATGAGGCGGACGAAGCCGACAGCCTCAGCCGCAGCGGTTTACGCGTGGTCGAGCGCCTGGATCAGTACGGCATTTGGCGAGATTCCACCATCGCCGCCCATTGCGTCCATATCAACGAGGCCGAGCGCGATATTCTGCTGGATCGCGGCGTTTGGGTCAGCCATCAGCCGCGCTCCAATATGAACAACGGCGTAGGCGCCGCCGATATCGACGGCTTGCTGGCAGCCGGCATCAAGCTCTGTTTGGGCAATGACGGCTTCAGCAATAATATGTGGGCTGAATGGAAAGCCGCCTATTTGTTGCACAAAGTGGTGAATCGCGATCCGCGCCGCGCTGACGGCATGGCTATCGCTCAAATGGCCTGGGACAACAACGCCCGGCTGATGCAGAAGTTTTTCCCGGGCCAAACCATCGGCGAAATTACGCCCGGCGCAGTCGCCGACCTGATTTTTGTCGACTATCAGCCCTTCACGCCCTTGCACGCGGGCAATTTGCCCTGGCACCTGCTCTTCGGTTTTGAAGCCTCAATGGTCACGACTACGATATGCGCGGGTCAAGTTCTGATGCGCGACCGGCAACTGCTGACGCTGGACGAAGCGGAAATCGCCGCCGAAGCCCTGGCGCTGGCGCCAAAAGTATGGGAGCGCTATACGCGAATTGCCCAAGATACTTTACAATCCTAGCTCTTGAAGGGGCAGTCAAACCGAGGCAACGATGAAAACACTGGCGATATTGGGCGGGACCGGCAAAGAAGGCGCCGGCTTGGCGATGCGCTGGGCCCTGAACGGCTATCAGGTCGTGATCGGCTCGCGTGAAGAAAGCAAGGCGAAAACGCGCGCGGCCGAAATGAACGCCGAATTGGGCGGCGACTTCCTAAAGGGAAAGGCAAATGCCGCAGCAGCCGCTTCCGCCGATATCGTGATATTGAGCGTGCCCTATAGCGCGCATAAACCAACGCTGGAGAGCGTGCGCGAGCAGTGTCGCGGCAAGATTCTGGTTGACTTAACCGTGCCGCTGCGTCCGCCCGAGATTATGGCGGTGAATCTGCCCGCTGGCGGAGCAGCCGCCCTGGAAGCGCAGGCGATTCTCGGCGCCGATGTCACGGTAGTCGCCGCCTTTCAGAATGTGAGCGCGGTCAAGCTCAGGCAGTTGGATCGCGCTGTGGACTGCGATGTGCTGGTCTGCGCCGACAGCGATGCGGCCAAGGCCAGCGTGTCCGATCTGGTAGCGGCGGCCGGCATGCGCGCCATCGACGCCGGTCCCTTGAAGAATGCGGTGGCGGCGGAATCGCTGACGCCGATCCTCTTGCACATCAACCGCGCCTACAAGGTAAAAGGCGCCGGCATTCGCATAAGCGGATTGGACGCCTAGCCATGGCCAGCGCGCCAACCTTCGCCGCTTGGGCGATACCGGCTATCCCGCTGATCAAAGCCGGCGATGATCTCGTTGATATATTGGTATCGCGGGCGGAGTCGGCCGGACTGCAATTGTCCGACGGAGACGTCCTCGTGATCGCCTCCAAGATCGTCGCCAAGGCCGAAGGGCGTTACGTGGCGCTGGATAGCGTCTGCCCGTCGCCGGATGCTGGCGCGCTGGCGGCGGAGACCGGCAAAGATCCGCGCCTGGTTGAATTGATTTTGAGCGAATCGCAGCGCGTCTCCCGCAAGCGCAAGGGCGTCCTGGTGACCGAGCACCGCCTGGGATTTGTCTCGGCCAACGCCGGCATCGATCAGAGCAATATTGAAGACGGCGCTGAGGCCGCGCTGCTGCTGCCGCTGGATCCGGACGGGTCAGCCGACCGGATTCGCGCCGGATTGCGCCAGCGACTGGGCGTCGACCTGGCCGTGGTCATCAGCGATACGCATGGACGCGCTTTTCGTGTTGGCAATGTCGGCGTCGCCATTGGCGTTTCCGGTTTGCCTTCCGTGCAAGACTTGCGAGGTAGCCGCGACTTATATGGCCGCGTGTTCGAGGTGACGCAAGTGGCTTATGCCGATCTGGTGGCTTCGGCGGCCCACCTTCTCTGTGGCGAGGCCGATGAAGGTTTGCCGGCCGTCCTAATCCGCGGGCTGGATTTGCATTCTGAGCAGGGACGGGCGACCGATATGATCCGCGCAGCCAAACATGATCTCTATCGCTAGCCCGGCCATGAAGGCCCCCGAATTATCGAATCTTATTCGCGGGCGGCGTTCACTGCGGCGCTATCATGCCGACGCGGTGCCCAGCGAATATATCGAGCAGATTCTGGAGGCAGCCGTCTGGGCGCCGTCGGCTCACAATCGCCAGCCCTGGCGCTTCGCGGTCATCAGCGAAACGGCGACCAAAGAGCGGCTGGCGCGCGAAATGGGCGCCAAGTTGCGCAGCGATTTGTCCGCTGACAGGCTTCCGCAAGCGGTCATTGACGCCGATGTCGAGCGTTCTTACCAGCGGATCACCGGGGCGCCGCTGCTAATTCTGCTGTGTTTGACGCTGCAAGATATGGACAACTACGGCGACGAGCGGCGCAAGGCCCACGAGCGCACGATGGCGCAACAGAGCGCGGCCATGGCCGGGCAGAATATCTTGCTGATGGCGGCCAGCCTGGGTTTGGGCGCCTGCTGGATGTGCGCGCCGCTCTTCTGTCAAGATCTGGTCGCTTCGGTGCTGGACCTGCCGGCCGATTGGCAGCCGCAAGGTCTGATTACGCTGGGTTTTCCAGCGCAGCAGCGGACGCGCGACCGCGAAACTTGGGAAACGAGAACGATTTGGCGTTAGGCATGAGAGTTGCGGTATTGATCGGCGGGGTAGGCGGCGCCAAATTGGCGAGCGGCTTGATGCAGGTCGTCGCGCCCGAGCAGCTGACATTCATCGTCAACACCGGCGACGACTTCCGCCACCTGGGCCTGAAAATTTGCCCCGATTTGGACACCGTGATGTACACCCTGGCCGGCTTGGCGGACCCGGAACAGGGCTGGGGAATCGCCGAAGACTCCACCGCTGCATTAAAGAGCCTGGAGCAAAACTACGGCGTCGAGCCCTGGTTCCGGCTGGGCGATAAAGATCTGGCCACTCACTTGCTGCGCGCGCAACTTCTGCGCCGCGGGCATTCGCTCACTGCGGTCACCGACTGTCTCGTCCAGCGCCTGGGCATTACAGCGCGCCTGCTGCCCATGTGCGATGACGAAATCCCGACAATCATCAAGACAGAGCAACACGGAGAATTGGGTTTTCAGGAATACTTCGTGAAACATCGCTGGCAGCCCATCGTAAAGTCAATAGAGCACAAAGGTTGCGAAAGGGCAGCTATGTCGCCGGCAGTTTCAGCCGCTCTTGAAACGGCGGATGTTATTCTAATCGCGCCATCCAATCCCTGGTTGTCGGTCGCGCCGATTCTGGCTGTGCCAGGCCTGCGAACAGCGCTGAAAGTCGCGGACGCGCCGGTCGTGGCCATCACGCCTATCATTGCCGGCGCGGCCGTCAAGGGACCGACGGCCAAGATCATGGCCGAGTTGGGCTTGGATGTTTCCGAGGCGGCCCTTGCGCGCTTTTACGGCGACATCATTGACGGCTTCGTCAATGACATTCGCAACCAGCCTTTATGCGCTGACAACCTGCGCACAGTGCAGCTGAATACGCTCATGATGGATACAAAAGCCAAAGACGATTTGGCGCGCAACACGCTGGAGTGGATCGCCGGGTGGGCTCTATGAGCCTCTGGGCCATCATCCCGGTCAAGCCGCTGATATACGCCAAGAGCCGCCTGACGCCGGTCCTTTCTCCCGATCAGCGCTTTGAATTGGCCCAGGCCATGTTTCGGCATGTCTTGGCGGTGACCACTACCATCCAGCAGGTAACGGGCGTGCTGGTTATTTCCCGCGATACCAAGGCGCTGGCGATCGCGCGCGAAATGGGCGCCAAGACTTTGCAAGAGGGCGCCATGTCGAATCTGAATCCGGCATTGCTGCGCGCGACCATGGTGGTAAAGAGCTGGCGCGCCGATGCGGTGCTGGTGCTGCCGGCGGATTTGCCCTTCATCAATGCGGAAGACCTGCGTGATATGATCGCTTTGGCGGCTGATCGCTCGCTGGTCATCGCGACCGACCGCAATCGGGACGGCACTAACGCGCTCTTGATTCGGCCGCCCCTCGCCATCGAATACGATTACGGCGGCGGGAGTTACCGGCGGCACCTGCGAATGGCGCGGGCCGCAGGTCTGCAAGTGCGAGAATTCCAATCCGATCGGCTTTCGCTGGACATTGATGTGCCGCAGGATTTGCGAGAATATCAGGAGATACTGGATCAGGGACACTTTGGTCATCTGCCGTCCTTCCCGGTCATGTGCGGCGCCAATTGACCAACTGGCGACATTTGCTAGTTAGGCGGATTCTGAAGGATAATACTGAGTGAGACGTAATGAATAGCGAAGTGGAGAATCCTCATGGCTGATCGCGTAGCGCTTTATTTGCAGGACGCACATCCCTTGGCGGACGCCATCGAATATGTGAAGTACG
>JAGWBC010000263.1:7563-9736 GCA_021296115.1 Anaerolineae bacterium | reverse complement strand
GCCGGGATCGCCTAGGCGATGATGAAGGCGACCACGGAGATCCCCAGCAAAATAGCAATCACCAGCAGCAAGCCCCGGATGAAATACCGAAAAAAGCTCATGGGAAGCCAATCAACGCTTTAGGAACGAAGCTTAGTGTAACACATCAGGGCGGGGACGATAAAAGGTGCGGCTGAATTGAAATGGGCGAGCCAAGGGCCCGCCCGTATCAAATTCTGACTCTGCAATGGGGCGAAACAAGGACTCGCCCCTGCGTTTGTTCGGCAATCAGCCTACATGCCGCGGCTCAAGATGGAGACATCCAGCAGCCAGTGCGGGTGCCAGATATAACCCAATAGATCGGAACGATATGCGGTCGCGACCTCGGGTACGTTGAAGGGCGCGAAGGGACCGTGTTGCATGGTGTATTCTTGCAGCGCGGTGAAGAGCGCCATGCGCTCGTCCGGATCGCTGGCGACTTTGGTGCGGGCGATCATGTCCTGGATATCCTGCGGCAAACTCTCCAACTGCCAGTTGTTGCGCTCTGTCGCGACCTTGCCGGGCGGCATGAAGCTGAGGAAATCCAGCGGATCTAGTATGTCCGGGCCCCAGAGCCAATAACCGACGCCATGGTCGCCACTGCGGTAGCGCTCAAGCGCGACCTGGATTTCACCCGGTTGCAGCGTCACGTCGATTCCGACTTCGGCCAGGTCAGCCTGGATCTTTTGCGCGTTGGTGTTGAAGCTGACGCCGCCATAAACCATGTCGGGATATTCCAACGTCATGTCTAGCCCGTCGCCATAACCGGCTTCCGCCAGCAACTCGCGCGCTTTGTCCAGATCACGGGAGAAGGCCGCCTCTTCGCCGAGGTTGCCGAAGAAACCCGCCGTCATGTTGGTAGCTGGCTTAACGCCGCCCCAAAGGGTCTTGTAGCCTTCGTAATCCAGCGCGTAACGCACAGCCAACTGAACAGTCGGGTTGGCGAAGGGACCACTCTTCTCCTCTTCCGTGTTCATGATGACAAAGTGCGTCAAGGTGCTGATGCCGCGATAGATCTCGATATCCTCATTGCCTTCCAAGGCAGCGATTTGATCCGGTTGCAGGTCGAATGCCAAGTCGATATCGCCGGCTTCCAGCGCGACCTTCTGCGTAGCGCTTTCCGGCATGTGGATGAAGATCACGCGATCGAAATAGGGCTGCTCGCCCCAGTAATTCTCGTTGCGCACCAGAACGGTACGGTCTTGCGGATCCCACTGCTCAAGCACGTAAGAACCGGAACCGGCCGAAGTGCTGTCCAGATAAGCGCCGGCCGTATCGGTTTCAGCTGCGTCTTCGGCATCGGTGCCGCCGTTAGCCCGCACGACATCTGCGTTGGTGACGCTGAATATGGCGCTGGTAATCTCGGACAAGAAGGACGGACGAGGCGCCGGCAGCGTAAAGGCGACCGTGTCATCGTCGATGGCTTCTACCGAATCAATGCCATCAGCCAGGAAGGACGGGTTGCCGTTGAAATTCTGCAGCCGCTGGATCGAAAATACAACATCATCCGAATTGATATCATCGCCGTTGGCGAAGGTGGCGTCCTGGCGCAGCGAGAAGGTATAGACCGTCCCGTCATCAGAAATATCCCAGCTTTCGGCCAGCGAAGGCAAGATGCGGCTAGCGTCTTCATCGGGGAAGGTCACCAGCTGGCTGTAGGTCACGTGATTGACGATATGCGTTGAATGCGTGAAGCCATTGGCCGGGTCATAGGCGTCGGTGTTTTCCGACCAGCCGATGACAAGCACTTTTTCATCCTGCGCGAAGCCGGTGAAGGCGCCAACCAACAGCACCAGCACTGCGAGCAGCGCAAGGACATACTTAAAGCGGTTCATTTTGTACACTCCTTTAGAGCATTTAACAGGAAAACTTGCAACAGGGGGAGTATAACGAATCGCGCAGGCCAGTGCAATCAAGCGGGAAAAGCCGACGCGCGGCAATCACGGGCGCAGCAGCGCCTTGCCGGTCATGCCGCGGTCGAAGCGCTCAAATGCCGAGGGCGCGTCAGCTAGCGGGAAGCGGTGCGTGATCATGCGCGTCACATCGAGGCCGCCCCGCCACAGCGCGATCATCTCAGGCACTTCGCTCATGAAATAGTACCAGCAGCCGACCGCCCAGATCTCGCGCTGATTGAAATCGCGGCTGGGCGCCAGCA
>JAGWBC010000263.1:4894-7463 GCA_021296115.1 Anaerolineae bacterium | reverse complement strand
GCGCATGATCCGGTCAATCAGCGAGTCATCGGCTTTGATGCTGACATCCGCGCCCAACTGCCGCGCGAGATCAACGCGGTAGTCGACGAGGTCGACGCCGATGACGCGCCGCCCCAGATGCGCTTGCAGCAAGACATTGCCCAAGCCGATGGGACCCAGTCCCATGACCACGATCGTCTCGATATCGGCGCGGTCGATCTTCTTCGCTGTGTGCCAGGGCACGCCCATGCCATCGCCAGTCAGCAGCGTTGCCGGCTCCCAGGGCAGATCGTCGGGCAGGATGCTGCAGCAGCGGGCGTGTATGGCAAATTGCTCGGCGTGCATGCGCGAGCGCGACTTGGCCGCCTTGCACCAGGTGTAGCGACCGCGCGCGCATTGGGCGCAATCGCCGCAGCCGACTACTGCGCTGACGCCGACGCGCTGACCAACCCGCAAGCTCGTGACACCCGCGCCCAGCTCGACCACAGTGCCGACCGCTTCATGGCCGCTGTTGCCGCCGGCGATGCCTGCGCCGCGATAGGCTTTCATCTCGCTGCCGCAAATCGCCGAGCGCGCGGTCTGTATGATGACTTCGTCAGCTTGTGGCTGGGGCGGGCCAGCGTCAATCACGCGTGAGGTCCCGCCGCCGGTCATTTCCAGGAGTTTCATGGTTTCACTACATTGGGCGAGTCAAGGCTCGTCCTTTCAGTTTGCGTTTGGGCGGGCGATCTCCCGCTCATCCCTTGACGCCGCTCAAGACAAAGCCCTGGATGAAGTAGCGCTGCGCCAGAAAGAAGACGATCATTGGCGGCGCAAGCGCCATGCCCGATGCCGCCATCATCAAGGCGAAGTCGGAGCGGTACTCGGAGATAAATGCCGAAATGCCGACCGAAATGGGGAATTTGCTCTGATCCTGAATGTAGATCAAGGGCAGCAAGAATTCATTCCAGTAAAAGAAGAAAGCGAAGATGGCCACGGTCGCCAGCGCCGGGCGCGAAAGCGGCAGCATGATATTGAGGAAGATCTGCAGCCGATTGGCGCCGTCGATGCGCGCCGCGTCTTCCAGGTCTTGGGGCACCGTCATGAAGAACTGCCGCAAGAGGAAAGTGTAGAAGGGCTGGGCGAAGAAGGCCGGCACCAGAATCGGCAAATAAGAATTCAGCCAGCCGAACCAGCGGAACATCAAAAACGACGGGATGAGCGTCACCCAAATCGGCACCATCATCGTCGACAGCATCAGCAGGAAAAGCGCGTCTTTGCCCGGAAAGCGAAAACGGGCGAAACCGTAAGCGGCCAGCGAACTGCCGACCAAGGTGCCCACGACGCCTATCACGGTGATAACGGCGGTGTTAATGGTGTATGTCAGGAAGGGGACCTGGTTGAAGACCTCGCCGTAATTGGACCACATCCAGGTATGGGGGATCCATTCGATGGGGTAGGTGAATATCTGATCCTTGGGCTTCACGCTGGTGGAGAGCATCCAGAGCAAGGGATAAAGAAAGAGCAGTGCGCCCGGGATCAGTATCAAATAGGTCACCAGGTGGTTCTGCAAGTGCAGCCGTTTGCGGCGCGACCAGAAGCCGCCGCTCTTACTCTTGCTGGTTGCTGATGCTGTCGCCGTGGCCATGACGCGTCCTACACCAACTCGTAATTGACGCGATAACGCGAGACCCACAAGATGCAGAGCGTGACGAAGAAGATGATGACAAAGAGCACGCCGGCCTGGGCTGAGGCGTAACCCAGCCGCAGCTCGCGGAAGGTCGTCTGATAGAGATTAATCGAATAGAAATAAGTGGCGTAATTAGGGCCGCCGCGCGTCATGATATAAGCCTGCGTGAAGACCTGCATCGCGTTGATAAAGCCGACTATGAGCACAAAGAATATCGTTGGCGACATCAGCGGGATGGTGATGCTCCAAAGGCGCCAGCGCCGGTTGGCGCCATCGACCTCGGCCGCCTCGTAGAGCTCGGGCGGGATGCCCTGCAAGCCCGCGAGGAAGATGATGATGGTGCTGCCGACGCGCCAAAGCTCCATGATGATGATAGAGGGCAGCGCCCAACTCTCGGAGACGATCCAGCCGATTCGCTTGATGCCGAAGAAGCCCAGCAGCCAGTTCAACGAGCCGAATTCGCGGTGGAAGAGGAAGGACCACAAAACGGCTACCGCTACGCCGGAGAGCACCGCCGGCAGATAATAGATGGTGCGGAAGAGCCGCATCCCGCGCACGGGCTGATTCATCACTATGGCCAGGGCGAAGCCGATGATGAGATTCAATATCAAGTAAAAGAAGGTGAAAACCAGCGTGACCTTCAACGATTGCCAGAAGCGCGAATCTCGCGAAAGCTGAATGTAATTCTCTAAGCCGATAAACTCGATGGCGGAGACGCCATTCCAGTCGGTAAAGCTGAAACCGAGCGCGGCGGTCAAGGGACCCGCGGTGAATACCAGGAAGCCGATGAACCAGGGCAATATGAAGAGATAGCCTTGTATCGCCTCGCGTCGGAGCAGGTCGCTGCGGAACATGGGTTTAGATATTCGCTCGAATGATGTCTGCGTACAAGAATTAACGGCGCGCAAAACCACAACCCGG